>MFSU01000079.1 GCA_001785115.1 Candidatus Muproteobacteria bacterium RBG_16_65_34
GGCGCGCCCAAGGTGCGGGCGATGGAGATCATCGAGGAACTCGAGCCCACGCGCCGCGGCGTCTACTCCGGCGCCGTCGGTTACCTCTCGTGGTCCGGCAACATGGACACCGCCATCGCTATCCGCACCGCGGTGATCAAGGACGGAACGCTCTACATCCAGGCCGGCGCCGGGATCGTCGCCGACTCCGTCCCGAGATCCGAATGGGACGAGACCCTGAACAAGGCCCGCGCCATCTTCCGCGCGGTTGCGATGACGACTGCTGGTTTAGAAGGATATTATCGGTAGAACTAGAGTAGGAGGTGCCATGCTGAAATCACTAACTGTTCAGCACTATAAGAGCCTTGCAGAGATACGCGTAGATTTCACTCCAGTTACGATTCTGGTGGGACCAAACGGTTCTGGAAAGAGCAATATTGTTGACGTCCTGCGTTTTGTCCGAGACGCCGTTGTTTATGGTCTGGATCACGCTCTCAGTGAACGTGGCGGCCTTGATATTGTCCGTCAGTATTCACCAACTCGACCATATAGTATTTCGATCAAGTTGGAGTTTGAGACAGACGATGGAATTTCAGGTAACCAATTCCCGGCATCTTATACCCTCAAGATCGCTGGCTCCGGCAGCAACTATAGAGTTGAATCTGAGGATGCGTCGTGGAGTCAGACGGTATTTGTTGTTGATGATGAAGAAGATGAAGCAGAAAATGACAGAGATTCTGGTTCGGTTTTTTCCGAAGTGCATTCGATAGAATCGTTTACTCTTCATCGTGATCGTCACGGAAAAGTATTTGTTAATGACCAAGAGAGAAAACGTCCTGTAGCTCCTGACCAGTTAGCGATCAAAACTTTTGGGCCCCCAACCGAATTTTTTGAACATCATGGGACCATTTCACGTCAGTTGTCGGGCTTACGGTTTGCGTCCATGTATCCTAACATACTACGGGAGCCATCACGGCCAGATACAGATCGTCAATTAAAGGAGAATTGCGCGAACTGGGCATCAATACTTAAAGCTATGCGCCAACGCAAACTTGGCGAACAGATGATTCATCGGATTACTGAACTGATGCGACAAGTAATGCCTGGATTGGAGACGGTTAGTGTAAAGTTGGTTGGTGGGTATCTGGTGCCACAATTTTTGATTAAAGATAACCCCGACTCTAAAGCGCATTACTTCGACCCTGTGCAGCTTTCTGATGGGACTCTACGTTTGTTTGCAATTTTTTTGACTCTTTACCAAACTCCGCACCCTGTTTTCTTGGCGCTTGAAGAGCCAGAACTAACCATACATCCAGGATTGATCTCCTTGCTCGCAGAGGCAACACGTGAGGTATCAGAAAGAACGCAATTACTCATTACAACTCATAGCCCATACGTTCTTGATCACTTTGCGCCAGAAGAGATTAAGGTTGTTTCTATGAGAGAAGGAGAAACACGTGTCTCAGGCATACGTCGAAGCCAGGTAGAAACAGTAAAGAAGGGCTTGATGACTCTGTCAGAGGTTATGGTTCTTGACGGCTTGCGGCCGGAATAGCAATAGAAATGCCAAAATTATTACTTATTGTTGAAGGTGATGGCGACGTGGTTGCTATACCAACCCTAGCTCGTCGAGTTTTGGGTGAATTTTACGGAATTTACGATTGGAATTTCGAAACGCACCGCCGTAAAGATATGGCCCACTTAGTTGCTAATGATGGAGCTAACTTTAAACGGTATTTGCAAGCTGCATTGCACGAGGAGATGCCAATACTTTGGACGATAGATTGTGACGATGGTTGTGCGGTGAGGAATGGTTGCATCTTGTCAAGTTATGCTCAGCAGATAGGTGTTTTCCAACCTATGGCATTCAGTTTTTGGGTGCGTGAATATGAAGCCATTTTCTTGTATGACCCCGATACAGTGAAGTCCAAACTAGGTATACAACCGCAAGAACTTGCAGGTGACCTTAGCCAACGGCGTGGTGTAAAAGAACTTATTAGCAGCCTAATGCCCCGGGGGAAAAAATATAAGGAAAGAATTGATCAGCCTGCATTGACTGCCAACATTAATCTGGAACTGCCAAAGGCGAATTATCGTAGTTTTCAGCATTTCGAGAAGGCGTTGCATTGGTTGACTCAACAGAGAGTGCCTGCGCTATACCCATTGCGGGGTTGCTAATGTTGCTGATGATCGATAACTATGATTCCTTTACCTATAACCTCGTGCAATATCTGGGCGAGCTGGGCGAGGACGTACGCGTCTACCGCAACGACCAGATCGCGGTACCCGAAATCGAACGGCTCAAGCCCGATCGCATCGTCATCTCGCCGGGGCCGTGCACGCCGAACGAGGCCGGGGTGTCGGTCGAGACGATCCGGAAGCTCGGCGGCGAGATTCCGATTCTGGGCGTCTGTCTGGGCCACCAGAGCATCGGTGCGGCCTACGGCGGGAAAATCGTGCGCGCAAAACAACTGATGCACGGCAAGACCTCGATGATCCATCACAAGGGCGAGGGCGTGTTCAAGGGGCTGCCGAGCCCGTTCGAAGCCACGCGCTACCACTCGCTCGTGATCGAGCGCGAGTCGCTGCCCGACTGCCTCGAGATCACCGCCTGGACCGAGGACGGCGAGATCATGGGCGTGCGCCATAAGACGCTCGCGGTCGAAGGGGTGCAGTTCCACCCGGAGTCGATCCTGACGCAGTTCGGTCACGAGCTGTTGTCGAATTTTTTGAAAATGTAAGATTATCTGCCGCAGAGACGCAGAGGACGCAGAGAAAAACGGTTCTTATGGCCTTTCGGCGCGAAGCGCCGCTAAAGATTCTCTCTGCGTTCTCTGCGTCTCTGCGGCAAAAACTCATAGGGGTTAACCATGGACATGCAGACCGCCATCCGCGCCGCGACCGAGCGGCGCAATCTCACGGCCGCCGAGATGCGCGAGGTCATGCGCCTCATCATGACCGGGCAGGCGACGCCGGCGCAGATCGGGGGTTTTTTGATCGGGCTGCGCATGAAGGGCGAGACGGTGGAGGAGATCGCCGCCGCCGCCGAGGTCATGCGCGAGCTGGCGACGCGCGTCGGCGTCTCGGGACCGCATCTCGTCGATACCTGCGGCACCGGGGGCGATGGCGTGCATACCTTTAACATCTCCACCGCCTCGGCGTTCGTCGTCGCGGCCGCGGGTGGCAAGGTCGCCAAGCACGGCAACCGTTCGGTGTCGTCGAAGAGCGGCAGCGCCGATGTGCTCGAGGCCGCGGGCGTGAGCCTTGAGCTTACGCCCGAGCAGGTGGCGCGGTGCGTGAACGAGGTCGGTGTCGGCTTCATGTTCGCGCCCAGGCACCACGGCGCGATGAAGCACGCGATCGGTCCGCGGCGCGAGATGGGCGTCCGCACGATCTTCAATCTCCTCGGACCGCTCACCAATCCGGCCGGCGCCCCCAACCAGGTAGTCGGGGTGTTCAGCGATCAATGGGTCGAGCCGCTCGCCGAGGTGTTGCAGCGCCTGGGCAGTGAGCACGTGCTCGTGGTGCACGCCGAGGACGGCATGGACGAGATCAGTATCGGCGGCGCGACGCACGTGGCCGAGCTCAAGGACGGGCGCGTGAGGGTCTTTACGGTCCAGCCCGAGCAGTTCGGCTTCCGGCGCGCGGACATCAAGGCGCTTGCCGTCGGGAGCGCCGCGGAGAGCCTCGCCCTCATCGAATCCGTGCTCGACGACCAACCCGGCCCGGCGCGCGACATCGTCGCGCTCAACGCCGGCGCCGCGATCTATGCCGCGGGCCTCGAGCCCGATCTCGACTCGGGTGTGAGGACCGCGCTCGCTGTCATCGCGAGCGGTGCGGCGCGCGGCAAGCTCCAGGCGCTCGTGGCCTTGAGCCGCAAGCTCGCCGCACAATGAGCGGTACCCCCGACATCTTAAAAAAAATCCTCGCGCGCAAGGCCGAGGAAATCGTCGCGCGTGCCGGCCGCCTGCCGCTCACAGACCTGAGTCGGCGTGTTGCGTCCGCGCCCGCGCCGCGCGGGTTCCGGGAGGCGATCGAGACACGCATCGCCACGGGTCGCCCCGCGGTGATTGCCGAGATCAAGAAGGCGAGCCCCAGCAAGGGCCTGCTGCGCGCCGAGTTTCGCCCGGCGGAGATCGCGCGAAGCTACGAGCGCCACGGTGCCGCTTGCCTGTCGGTGCTGACCGACATAGATTTTTTTCAAGGCGGCGATGACCATTTGCGGCAGGCCCGTGAGGCCTGCGCGCTGCCCGTCCTGCGCAAAGACTTCACCGTGGATGCGTACCAGGTGTACGAGGCGCGGGCGATCGGGGCCGACTGCATCCTGCTCATCGTCGCGGCGCTCGGCGACGCCCAGCTGCGGGAGCTAGCGCGGCTCGCGCACGAGCTTGGGATGGACGTACTGGTCGAGGTGCACGATGGGCCGGAGCTCGAGCGCGCGCTCGAGCTCGAGACGCCCCTCATCGGTATCAACAATCGCGATCTGCATACCTTCGAGGTGCGGTTGAATACGACGCTCGATCTGTTGCCGCGGATTCCGAAAGACCGGATCGTCGTCACCGAGAGCGGAATCCACACGCCGGAGGACGTCGCGCTTCTGCGCACGCATGGGGTGAACGCGTTTCTGGTCGGGGAGGCGTTCATGAAGGCCGCCGATCCGGGGGAGAAATTGGGGGAACTGTTTGGGTTGTAAATGCGGAACCCGGAACGCGGAATTTAAGCGCAGCGTAGTTTTCATTCCGCACTCCGCATTCCGAATTCCGCATTTTTCACGGGGAGTGAACCAATGAAAGCGACAATTAGGTGGACCGGTGACGTGAGTTTCGAAGGCTCCGCCGACAGCGGGCACAAGGTCATCATGGACGGTCCGCCGGATCACGGGGGCAAGAACAAGGGCCCGCGGCCGATGGAGCTGGTGCTGATCGGCATGGGTGGCTGCACCGCGTTCGATGTGGTGCATATTCTCAAGAAAAGCCGCCAGCAGATCGCCGACTGCGTGGCGCGCATCGATGCCGAGCGCGCCGAGACCGACCCCAAGGTGTTCACGCGCATCCACATTCACTTCATCGTGACCGGGAAGCAGCTCGATCCGAAACGGGTGGAGAACGCCATCAACCTGTCCGCGGAGAAATACTGCTCGGCCTCGATCATGCTGGGCAGGACCGCACAGATCACCCACGACTTCGAGATCGTCGAGGTAGCGGCCGCGTGAGCGCCGCGCACTTCCAGGAACTCGCGCGCGCGTACTACTCGGCGTGGTTCCGCTACCACCCCGAGGCGGCGGTGGACGCGGGTGTGCCGGGCTACGCACATCTCTTGCCGCGTTGTACGGAGGAGGCGCGCGGCGCGCTGGTCTGCCTCAATGACGAGTTGCGCGCCGGACTCGAAGAGCTCGACCGCGGCGGGCTCGGCGCCGACGAGGCGCTCGACTACGATCTGCTCCTCGGCGCGATCCGGCTCGAAAACCAGTACCTGATCGAGATCGAGCCGCGCTGCCCGGACCCGCAGCGCTGGCTTCCGATCCATGCGGTCTATCAGCTCACGATCCGGCCGGTGGAAGACTTCGAGGATGCGCTGCGGGCGCGGCTCGCGGCGATTCCCGCGTTCTTGCGGGAAGTGCGCGAGTTTCTCATCCCGCGCGCCGCGGGGATTCCGCCGCTGTGGCTTCAATCCGCGGTGGCGGCCGCGCGCGGCGGCATCGCCTTCCTGAGAGGCCTGCCGCAGCATCCGAAGATCGCGGCGGCGGGCGAGGGGATGCGGCTCGAGGCCGCGCTCGGCACGGCGATCCGATCGCTCGAGGCGCATGCCGATTTTCTCGCGACGGATCTGGCGGCGCGAGCGCGCGGGGCGTTCGCCTGCGGAGAGGCGTATTTCGAGCAACTGCTGGGGCAGCGGCATTTTCTGGATGTCTCCCGCGACGAGCTGTACCGGTTCGGGCAGGAGCTCGTCGCGCGCACGCGATCGGAGCTTGCCGCCGCCTGCCGCGCGCTCACCGGCGGCGAGGACCTCGCCGCGGCGCTCGCTCGGTTCCGCGCCGAGCACCCGGCGCGGGATCGGTTGCTTGAGGTCTACCGCCAGGAGATGCGCGCGGCGCGTGCGTTCGTGGCGGCGCGCGGCCTGGTCGCGATGCCCGAGCGCGAAGGACTCGATGTGGTCGAGACGCCGGCGTTTCTGCGCCATGAGATTCCCTTCGCCGCCTACTGCGAGCCCGCACCGAACGATCCCGAGCAGCGCGGCTACTATTACGTCACGCCGCCCGAGACGGACGCGGCGCTGGCCGAGCACGATTACGCCGGCATTCAGCATACCTGTGTGCACGAGGCCTGGCCGGGGCACCATCTTCAATTCGTCACCGCCAATCGCAATCCCGTGGCGCGCACGCTCCCGCGCCTGCTCAACGCCTCGGCGACGCTGTACGAAGGCTGGGCGCTGTACAGCGAATCGCTCATGCGCGCGCAGGGGTTCCTGGGCCGCCCGGAGCAGGGGCTCCTTCTGCTGCGCGACCGGCTGTGGCGGGCGCTGCGGATTCTCATCGATATCGGGATTCATACCCGCGGCGAGACCCTGGAGACCGGGGCGCAGCGTCTGGTGGAGCAGCTCGGGTTTCCGCCCGCGCAGGCACTGGCCGAGCTTACCTGGTACAGCCGCGCACCCACCGTGCCGCTTGGCTATGCGGTCGGGTGGGCGCTGATCGACACGCTGCGCGGGGAGGCGAATTTGCCCCTGCGCGAATTTCACGACCGGCTGCTTTCGGCGGGCTCGATCGCGCTGCCGCTCGTCATCCGGCGCGCGTTCGGCGCCGAAACCTGGTCGCAGGTGCAGGGGAGTGTGTTCGGGCCTCGGACGGAGCGGAGCGCCGGCGGTTGACACCGTTTGCCGCGATTGGCGAGAATGGCCCGATTCTCCGATGTTTCGCCAGGAAGGACGGTGCGTTTCCCTCTGATTGGTGGATTCGCTGCGCTTAATCCACCCTACATTTCTGAATTTTTAGAGGTACCCTATTGTTAGTCCGCTCTGATTTTCTTTGCGCCTTCGCGCCTTTGCGTCAAAAACTCATACCTCTAAATGCCGATGTTTAAACGATTACCCGCGCTCGCGCGTTTCCTGCTTGTGCTCACGGCGATCAATCTCGCCGTGTTCGTGGCGTTTCGACTGGCTTTCTGGACGGTGTTCCGCTCGACCCTTGCGGACGCGCCCGCGCGGGATGTGCTCACGGCTCTGGTTCTGGGATTCAGGTTCGATCTGCGGCTGGCGCTCATTATCGGTCTGCCGCTGGCGCTGCTCGGCTGGATTCGTCCCCTGCATCCCGCCGGCTCGGCCGCCGCGCGGCGCGCCTGGATCGGTTACTTCGCGGCGGTGCAGTTCGTGCTGCTGCTGCTCTACTTCGTCGATTTCGGCCACTACGGTTACCTGCGGCTGCGCCTCAACGCGAGTGTCCTGGACCACCTGTTCCCGGTCGCGGTGGCGGCGCGGATGGCCTGGGAGACTTATCCCGTCGTGTGGGGGCTTCTGGGCCTCACGGCGTTGACCCTGGGTTACGCCTGGCTCGCGCGCCGGGCGACCCGGCGCGTGCTTGCGCCGGCGCCGGCTTCTTTGGCCAAGTGGCCGCGGCGGGCGGCGGTCGCCATGCTCGCGGCGCTTTATTTCTTCGGCATGTACGGCAAGTGGTCGTTGTACCCGCTGCGCTGGAGCGAGGCGTACTTCAGCGCCAACGACGCGGTGGCGGCGCTCGCCCTCAATCCGGTCTTGTTTCTCGAGGACACGTTCGACAACCGCAGCCGTCCCTACGACGCGAACAAGGTCCGCGAGCATTATCCTTATGTCGCCTCGCTGCTCGGGCTCAAGACCGACGCCCGGGATCCGCAGAACCTTTCCTTCGCCCGGTATATCGTACCGGAGCGCAAACCCGCGGCCCCGTTCAACCTGGTCGTGATTCATCTGGAATCCTTCGCCGCCTTCAAGGCCGGCGTCTTCGGCAACCGGCTCAACCCGACGCCTTATTTCGACGCGGTCGCCAAGAAAGGGATTTTGTTCACGAACTTCTTCGTGCCCGAGGTCCCGACGGCGCGGTCCGTGTTCACCATGCTCACCGGCATCCCGGACGTGAATCCGCAGAGCGCGGCCTCGCGCAACCCGCTCATCGTGAACCAGCACACCCTGGTGAACGCGCTCGAGGGCTACGAGAAGTTTTATTTCCTGGGCAGCAGCGCCAACTGGGGCAACATCCGCGGCCTGCTCGCGCACAACATACCGGGCCTGCGCATGTACGAGGAGGGCGATTACGACGCGCCGCAGGAGGACGCCTGGGGCATATCGGACGTGGCCTTGTTCGAGAAGGCGCACGAGGTGTTCAAGGATCGGAAGCAACCCTTCTTCGCCTTCATCCAGACCGCCGGGAATCACCGGCCGTACACGATCCCGAAGGACCAGCGCGGGTTCGAGCTGGCGCACGCGGACGACAAGACGCTGCTGGATAACGGCTTCGACAACCTGGCGGCGTACAACGGTATGAGGTTTCTGGACTACGCGCTCGGCTACTTTTTCGCGCAGGCGCGCCAGTCTCCGTACTTCCGGAGCACCGTGTTCGTAATGTACGGCGACCACGGCAATCCGAATCCGGCTCCGCGCACGACCCCGTGGGAGACGCTCATGCTCACGGGGCACCACGTACCGCTGGTGATCTATGCCCCGGGGCTGATCAAGCAGGGCCGGCGCATCGACTTCACCGCAAGCCTCCCCGATTCCCTGCCCACGTACTTGAGCCTCATCGGCAAGCCCTACCTCAACACTGCGCTCGGACGCGATCTGCTCGCGCTCGGGCCGGACGATCCGCATTTTTCGCTGTTGCGGCAGGAAGGGGTGCTGACCGATGAGTTCTTTCTGCGGCTGGATCCGCGCGGCCAGCCGCGTCTGTATCGCTATCGCTCGCAGGCGCCCACGCAGGATGTCCATGAACGCTATCCCGACAAGGTCGCCGAGTTGCGGCGCTTGTACGAGGCGCTCCTCGAGACCTCGAAATACCTGATGTACCATAACCCGCCCAGGCCGCATGCGCCGGCTGAACCGCCGGTCCGTCACGCGAACAGAGTGGCTGCCGCGGAATGACTACGCCGACCGCCGCCGACCGCGCCGAGGGGGGTACGTGGCTCAAATGGACGATACTGATCGCCGCGATCGGCGTGTTCGGCGGCCTTTTCTTCCAGGCGTTTACGTCCCGCCCGTCCGCCGGATTCTTGCCCCCCGGTGCGCACGCCCGTTCGGCCTCTGCGGCGGCGCCGTTTTACCGCAGCCAATTCATCCCGAACACGAGCGCCCAGTCTGTTCATAGCGCCGCTGCGGTGGAGCTCGCGGGCGGGAGGCTGCGGGCGTTCTGGTATGGCGGCACCCGCGAGGGCGCCGCAGACGTCGCGATCTACACCGCCGTTTACGCCCCGAACGCCGGGGGATGGAGCCCCGAGCGTGTGGTGATCGCACGCGCAGACGCGCAGCGCCAGCTCGGCAGATATATCCGGAAATTGGGCAATCCCGTCGTTACCCGAGACCGCGGCGGACGGCTGTGGCTGTTTTTCGTCAGCGTCTCCGTCGGCGGCTGGTCGGGCAGCGCCATCAATTCTATGGTGTCGGAAGATCAAGGCGAGACCTGGAGTCCGCCGCAACGCCTGATCGCCTCGCCGTTTCTGAACGTCAGCACCCTGGTCAAGGGCCCGCCTTTCTTTTTTTTCGATGGCACGATCGGACTGCCCGTATATCACGAGCTGCTCGGCAAGTTCGGCGAGCTGCTGCGCCTGGATGGCGACGGACACGTCGTCCACAAGACCCGGCTGTCCCGGGGGCGGTCGTCCTTGCAGCCTGTCATCGTGCCCTGGTCGCAGACGGAGGCGGTCGGCTTCATGCGCTACGCGGGAGATCCCCCCGGCCGGGTTTTGATGACCCGCACGACCGACGGCGGCGAACACTGGAGTCCACCGGTCAAAACGGAATTGCCGAACCCGAACGCCGCCGTGGGCGGCGTGCTGCTCGCCGACGACCGCCTGTTGCTGGCGTTCAATAATTCGCAGAATGATCGTCGCGACCTCACGCTCGCGTATTCCACGGATCATGGAACCACTTGGCGCATCGTGCATGCGCTCGAGGGCTCCGGTTCACGGCAGGAGCCGGAGCAGGAATATTCCTATCCCTGGTTGCTGCGCGACGGCGCCGGCGATGTGCATGTGCTCTACACCTGGAATCGCACCCGCATCAAGCACGTACATTTCAACCCGGCCTGGCTGGAGAAGCGGCTGTGACGGCGGTCTTCGGTCTCTTCGGCAGCGGATTGCTGTGTCTCGCCGCGGTCGCCGCGGCGCTGCGAGGGTTGCCGGAGCGCGCGCGCGCGGCGGCGTGGCTCACGGCGGGCATTTTGATTTTCGTGCCTTTCGCTGCGCTCTCGGCCGCGGGTTACGTGCGGGGCGTCATCGGAGATGTGAGCATCACCACCCTCGTGTTAGCGGGCGCGGCGTGCGCGCGCGGCCCTACCGGGCGTAACCCGATCGGCCACAGAAACATGCTCGCGCTCATGGGGCTGGTCGCCGCCGGGGCGGCGTTTTTGTATCCGTTCGCGCTCGGCCTGACGTATTTCGATCCCTATGCGCTTGGCTACGGCTCCATCGGATTCATCGCCGCCTTGTTCGCGCTCACGCTGGTCGCGTGGTATGCCCGGTTCTATCTCGCGGCGATCGTCGTGACCGCCGCCGCGCTCGCCTATCTCGCGGGCATATACGAATCGCGCAATCTCTGGGATTACCTGCTCGACCCGTTAGTCAGCCTGTTCGCGGCGGGGTGGCTGCTCCGGGCCGCCCGCCGTTCGCCGAGCGGCGGAAACCGTTCGACGGGCGGTACGGCGGATTGATTTCAGCCGCGGGTGTGCTAAGACCTTGGCAGGTGTTTCGAGCGATACCAATAATCAAACCAACCCGAGGAGGTCCTGTGAAGGCTGCAATTCGTGTGCTGTTCGTTGTTTCGGCTATGTC
>MFSU01000080.1:0-11013 GCA_001785115.1 Candidatus Muproteobacteria bacterium RBG_16_65_34
CCAGCCGCTCCTCGAACACGCGCACGCGCGCGTCGAGCGCCTCGAATTCGGCGCGCATCGCGCCGTACATGGCCTCGAGCTCGCGGCGCTTGTCCTCGGCCTCGAGGCGCGCGCCCACCTCCTTGCTCCGGCTCTCGGCCAGTCGCCGGTCCTGGCGCTGGGAGCGGAAGATCGGCAGGTCGAGCGTCACCATGGCGGTCGCCAAGTTCGGGCGCTCGGTGCCATCCGGCATCGGCCGGCGGACGCCGTAGTTGAGATCGAGCATCCAGCCCGGCTTGTATTCCGTGAGCGCCATGTCCACCTCGGCCCGCATGGCCTCGATCTCGGCCTGCGCCGCGCGCGTCTCGGGGTGGCGCGCGGGATCGAAGGTCTCGGACGGCGCGGGAAGGAGGGGCAAGGCCTCGGGCAGGGGGTCGCGCGCGTGTTCGGGGATCCAGCGCGCGAGGCTGGCGCGGGCGCGCGCGGCCGAGGCACGCAGCATCGGCGCGCGCTCGTCAAAGCGCGCCACGGTCTGGCGCGCGCGCAACACCGCGCGCGGCGAATCCTGCGCGGCGCGAAAGCGCGCCTCCGCCGCCTCGAGGTCGCGCACGGCGAGCGCGCGCGTGGCCTCGATCAGGCGTAGCCCCTGGGTCGCATAGTAGAGCTCGTACCAGACGGCGCGCACTTGGCGCATGAGGTTGGCGCGCTCGGTCTCGAGCCGCGCCCGCTCGCGTGTCAGCGTCTGCTCGGCGCGGCGGGTGCGCGCATCGAGCGCGCCGTACGGCGGGAAGCTCTGGCGCACGCCGACCATGGCCATGGTCATGTCCTCCCGGTCGAGCTTCCAGGTGTCGGTCGGAACGTTGAGGAGGCCCAGGCTCAACTGCGGGTCGGGCAGCTGGCCCTCGTAGGCCGCGCGCTCGGCGGCGGCCTCGACGTTGGCGCGGTGGTGGGCGTACCACGGCGCGCGCTCGAGCGCGAGCCGCTCGGCCTCGGCGAGCGTGAGCCCGTGCTCGGCGCGCGCCGCGGGCGCGGCGATGAACGCAATGAGCAAAAATCCCGCAATGCGGGGTACTGCACGAACGCAAGACATGGACCTCTCCTTTCAGTCGTGGATCGAAACGACGAAGGAGGAGGTCTAGATCAGCAGGACGAGATGCCGGATGTGTAGCGGGGTGGTGGGAACGGCCGGGATCGTGTACTCGGGGCGAAGTCGCGCGGCCACGTCGGTACGCGCGAACGCCGCCGGCAGTGTCGTGAGCAGGACCGGAACTGCGGCAAGATCGCTCGGCGCGGCCTGGGCCGTAATCGGGGAGGCGAGGTCCGGGAGCGCGCACTCGGTCGCCGCCGGTGGCGTGCAATCGTCCGTCGCCTGCATCGCAGCTTGGCTGTGGGCGGCCGCCCCGTCCATGGGTTGGGCCATGACGCAAGGCGAGATCGCGACGCTCAGCCACAGCGTCGCCATCAGGGCGATCAGCCCGCGGCCCACGGATCGCTTCTTCTTTCGGAACCGGCCCAGCATGGGATCAAGTTTAGTCTGGTGGCAAAATGGGGTATACATCTAAAGACCGCATGGGCGAATAAAAGTTTCTTGGGACTGAGCGCAATATTGCTTTCGGTGAACGTGGGGCTCCCGCGGGAGATTCTCCATCGGGGTCAGACAGTTACCACCGGCATCTACAAATCGCCGGTGGCAGGCGCGGTCTGGCTCAGGCGGCGCAACCTTGCAGGCGACGGCCAGGCGGATCTGCGCGTGCACGGCGGAGCGGACAAGGCGGTGTATGCCTACCCCTTCGAGCACTACGGCTTCTGGGCGCGCGAATTGGGGCGGGATGATTTTTCCTACGGCCAGTTTGGGGAGAATTTCACGGTGGAAGGTATGCTCGAAGACGAGGTCTGCATCGGCGATATTTTTCGTATCGGCGCGGCCACCGTCGCGGTGAGCCAGCCGCGAACGCCGTGCTTCAAGCTCGGCATTCGCATGGGCGATGACGGTTTTCCCGCCCGCTTCACGGCCGCGCAGCGCACCGGTTTCTACCTGCGCGTGCCGGCGGAGGGCAGGGTGGCGGCAGGCGAGACGATCGAGCTCGTCCAGCGCGCCGCGGATTCCCTCAGCGTGCGCGACGCCTTCCGTCTGCGCCACGGGTCGGGCGGCACACTCGCGGAATACGAGCGCGCCGCGCGGGTAGCGCATTTCTCTCCCACATGGCGCGCGGCCTTCGAGAAACGTCTCGCTGAAATGGTATGAAGCTCAAGGTGAAACGCGTCTACGACCCTCCCGCAAAGACCGATGGTCTGCGCGTCCTCGTGGACCGTCTCTGGCCGCGCGGTTTGAGCAAGGACAAGGCTAAAATAGACCACTGGCTCAAGGACATCGCCCCGAGCGACGGGCTGCGCAAGTGGTTCGCCCACGACCCGGATAAGTGGAAGGAATTCAAACGCCGTTACTTCACGGAGCTGGATAAAGGCCCCGAGCGTGTCTCGGAGCTGCGGGCACTGGCTCGCAAGGGCACGGTAACGCTGCTTTTCGGCGCGAAGGACGCGCAGCACAACAACGCCGTCGCGCTGGCGGAGTATCTTGTAACCAAACACCGGACGCCGAGAGGGGGCTGATACCGCATGGCCAAAGCCAAGAATCGGAGCACGCCGCCCGCCAGGGGCGGGCGGCTGCGCATCGGCAACGACTGGAACGCGATCACGATCATCGCGCTGTCGCAGAGCAACCCGCTCAAGGCGGTGGCGGAGTTCGTCGAGAACAGCATCGATGCGCATGCGCGCCACGTCACGATCACCCGCGGGCGCGAGCGCGGCGAGCATTACCTGAGGATCGCCGACGACGGCGACGGGGTGCCGCGCGACACCGAGGGCGCGCCGGATTTCAAATACGTCGCCACGCACATCTGCGACTCGATCAAACGGCGCATGAAGACCGAAGGCGCGCAGGGGCTCCAGGGCGAGTTCGGCATCGGGCTCTTGAGCTTCTGGACGGTGGGCGATGAGCTCACCATGGGCTCCGCGGGCACGGACGGGCGCCTGTACCAGATGCGCATGCGCCGCGGCGACCCGGGCTACACCGTCGCCGGTCACAAGCGCGCGCTCGTGCCTGCGCGCGGCACGGAGCTCGACATCCGCCCGCTGCTGCCCGGCATCCGCCAGTTCAGCGGCGAGAAGATCCAGTGGTACCTCGCCTCGGAGCTGCGCGACCGCATCCGGCAGTCGGGCGTGCGGATCAAGGTGGTGGACCGCCAGGCGCGCAAGGAGTACGCGGTCGAGCCGCGCCAGTTCAGCGGGCGGCTGCTGCACCAATTGCCCGCGCCCGCGGCGGCGCCGGGCGAGATCTACTTCGAGCTCTATCTCGCCGAGCCGGGCCCCGATAACCAGGTCGGTCTGTACCGCGGCGGCACGCGCGTGCTCGCCGCCATCCAGGAGCTCGACGCCTTCCAGCGCTCGCCCTGGACGGGCGGCTACCTGCAGGGGATTGTGGACGTGCCGTTTTTGAACCTCACGCCGGGCACGCGCACGGGCATCATCCACGACGAGGCGTTCGCCGCGTTCTGCGCGGCGGCTGCGCCGGTGGAGGAGGCGCTCGCCAGGATCATCGACGCACAAAGACACGCCGAGGAGGAGCACGCCAACCGCGAGACGCTGCGATCACTTCAGCGGGCGTTCCGCGAGGCGCTGCTCGCGTTACCCGCCGAGGAGTACGACTGGTTCGAGATCCACCGCCCGGGCGAGGGGCACGGCGCGCGCTCGCGCGATGCCGCCGAAGGCGCGGCGGTCGATGAGACGGAAGCGGCCGAGGCAAGTGGGACGGCCGAGGCCGCAAGCAAGCAGCGGGCGTTTTTCGAGTACGCCGGCCCGCTCTTCAGCGTGCGCGTGGCGCCGGCCTCATGCGTGGTGCGCGTGAACGAGTCGCGGACATTGTGCGCCGTGCCGCGCGACCGCTCGCGTCACACGGTCGAGCACGACCTGCGCTATCGTTGGGAGATCCTCGAGGGCGAGGGGCGGCTCGATAACGTCGCGGGCGAGATCGTGACCTTCCATGCCGCGCCGGAGCCGGGACTTGTGCGCATCCGGGCGACGGTCACCCAGGGCGAGATCGAGTGCGCGGGCGAGGCGATGGTCACCGTCACCGACTCGCTGCTGCCCGAGCCCAAGGAGCCGTCCGCGACCAGGCAGGGGCTGCCCGGGTACACCTTCCAGCGCGCCCCCGGGGAGCTTTGGCGCTCGCGCTACGACGCCGAGCAGAACGTCGTCGTGATCAACAACGGTCACCGCGACTTCGTCTTCGCCGCGCGCAACCGCGCGCTCAAGCTGCGCTACATCGCGCGCCTGTACGCCAAGGAGCTCGTCTACAAAAACTTTCCGGGCTACGCGCCCGAGCAACTCCTCGAGCGGATGATCGAGCTCTCGCTCTACACCGAGGAGCACCTGAAATAGCCGTGGCGCGCGGGCGACCCCGCGCGCCACGACCGCCGGTGGGCTCAGAAGGGCAGTGCTGTTCCGGGACGCGTGGAAAGCACCCACTCGCGAAAACGGTTCTGGATGCGCTCCAATGCTTCCGCGCTATCGCCCTCGAAGCGGAAGACGAGCACCGGCGTGGTATTGGAGGCGCGCACGAGGCCGAAACCGTCGGCGAAATCCGCGCGCAGGCCGTCGAGGGTGGTGACCTTGGCGTCGGGGAAGCTGGCGTGGCCGATCAGCTCCTTGATGGCCGCGAAGTGCTCGCCCTCGGCGAATTTCAGATTCAGCTCCGGGGTGTTTACGGTGTTGGGGAGCGAGGCGAAGACCTCTTGCGTCGGGCGCTTGTCGCGCGCGAGCAGCTCCAGCAGCCGCGCGGCGGTGTAGAGGCCGTCGTCGAAGCCGTACCAACGTTCCTTGAAGAAGGTATGTCCGCTCATCTCGCCCGCAAGCAGCGCGCCGGTTTCCTTGAGCTTCGCCTTGATGAGCGAGTGCCCGGTCTTCCACATTGTGGGCCTGCCGCCCGCTTTCCGGATCTCGGCATCGAGCGTGCGCGAGCACTTCACGTCGTAGATGATTTCGGCGCCCGGGTTGCGCGCGAGCACATCGCGCGCGTAGAGGATCATCTGACGGTCGGGCCAGATGATCGTGCCGTCGGGTGAGATCACGCCCAGGCGGTCGCCGTCGCCGTCGAAGGCAAGCCCCACATCGTAGCCGCCCTGTTTGACCTCGGCGATCAG
Organism: Candidatus Muproteobacteria bacterium RBG_16_65_34; assembly: GCA_001785115.1. Classification (GTDB taxonomy): domain Bacteria; phylum Pseudomonadota; class Gammaproteobacteria; order Acidiferrobacterales; family Sulfurifustaceae; genus RBG-16-65-34. Next base: position 5,178 of record MFSU01000080.1, read on the forward strand.
GTCTTTGAGGTTTTCGGGCTTGCTCGGGTCGGGGTGGTGATTGGGGAAGTTCCCGTCGGTGTTGCAATAGAGCTCGGTCACATCGCAACCGAGGCGCCTGAGGAGCTGCGGGCCGAGCTCGCTCGCCACGCCGTTGCCGCAGTCGAGCGCAACGCCCATCCGGCGCGCAAGCTTCACGTCCCCGGTGACGCGGTCGAGGTAGGCCCCGCGCACGTCGGCCTGGGTGATCTTGCCCTGACCGCTGGTGAGGTCGTTTCGCAGTAGCCGCGCGCGCAGGCCCTGAATCGCCTCGCCCGAAAGCGTCTCACCCGCGACGACCATCTTGAGGCCGTTGTAGTCCGGCGGGTTGTGGCTGCCGGTGACGGCCACCCCCGAGCCCGCGTCGAGGTGCTGGATCGCAAAGTACACCACCGGCGTCGGCACCATGCCGATGTCGATCACGTCACACCCCGAGTTGGCAAGTCCGCGTGCGAGCGCCGCGATAAGGTCCGGACCCGAGAGCCTCCCATCGCGCCCGATGACGAAGCGGTTGCTTTGGCGTGCGCGCGCCTCGCTCCCGAGCGCACGGCCGATGCGCTCGACGATCTCCGGCGTAAGCGTCTTGCCCACGATCCCGCGGATGTCGTAGGCCTTGAATATCTCCGGTGGCAGTTCCGTCGTCATGTAGCGCTTCCGAAAAATAAAGATTTAATGGACAGGATTAACAGGATTATTCAGGATTAACAGGATTCAAGAAAAAGCAGAACATCCAAAGCCGTTCGCCTTAATCCCGTTAATCCTGTAAATCCTGTCTATCCCTGTTTTTGTTTTCTTCAAAACTCTATCAAGGTCAATGGACAGGATTAACAGGATTTACAGGATTCAAGATAAAGACCAAAAGCCATTCGCCTTAATCCTGTTAATCCTGTAAATCCTGTCTATTCCTGTTTTTGTTTTCTTCAAAACTCCAAAGATCAATGGACAGGATCAGCAGGATTCAATATTGAGGAACACCCAAAGCCCTTCGCCTTAATCCTGTTAATCCTGAATAATCCTGTAAATCCTGTCTATTCCCGTTTTTATTTCTTCCCGGTGTGGCCGAAGCCGCCGCCGCCGCGGTCGCTTTTCTCGAAGTCGTCCACGACGGTGAACTCCGCCTGGACCACCGGCACGAACACCATCTGCGCGATGCGATCGCCCGGTTCGATGGTGAAGGGCTCGCTGCCGCGGTTCCAAACCGAGACGAACACCTGCCCCTGGTAGTCGGAGTCGATGAGTCCCACGAGATTGCCGAGCACGATCCCGTGCTTGTGCCCGAGCCCCGAGCGCGGCAGCAGCACCGCGGCGATGTTGCTGTCGTTGATGTGGATCGCAAAGCCCGCGGGAATCAAATGCGCCTCGCCCGGGGCGACGTGCACGTGCTCATCGACGCAGGCGCGCAGATCGAGCCCGGCCGAGCCTCCCGTGGCGTAGTGCGGCAGCGGGAACTCAGTGCCGATGCGCTGGTCGAGGATCTTGAGCTCGACCTTGCGTTTGTCTGCGTTGTTTGGCGGCATGGTATTTTTCCGAGATGAGTTGGATGAGGGCGCGCGCCAGCCGCGTCTTGGACTGCGGCGGAAGCTCGGTCTTGTTTCCGTCGCGGTCGATGACGAGCAGCGCGTTTTCGTCGGTGTCGAACCCGCCATCGCCCGCGCCCACGCGGTTGGCGGCGATGAGGTCGAGGCGCTTCTCCTTGAGCTTGGCGCGCGCATTCGCCTCCAGGTTTTCGGTTTCGGCGGCGAAGCCCACGGTGAAGGGGGCGGGCGCGAGCGCCGCCACGCTCGCGAGAATATCGGGATTGCGCACCAGCTCGAGCGTCAGGCGCTCGGCGGATTTTTTGATCTTTTCCTTCGCGGCGTCGGTCGGACGGTAATCGGCTACGGCGGCCACGCCGATGAAGACCTCGACCTGCGCAATGTGCGCGTGCACCGCATCGAACATCTCCTGCGCGCTCGTCACGCGGATCGTCGCGACGCGCTCGGGATCGGGCAGGGCGGTGGGGCCGGAGACCAGAACCACGCGCGCGCCGGCCTCGGCCGCGGCCGCCGCGACGGCGTAGCCCATCTTGCCCGAGCTTTTGTTGCTGATGCCGCGCACCGGGTCGATCGCCTCCCAGGTGGGCCCCGCGGTGACGAGCACCGCGAGCCCGTCGAGCGCGCCGCTGGCGAAGAGCGAGGCGGTGAGCGCGACCAGCTCCGAGGGCTCGAGCATGCGGCCGGGGCCGACCTCGCCGCAGGCCTGCGCGCCTTCGGCGGGACCGAAGATGCGCGCGCCGCGGGCGCGCAGGGTGTCGAGGTTCGCTTGCGTTGCGGCGCCGGCCCACATCTGCCGGTTCATCGCCGGGGCGATCGCGAGCGGTGCGGCGGTCGCGAGGCACACGGCGGAAAGCAGATCCTCGGCGCGGCCGTGCGCACAACGCGCGAGGAAATTGGCGCTTGCCGGCGCCACCAGCACCGCGTCGGCCCAGCGAGCAAGCTCGATATGCCCCATGCCTGCCTCGGCCGCGGTGTCCAATAGATGCTGGTGCACCGGATGGCCGCTCACTGCCTGCATGGTCAGGGGCGTGATGAACTCGGTCGCGCCGCGGGTCATGATGACGCGCACCTCGGCGCCGGCCTCGCGCAGGCGGCGCGCCAGATCGGCGCTCTTGTAGGCGGCGATGCCGCCCGTGACGCCGAGGACGATGCGCTTATTTTGCAGTGTGACCATATGCTACAGTGTACTTTCCCTGAGGGACCGCAGACAAATAAGAAGGACACTCCCATGGCGATCACCGACTGGCCCACGGAAGAGCGACCGCGCGAGAAGCTCCTGGCGCGCGGGCCCCAAAACCTGTCCGACGCCGAGCTGCTTGCCATTTTCCTGCGCACCGGGCCGCGCGGCAAAACGGCGGTGGACCTGGCGCGCGAGCTGCTGGCGCGCTTCGGCGGCCTGCGCGAGCTGCTCCAGGCCGACGCCGAAACCCTGTGCGCCGCCCCGGGTCTGGGCACGGCCAAGTACGCGCAGATCCAGGCCGCAGTCGAGCTCGGGCGGCGCTCGGCTGCGCAGCGGCTCATGCGGGGCGCGGCCCTTAATTCCACCCGCGACACCATGAATTTCCTCCAGGCGCAGTTGCGCGACCGGGCGCATGAGGTTTTCTGCTGCCTCTACCTCGACAACCGCCACCGGGTGCTCGGCTTCGAGGAGCTGTTCCGCGGCACTCTGGACGGCACAGCCGTCTATCCGCGGGAGATCGTCAAGCAGGCAATCGCCCGCAACGCCGCGGCGGTAATCCTGGTGCACAACCACCCCTCGGGGGCGGCCGAGCCCAGCCGGGCGGACGAGGTGCTCACCGGCAGGCTCAAGGAGGCCCTGGCATTGGTGGATATAAGGCTTCTGGACCACCTGGTGGTGGGTGACGGCGAGATGGTGTCTCTGAGCGAGCGCGGGATGATCTGACAGGGGTCAGGGGCCGCGAACCTCTCAGTCCTCAGTCCTCAGTCCTCGCCCCTCGCCCCTCGCCCCTCGTCCCTGCCCTAATCCAGAGCTACCCACGGCGGGGGGTTTCTGGTATAAAAGCGCCCTTTCGCAAGCCCCGGGTTGCCAGTCGAGGGAGAATCGAAGATGTCCAGAGTATGCCAAGTCACGGGCAAACGCGTGCGTACCGGGAATAATGTCTCGCACGCCAACAACAAGACCAAGCGCCGGTTTCTGCCGAACCTCCAGTATCGGAGGCTTTGGGTGGAGAGCGAGAAGCGTTGGGTGAGTATGCGTCTTACGCGCCAGGGCCTGCGCACCATCGACAAGAAGGGCATCGACGTGGTGCTCGCCGAGATGCGCGCCCGCGGCGAGAAGATCTAACGAGGGTATAGACCATGGCCAAGGCCATCCGTGAAAAGGTGAAGCTCGTCTCGAGTGCCGGGACCGGGCATTACTACACCACCACCAAGAACAAGCGCACGACACCGGATAAGCTCGAGTTCCAGAAATACGACCCGGTCGCACGCAAGCACGTGGCGTACAAGGAATACAAGATCAAGTAGGCGAACTGCGCGCCGGATACGGCATGCAAAAAAACAAAAGCCCGGCAGCGCCGGGCTTTTGTTTTTGGGCTTAAGAAAGGCCCGATACGGTTATTCGACGCAGGGATGCAGAGAAAACCCCCGCATAACCAACAAAAAAATCTCTGCGCCTCCGCGTCTCTGCGTCAAAAACTCATATTATTCGGCGCTTCCTCAGTGCGTCGCGATGGCGCTTTGGTTCACCACGATCCGGCCCTCCTCCATGCGGATGTGGCCGGCCGCGGTGAGATCGCGGAAGATGCGGTTCACCATCTCGCGCGAAGCGCCGACCATGTTGGCGATCTCCTGCTGGGAGATGCGCTCCGTGACCACGTATTGCCCGTCCCGCGGTTTGGCGAGCTGCATGAGCGTGCGCGCCACCCGCCCGTAGACGTCCAGCAGGGCGAGCGCACCGATCTTATCATCCGTGATGCGTAGCCGCTGGCACAGGCCCTTCATGAGGTTGATCGCGAGGTTCGCATTGCTCTGCAGGGCGGTGCGGAAATCCGCGCGCGAGAGGATAAAAAACTCCGAGGGCTCCATGGTCATGACCCCGGCCGAGCGCGGCTCGTTGTCGATGAGCGCCATCTCACCCACGAAATCGCCCGGGCCCAGGGTCGAGAGCGTCACCTCCTTGCCGTCCTCGCTGGTCAAGAACACCTTGACCTTGCCGGAGAGGACGATAAAAAGCGCATCGCCCGCCGCTCCCTGCTGAATGATGAGGGCATTGCGCGGAAACGGTTTGCGCACCCCGTCGGACGAAAGAACGGCGAGCTCCGGTTCATGCAGCCCCGTGAAGAGCGGGATGTTCTTCAGGAAGACATTCATTTTGAGTTCCATTTCAGCCTCGTTTTTTTGGTTCCGTTGCGTGCTCGCCGACCGCCGTCCGGATCGGTCGGATGTGCGGCGTTGGGGCGGTCCGCAGGCGCCGCCGTGGATCAGAATGCGAATGCGGCGCCGGGTCGGCAACGCACAGGTCGTCATCATGTCCCGAAATTGCGTGGGACGGAAGGGGGCAGGCGACGGGCCGGCGACGGGCCGGGGCAGTCGTGAGCTGTGCCCGCCGGCTATGTACAAGGCGCTAATTTTCTGCGATAAATAGCGTCCAACGCATGTAAGTCGTGTAAGGTAAGCCGTGTATACGCTCAGCCAACAGGTACTGCGGACCGATGCCTCGGGGATGCCGCTCGAGTGGATCGACTTCAAGGAGGCGGTGCGGGCCTATCATCTCGGGCAGGTCGTCTTTTCCCTGGGGGTTGCGCTCTATCAGGTCCGCGGCGGCTGCAATGCCATCACCGGCAGGCGCTCCATCATCGAGGTCAACTCCATCATCGCCACCCACGGCGACAGCCACGCGATCCTGAAGGCGCGCGCGCACTATGTGCCGCCGCTCAATAACCAGGCGCTGTTCGCGCGTGACGCCCAACTCTGCCTGTACTGCGGCGAGCGGTTTGCCGCGCGTGGACTTTCGCGCGACCACATCATCCCGCTCAGCATGGGCGGCACGGATTCCTGGACCAACGTCGTGACCGCCTGCAAGCGTTGCAACAACCACAAGGCCGGGCGCACGCCGGAGCAGTCCGGGATGGAGCTTCTGGCTGTGCCGTTCACCCCGACCCACGCGGAGTACATCTACCTCCAGGGCAAGCGCGTGCTCGTCGATCAGATGGGGTTCCTGCTCGCACACTTCCCGCGCTCGAGCCCCCTGCACAAGCGGTTGTCGGGACTGATCTGAAGGTTCCGGTTCGTCCAAAAACAAAACCCGCCGTACGGCGGGG
>MFSU01000080.1:11225-11487 GCA_001785115.1 Candidatus Muproteobacteria bacterium RBG_16_65_34
CTCGCAAGAATCGGCGCTCGCCTAACTCGCCGGGCGCTTAACAACGCGCCTCGGGCTCGAACAGGAGGCGAGCGACACCCCCGATTCTTGCTGCGATGCTCGGCGGCGTCTACGGGGACCGAAAACAGAACCCATTTGGCCGCTGCCGTTCACAGATGCTTCAGGTCAGCAGAGCCTCCCCATACAGCACGGCCAAATGGGTGTTGCTCCAACCCCCGTCGGAGCAAGCCGAGCACCGCAGCGCCCCCAAGGGGTGTCGCGC
>MFSU01000080.1:11509-14102 GCA_001785115.1 Candidatus Muproteobacteria bacterium RBG_16_65_34
GCGTTTTTCGCGGCCGGCGAGTTAGGCGCGCGCTTGGGGGCGCGAGGAGCGCAGGGGACCGCGCGCAACTGCGCGCGGCGAAGCGACCGGGCGTGCTTTCTTTCGGTTCCTTTCTTTGCACGAGCAAAGAAAGGAACACGTCGCGCGGGGGCGGAACCCCGCTTTTAGCCTTTCAATCGCCGCCGGAGGCGGCTCGACAGAAAGCAAGTCGCGGGTGGGATCATGGCGGATCTCCGCCGCACTTCAGATGCATTTCTGACCGGGAATCACAGGGTCCGGTCGCGCTATCGGTCCCGTTTTTGCCCACACGGGTACGCGATAAGCCATAAAGCGCCTCGCTGAGGCGGTGACGCCGCACCGGGAGCGCCGCGCTTTGGCGCTTTGCATTCCCGACCGTCTATCCCGGCGGGCCCCGTGCTGCGTACAATGGTGTTGCGCAGTCACACCCGTTGTAGCGTCGGCTGTTCGACAAGGAGGTATCGCCATGAATCCGTTTCGTGCGCCACTTGCCGTTTTGGTGCTGGGTCTTGCCCTTGTCGGCATCGCGGGAGTACCGGCGGATGCCCGCGCGGCTGAAAATCCGGCCTTCTGGAAGTATCAGGTCAAGGGCGATTTCCCCACCGTGTTGAAGGGCCTCAAGCGCGGCCTCGAGGCCGCGCAGTTCATCCTCACCGCCGAGGAGAATCTCTCCAAGGGGCTCGAGAACAACAAGCACCTGTTCCCCGGCGAGCGCTGGAACACCATCGGCTTCGACAACGTGACGGCGGTGCACTTCTGCTCGGTGGTGTTCAATCAGGAGGTATTCAACATCGACATGGACTGGTCGGTGCTCTGCCCGTTTAAGGCCGTGGTGTACACGATGAAGGAGACGCCCGGCGAGGCGACCGTGATCGTTCTACGCCCGACCTATCTGCTGGCCAGGGACCCGCACAAGAAGGCCCGAGAGATCGGCCGCCGAATCGAGGAGCGCATCATCGGCGCCATCCAGGAGGGGTTGTCGTATTAGCGGCCGGCGGGAGCGAGCCCGATGCACGATGAATTCATTCATGAAGAGCGCATCGCGTATTTCTCGATGGAGATTGCGCTGCGCAACGAGATCCCCACGTACAGCGGCGGTCTGGGCATCCTCGCCGGCGATACCGTGCGCTCCGGCGCCGACCTGGAGCTGCCGCTGGTCGCGGTGAGTCTCGCAAGCCGCGCCGGTTATTTTCGCCAGGAGCTCGACGCGCAGGGCCGGCAAACGGAACATCCGGACCCGTGGGACCCGAGCCGCTATGCGACCCCGCTCGATGCCAAGATCGCCGTGCCGATCGAGGGCCGGGTGGTGTGGGTCGGCGGCTGGCTGTATGTCCTCGAGGGGCGCATGGGCGGGCGCCAGCCGGTCATCCTGCTCGACACCGATCTCGACGAGAACCGGCCCGAGGACCGCGGGATCACGCACACCCTCTACGGCGGCGATGAGACCTACCGGCTCAAGCAGGAGATCGTGCTCGGCATCGGCGGCGTGCGGTTGCTGCACGCCCTGGGGTTTCGGCTGCGGCAGTACCACATGAACGAGGGCCACTCGGCGCTGCTCGCGCTCGAGCTGCTGCGCCGCTACGCCTACCCCCCGGAGGACCTGCGGCCCGGCGAGCCGCTCTATGACCTGCCGCGCGTGCGCGAGCTGTGCAGCTTCACCACCCATACGCCGGTCGAGGCCGGGCACGACCAGTTCGCCTACGAGCTGGTGCAGCGCGTGCTGGAGAACGTCGTGGACGTCGAGGTGCTGAAGCGCCTGGCGAACGCCGCCGAGCTGCGCCACAGCCGGCTCGCGATCGACGAGGGGTTCATCGAGCTCGCCACGCTCAAGCACCTGGCCGGCGCGGAGCGCCTCAACATGACGCGGCTCGCGCTGAACTTGAGCGAGTACGTCAACGGCGTCGCCAAGCGCCACGCCGAGGTCTCGCGCGACATGTTCCCGGGTTACCGGGTGCACGCGGTCACGAACGGCGTGCATCCCTTCACCTGGACCTGCGAGAGCTTCCGCCGGCTCTACGACCACCACCTGCCCGCCTGGTGCCACGAGCCCGAGCAGCTCGTGCGCGTCGACTGCTGCATCCCCGACGCCGCCGTCTGGGAGGCGCACAACCAGGCGAAGCAGACGCTGATCGACAAGGTGCGCGCGCTCACCTCGGTCAACCTGCACCCGAAGGTGCCGATCCTCGGTTTCGCGCGGCGCATGACCGCGTACAAGCGCCCGGACCTGCTGTTCTCCGACCTCGAACGGCTGAAGGCCATCGCCCGGCAGCGCTCGTTCCAGATCGTGCTCGCCGGCAAGGCCCATCCGCGCGACGACGACGGCAAGCGGCTGATCGAGCAACTGCACGCGCACGCACGCGCGCTCGCAGGCAGCGTCCCGGTCGTCTACCTGCCGGACTACGATATGGAGCTGGCGCAGACGCTGGTGGCCGGCGTGGACGTGTGGCTCAACACGCCGCTGCGGCCGTTCGAGGCCTCCGGCACGAGCGGCATGAAGGCCGCGTTCAACGGCGTGCCGAGCCTGTCCGTGCTCGACGGCTGGTGGATCGAGGGTTGCATCGAGGGCGTGACCGGC
>MFSU01000080.1:14112-17849 GCA_001785115.1 Candidatus Muproteobacteria bacterium RBG_16_65_34
CTGGGCGATCGGCAACGCGGCGGGCGCGGACGACGGCGACGCGCGTGCGCTCTACGACAAGCTCGAGCAGGTGGTGCTGCCGCTGTATTACGGTTATGCGGACAATCCCGGCGGCTGGATCAAGGTGATGAAGGGCGCGATCAGCAAGAATGCGTCCTACTTCAACAGCCATCGCATGATGCGCCGCTACGCGACCGAGGCCTATATCCGGTAGCCGCTCGCAGATGAGCGCAGATCAGGCCCGGATAAACGCCAGCCGCGTGCGCGTTCGTCCGTCTGCGTTCATTTGTGTTTGTCCGGGGTTCCCAAGGGTGTTATGCCCGATCGTCGGTCCGACCTGAAAGGAGGTGCGTCATGTGGGGATATGCAGGAGAGTATGGCTGGCCCTGGTGGTGGTGGGGCGCGGGCCTGGTGCACATGCTGCTGTTCTGGGGGCTGATCGTCCTGGGCATCGCGGCCCTGGCGAAGTGGCTGTTCGCCAAACCCGCCGGCGCGGGCGGCGCACGCGAAAAAACGCCGCTCGATATCTTGAAGGAGCGCTATGCGCGCGGCGAGGTAAACCGGGAAGAATTCGAGCAGAAGAAGCGCGATCTCGAGGCGTGAGCGGAGCGGCGGCGCGGCCCCGGGTGCCGGTGGTCGCGATTATGGTATTTGGCGTGTCGCGTAATCGTGGTGGTGATTTTGATGTCAGCCGGGCGCAGGTCAGCGGTTGCGGTTGCTTGTCGGGGCTATGTCGAATCGCCTCCGGCGATGATTGAACGGCTACTTGTGGGTGGCTGACCCACGGCAGGTAACTTTTCTTTGTACGGCCAAAGAAAAGTCACCAAAAGAAAGGCCGCCCCGGTCGCTTCGCCGCGCGCACAGCGCGCGGTGCCCTGCGCTCCTCGCGCCCCCAAGCGCGCGCCTAACTCGCCGGGCGCTTAGAAAACGCGCCTCGGGCTCGAACAGGAGGCGCGCGAAACCCCTTGGGGGCGCTGCGGTGCTCGGCTCGCTCCGACGGGGATGGGAACAAAACCCATCAGGCCATGCCCGATAGATAGGACCTGCTGGTCTGAGACATCTGTTGAACGGCAACGGCCAAACGGGTGTTGCTTTCGGGTCCCCGTAGCGCGTGCCGAGTACCGCAGCCCGAGCGGGGGCTTCTAAGCGAGCACTGTTTGAGCCCGAGGCGCGTTTTATAAGCGCCCGGCGAGTTTGCGAGCGCCCGCTCGGGCGAGGAACGCAGGGGACCGGCGCAGCCGGCACGCGCTCCGGGGCGGCCTTCTCTTTGGTAGCTTTCTCTTGGCCGGGCAAGAGAAAGCTACCTGCCGTGGGTCAGCCACCCACAAGTAGCCTTTGAGCGCCGCCGAAGGCGGCTCGACCAAAGAGCCATCACAGACGAGATCATTGCGAATCAGGGCCATGCTTCAAATGCGCTCCTTACAGGGAACCACCGGGTCCGGTCGCGAGATCGGCCCTGTTATCACCCACGCGGGTACGCGATGACGCTGATATTCGACACTCCGCCATGACGAGCGAGCTCAGGCCCCCGACCCGAGGTGCGGTCATGAACTGGCAGGCGCCGTTTTATGACGCGGGCTGCGCGCTGGTCGGGCTCGGCCGGAAGTTTCGCGCCGCGACGTTGCGGCAGGCGGCGCTCGCGCCGGGCGAGCGCGTGCTCGACGTGGGCTGCGGCAGCGGCGTGCTCGCGCGCCTGGCGGCCGCGGCGGTCGGGCCCTCGGGGTTTGCGATCGGCATCGACCCCGCGCCCAAAATGATTCGGGTGGCGCGCGCGAGCGCCGCGCGCGCCGGCAGCCGCGCCGAGTTTCAGGTGGGCGTCATCGAGCGGTTGCCGTTCGAAGATGCGCGTTTCGATCTGGTCTTGTCGAGCCTCATGCTGCACCACCTGCCGCCGGAGCTGAAGCGCGAAGGCCTGCGCGAGGTTTATCGAGTGCTTCGCCCCGGCGGGCGCCTGCTTGCGGTGGACTTCGACAGACCGGAACATCCCCTGTGGTGGGCGCTGCTGTGGCCGTGGCTCACGGTTCCGATGATCGCCGACAACCTGCGCGGCCGGATCCCGGAGTATCTGGAACGGGCCGGGTTTCGGCCGGTGCAAGCGACCGGCCGGTGGTTCGGAGTGCTGACTTTCTGGCTCGCGCTCAAGCCGGGTTAGGGGTATCCGCGGTTCTTGGTCCGGTCCGCGACGCAGTGCGCACAATCTTGATGCAGATCAAAAGCCGGCGCCTTGAGGCGTAGTAATTTGACCGTAACCTCGAGCATCGCGGAGACGCGCCCATGGCAACAACCGAAGCATACGAAGAGCCCGCCGCCGTCGCCTGCGAGGTCTGCCTCAAGGAGATTCCCAAGTCCGTGGCGCAAAGCCTCGAAGGGCCGGACTACGTCTACTACTTTTGCGGCGATGTGTGCTATCAGCGATGGCAGGCCGCGCCGGGCATGCAAGAAATCGGACTCACGGTCAGCGGAGCGCAGCTCGATTTCGAATCCGCGCGGAAACTGGCGGATCTGGCGGCGGCCCGGCTCGCGCCGGAGCCGATGCTGCTGGCCTGGTTCGACAAGTTGCAGGGCAAGGAGTCGCCGGAGGTCCACGAGTGTCAGCACAAGCCGGGGTGGTTGGCGTATGCCGAGAGTCACGGCGGCGATATCAGGGTCGAGATCAACGGCGGGGAATACATTTTCATCTATGCCTCTAATCGCTGAAAGCACGATTTTCACCGCAGAGCGCGCAGAGTACGCAGAATAAAAAATAGACAGGATTAACAGGATTTCTCAGGATTAACAGGATTAAGGCAAAAGACTCACGACTCAAGACTGATTCTCAATCCTGTCTATTCTCCTGTTGCTTGCTCCAGCCGCATCCGCACCTGCTCCAGGATTTCAGCGGCGACCTTATGCATGAGCGGGACGGCGATGGCCCGCACGATTTTTTCCAGGATGGGGCTGGCGAGACGGTACTCCATGGTGAAACGGACCTCGGTGCCGCCGGCAACGGGCGTGAGACGGAAGATGCCGCGATTTTCCACTCCGCGGATCGCGCGCCAGGAAAAGCAGAGTGGACTGCGCGCCTCGGTCACCTCCGAGTCCCAATCGAACTCGACGCCCGCGACGCTCACGACCCAGCGATAGGTATCGCGCCCGATCGCCGTGACCTCCTTGATCGCCTTGCTGTAACGCGCGAAATCCTCGACGCGCGAGATCAGGGCGAACACGGCGGCGGGGCTCGCCCGGATTGTGAGTGTGCGCTCTATGGCCGGCATGGTGTGAACCTGCGTCACGTCATACCCGAATGGCGGACCGTTCGCAAGGAATTAACCGAAAAAAGCGGTTCACCACAGAGAACACAGAGGTCACAGAGAAAAATCAACGGGTGGCCGGCGCGCCCGGTGCCGGTGAGACCGGAGTCGTGCGTTTGCTTTAAAATGTTTTTGGGCAACAGAAAAATCTTTACGTTCTTTGCGCCTTTGCGTCAAAAACTCATATGCTTTTAGATGTCATGTCGGATCTATCTCAGGTAAGGCGTCTGTCCATCTCCGGCATGAGCTGCGCCGGTTGCGTGGCGACGGTGGAGAACGCCCTGAAAAGCGTGCCGGGCGTGGACGAGGCGAGCGTCAATCTCGCCGAGCGTACCGCCAGCGTGCGCGGTGAGGTCGCGGCGGCGGCGCTCATCTCGGCGGTCAAGCAGGCCGGTTATGACGCCGCCGAGCTGCGCGGGCTCGAGGACGAGTCCGAGAAAGAGGCCG
>MFSU01000081.1 GCA_001785115.1 Candidatus Muproteobacteria bacterium RBG_16_65_34
CGAACGGCGCGGGCAAGACCACGCTCTTCAACATCGTCACCGGGCTCTATGCCCCGGATGCCGGGGCGATCGAGCTGCGCGGGGCGCCGGTCGGCGGGCGCAAGCCGCACGAGATGGTGGCGCGCGGGCTCGCGCGCACGTTCCAGAACATCCGGCTGTTCGCCAATATGACGGCGCTCGAGAATGTGATGACCGGCCGCCACGTCCGCACCCGAACCGGAGTCCTCGGCGCCATCGCGCGTACGGCCGCGGCGCGCGCCGAGGAGGCGGCCACGGAGCAGCGCGCCCGCGAGCTGCTGGATTATGTCGGCATCCGGCGCCATGCCCACATGCTGGCGAAGCATCTGCCCTACGGCGACCAGCGCCGGCTCGAGATCGCCCGCGCGCTCGCGACCGATCCCGCGCTGCTCGCGCTCGATGAGCCGGCCGCCGGCATGAACCCGAGCGAGACCGCGGGCCTCCAGGAGCTGTTGCAGACGATCCGCCGCGGCGCGGTGACGATCCTGCTCATCGAGCATGACGTGCGGCTCGTCATGGGGCTGTGCGACCGCGTGGCGGTGCTCGATTATGGGAAAAAAATCGCCGAAGGCGTTCCGGCCGAAGTGCAGCGCGACCCGGTTGTCATCGAGGCCTATCTCGGGGGTAGCGTCGCGTGACAACGATGCTCGAGGCGCGCGCGCTCAAAGTCGCCTATGGCGCCGTGACGGCCGTGAAGGGCGTGGACCTCAGCGTACAGGGCGGGGAGCTCGTTTGCCTGATCGGCGCCAACGGCGCCGGCAAGACCACGACGCTCAAGGCGCTCGCCGGGATGCTCGCGCCCGCGGGCGGTAGCATCCAGTACGAGGGCCGCGCCATCACGCGGCTGCCGTCCTACGAGCGCGTGGGTCTGGGGATCGCGCTCGTGCCGGAGGGGCGCGGCGTCTTCGGGCGGCTCAGCGTGTTCGAGAACCTGCTGCTCGGCGCCTACGCGCGGCGCGATCGGCGCGCGATCGCGCAGGACCTCGAGCGGGTGCAGGCGCTGTTCCCGCGCCTGGCGGAGCGGCGCGCCCAGTCCGCCGGCACGCTCTCCGGCGGCGAGCAACAGATGCTCGCCATCGCGCGCGCCCTCATGAGCCGGCCGCGGTTGCTGCTGCTCGATGAGCCGAGCATGGGACTGGCGCCGCTCCTGGTGCAGAAGATCTTCGCGACCATAAAGAAAATCGCCGCCGAGGGCGTGACGCTACTGCTGGTCGAGCAGAACGCCAGACTCGCGCTCGAGGTGAGCGATCGTGGCTACGTGATGGAAAGCGGGCGCATCGTGCTTGCCGACACCGCACAGAGCCTGCTCGCCAATCCCGACGTCCGTCGTGCTTACCTGGGAGGATAAGATTTTTGAAACCGCAGATGAACGCAGATAAACGCAGATTAAAATCCATCGTTTTAGATTCTTGATCCGCGTTTATCTGCGTTCATCTGCGGTTACAGGAAATCTTTAAAATTCTACCGAGCGTGCTTCCGGCTTCGCCGGCGTCGGTTCCAGCCGGCGCACAACCTCCGCCTCGAGACACTTCTGCTGCGCCTCCGGAACCGGCGCGCCGTCGCGGGTGTTGATGAAAAAAATGTCCTCGGCGCGCTCGCCGTAGGTCGCCACCTTGGCCGCGACCAGATTCACGCGGCAGTGTTTGAGCGCAAGCGCCACCTGATAGAGCAGGCCCGGGCGGTCCTGGGCCGTGACCTCCATCAGGGTGAGCGGCTTGTTCGGCGCCGGGGCGAACTGGGCGCGGGTTCCGATCGGGAAGTGCTGGAGCTGGCGCGGCAGGCGCGCGGCGGCGAGGTCGCGCCCGGGTTTGGGCTCGAGCAACTGCTCGCGCATCGCCTTTTGCAACTGGGCGAGTTGGCGCGGATCGCTCACTGCCTGGCCTTCGTGATCGAGCACGACGAAGGTGTCGAGCGCGAATCCATTGCGCAGGGTGTGGATGCGCGCATCCTGGATGGAGAGATTGAGCCGGTCGAAGCCGCCGGTGATGATGACGAAGAGATCTTCGCGGTCGGGCGTGTAGAACAGAAACTCGCTTCCGCCGAGCTCCGGGGCGTAGCGCGTCGCCACCACCGGCAGCTCCGCCGAGGAGGTCCGGGCGATGGCGGCGGCGTGCCAGGCGAGGCTGTCGGCGTCGTAGGGCAGAAAGTAATCGGCCTCCAGATTCTGCCAGAAGTGCTGTACCACCTCGGCCGCGAGGTGGCGGTGCCGGAGCAGCGCGGCCGCCTCGCGCTTGAGATCGGCGATGTGGGCCTCGAGATCCAGCGGCTCGGCGATGCCGCGGCGCAGCAGCCGGGTGGTGGCGCTGTAGAGCTGCGAGAGCAGCCGTCCCTTCCAGGCGTTCCACACCGCGGGGCTGGTGCCGCGCATGTCGGCGACGGTGAGGAGATAAAGATTGTCCAGGCGCTCTTGGTCGCCGACCTTCTGGGCGAAGCGGAACACGACCTCGGGGTCGGATACGTCCTCGCGCTGCGCGGTCCAGGACATGAGCAGGTGATGGCGCACGAGCCAGCACACGAAGCGGGTGTCGTATTCGCTCAGGTTGTGCAGGCGGCCGAAGGCCTCGGCCTCCGATTCTCCGAGCTCGGAGTGATCGCCCCCGCGGCCCTTGGCGATGTCGTGAAACAGCCCCGCGAGATAGAGCCGCTCGGGCTTGAAGACCCTCTGGATCAACTCGCTGGCGAACGGCAGCTCGTGGCGGTATTCGGCCACGGTCAGGCGCCGGAGATTGCGCACGACGAACAGCGAGTGCTGGTCCACGGTGTAGACGTGGAACAGGTCGTGCTGCATCTGGCCGACGATGCGCCCGAAGGCCGGCAGATACGCCCCGAGCACCCCATAGGCGTTCATGCGCCGCAGCTCGTGGGTGATGCCCCGCGGCTGGCGCATGATCTCCATGAACAGGCTCCGGGCAGCGAGGTCGGCGCGGAACTTGGTGTCGAGCCGATGCAGGTTGGCGCGCACCAGCCGGATGGTATCGGCACGCACGCCCTTCAGCTCCGGGCGCTGCTGCATGACGAGGAAGAGCTCGAGCAGCGCGTAGGGCGCGCGCTCGAACACCTTCGGGTGGCGCACCTCGAGATAGCCGTTGTGCGACTGGAAGCGGCGGTTGATCGTCTTGATGCGCGCGCGTCCGCGCGCGAGCAGCACCTCCTGGAAGTGCTGGAGCAGGATCTCGTTCAAGAGCGAGAGTTCCTGCACCGCGCGGTAGTGATGCTTCATGAACTGCTCGACCGCGAGGATCCCGGGCTTGTCCTCGTAGCCCAAGAGCTTCGCGAGCGCGCGCTGGTGGTCGAAGAGCAGGCGGTCCTCGCGTCGCCCGGCGAGGTGATGCAGCCCGGCGCGCACCGTCCAGAGGTGATCGCGCCCGCGGACGAGCGTGCGGTATTCCTCCTCGCTCAGGAATTCGCGCGCCACGAGATCGTGCAGCGACGCTGTGTCGAAGTGCCGCTGCGTCACCCACGCGATCGTCTGGATGTCGCGCAGCCCCCCGGGGCCGTCCTTGATGTTGGGCTCGAGGTTGTAGGCGGTGTCGTTGAAATGATGGTGGCGCTCGGCTTGCTCGGCGAGCTTGGCGGCGAAGAATTTCTTGCTGGGCCAGATCTTCGAGGCGTGCACCGCGGCGCGCATGCGCTCGAAGAGACCGGCGTCGCCCGCGAGCAGGCGCGCCTCCATGAGGTTGGTGGCGACCGAGAGGTCGGCGCGCGCCTCGCGCACGCAGTCCTTCACCGTGCGCACGCTGTGACCGACCTCGAGCCCCATGTCCCACAGAAAGCGGATCAGGGTCTCGACGAACTCGCGCACCTTCTCGGGTCCGTCTTTGTCGAGCAGCAGCATCAGATCGATATCCGAGGCCGGATGGAGCTCGCCGCGTCCGTAACCGCCGACCGCGACCAGCGCCGAGCGCGCGCCGACGGGGAGGTTGCGTTCGTGCAGCCGCCAGGCGTGGATCAGCAGCTGATCGACGAGCCAGGCGTACAGCGCGACGAGCCGCGGGGCCGCATCCGGTTTTTCGAAGTAGCGCCGCTTGAGGCGCTCGCGCGCGCCTCTCAAGGCCTCGCGAAACGGCGCCAGCGGGCTGGCGCTCGCGTGCACGGACTGCGCCAGCGCGTGGACATCGAGCAGGGCGTTCTTGCCGAGCGTCATGACCGTCGCTTCGCCGCGACCGTCGTCACGGCGCGTCGCCGGGCAGCACGGTGAGGAGCGCATGCCCGGCTGGCGTCACGAGCACGGTGTGCTCCCATTGCGCGGACAGCGAATGATCGCGGGTCACTACCGTCCAGTTGTCGGGCAGGAGCTTCACCTCCTTCTTGCCGGCGTTGATCATGGGTTCGATCGTGAAGGTCATTCCGGGTACGAGCTCCACGCCGGCTCCGGGCTCGCCGTAGTGCAGCACCTGCGGGTCCTCGTGGAACTCGCGCCCGATCCCGTGGCCGCAGTACTCGCGCACGACGGAGAAGCCGTGGGCCTCGGCGTGGCGCTGGATCGCGTGGCCGATGTCGCCCAGGTGCGCGCCCGGCCGGACCTGTTCGAAGCCCTTGAGCATGCACGCGTGCGTGACCTCCACCAGACGGCGTGCCTGGATCGAGGGTTCACCCACGTAGAACATCTTGCTCGTGTCGCCGTGCCAGCCGTCCTGGATGACGGTGACGTCAATATTGACGATGTCGCCCTTTTTGAGTTGCTTGTCGCCCGGGATGCCGTGGCAGACCTGGTGGTTCACCGACGTGCAGATGGATTTCGGGAAGCCGCGGTAGTTGAGCGGCGCGGGGATGGCCTTCTGGACGTTGACGATGTAGTCGTGGCAGATGCGGTCGAGTTCGCCCGTGGTGACGCCGGGCCGGACGTGGGGGCGGATCATCCGGAGCACCTCGGCCGCGAGACGCCCGGCCACCCGCATTTTTTCGATTTCTTCCGGGGTTTTGACGGTGATGGGCATGCAGCGGATCGTCAGGGACGGGTGGGACAGGGGCGTCGCACGGCAGGCCCAATTGTCCGTGATCGGACCTTTTTTAAAAAGGCCCGGCGGCATGGGGGCTTGCGCAAAAACCATTGAAAACATTGCTGGAAAACACCCCCTGTGGTATAAAAGCGCGCCTTAAAACCAACCCACACGCGGCACCGGCACGTGCATCCGGGTGCCCCGCCCCTCGAAGTGAGAGGGCCGGGGTTGATGCATGGGGTCCGCGGCGGAAAAACCCGAAGGAGACATACCATGAGTAACATCAGCATGCGCCAGATGCTGGAGGCCGGCGTGCATTTCGGCCACCAGACGCGATTTTGGCACCCCAAGATGCGCCCGTACATTTTCGGCGAGCGCAACAGGATTCACATCATCAATCTCGAGAAAACGCTCCCGCTCTTCAACCAGGCGATGGCGTATCTGGAGAAGCTCGCCGCGAACGGCGGCACGGTGCTGTTCGTCGGCACCAAACGCCAGGCCGGCGAGGTCATCGCCGAGGAGGCGCGCCGCGCCGGCATGCCGTATGTGGGCCACCGCTGGCTCGGCGGCATGCTCACCAACTACCGAACGGTCAAGAAATCCATCGAGCGCCTGAAGGCGCTCGAGGCCACGCTCTCCGATGAATTGAGGGCCGAGAAGCTCTCCAAGAAGGAACTGCTCACGCTCGAGCGCGAGCGCGGGAAGCTCGAGAAGAGCCTGGGCGGCATCAAGGACATGCCGGGGCTTCCGGACGCGCTCTTCGTGATCGATGTCGGGCACGAGTACATCGCCGTCTCGGAGGCGAACAAATTGAACATCCCGGTGGTCGGCGTGGTCGACTCCAACTGCAAGCCCGATGGCGTGGACTGCATCATCCCCGGCAACGACGACTCGATCCGCGCCATCCGCCTCTACGCCCAGGGGGCGGCCGACGCCATACTCGGGGGCCGCGAACGGACCCGGAGCATGGCGGCGACTGCCGGCGACGACGAATTCGTGGAGGTGAGGGAAGAGCCGGTCAAGGTCAAGGTCGTGGCCAAGCGCAAACCGGCCGCGCCGGACACCGAGCCTCCGGCGGCGCTCGCGGAGGCGGGCGCGGAGGAGCCGAAGGCGGCCGACCCTGCTGCGGGCAAGGGTCCCGCGCGCAAGCCCAAGGGCGGAGGCGGCAAGGGCGACGGCGAAGACGCCGCGTAGCCGGCGAAGCGCTAAATCCAATCAAGGGGGCGCTGCCCCCTTGTCTTTGATCCTGGCGAGGTTCCCCGCTGCATGAAAACGGAAAGGCGCACACGATGAGCGTTTCAGCACAACAGGTGAAAGAGCTTCGCGAGCGCACGGGCCTGGGCATGATGGAGTGCAAGACCGCGCTCACCGAGACCCATGGCGATATGGAGGCGGCCGCGGAGCTGCTGCGCAAGAGGGCCGGCGCGAAGGTGGAGAAAAAGGCCGGGCGCATCGCCGCCGACGGCGGCATCGGGTTATACCTGAGCCCCGACCGCAAGCTCGCCGCCGTGGCCGAGGTCAATTCCGAAACCGATTTCGTCGCCAAGGGCGAGGACTTCATGGGTTTTGCCAACGCCGTCGCCGCGCGCGCCGCGGCGGCGAACCCCGCCGATCTCGACGCCCTGATGAATCTGCCGCTCACGGACGGGGCCGGCGCGAGCGTGGCCCGGGCGCGGGAGGCGCTGGTCATGAAACTCGGCGAAAACATCGGCGTGCGCCGCTTCGAGCGTTACGCCGCCGGGGGCCGCATCGGGGCGTATGTGCACGGGCGCAAGATCGGCGTGCTGGTTGAGCTCGAGGGTGGGGACGAAGGCCTTGCCCGGGACCTCGCGATGCACATCGCGGCGAGCAAACCCGAGTATGTCTCGCGCGCGGAGGTGCCGGCCGCGCAGATCGAAAAGGAAAAGGCGATCTTCGCCGAGCAGGCGAAGGTCTCCGGCAAGCCCGCGGAGATCATCGAAAAAATGGTGCTCGGGCGCGTGAACAAGTATTTGAACGAGATCGCGCTCCTCGGTCAGCCGTTTGTGAAGGATCCCGACACCACGGTCGAGAAGCTGCTCAAGTCCGCCGACGCCAAGGTGGTCCGCTTCGTGCGCTACGAAGTAGGCGAGGGGATCGAGAAGCGCGCCGGCGACTTCGCCGCCGAGGTGATGGCGCAGGTGCGGGGAGGCTGATCGTTGCCCGAGGCAAGGCCTGTCTATCGCCGCGTGCTGCTCAAGCTCTCGGGCGAGGCGCTGATGGGCTCCGATGCCTACGGCATCAACCGCGAGGTGCTCGCGCGCATCGCGGGAGAGCTTAAATCGGTCGCGGACACGGGCGCGCAGATCGCGTGCGTGATCGGCGGCGGCAACATCTTCCGCGGGGTGGCGCCGACGGCCCAGGGCATGGATCGGGCGAACGCCGACTACATGGGCATGCTCGCCACGGTGATCAACGCCTTGGCGCTCCAGGATGCGCTCGAGCGTCTCAACGCCCCGGTGCGCGTGCAATCGGCCATCCGCATCGACCAGGTGGTCGAGCCCTACGTGCGCCGGCGCGCGATCCGCCACCTCGAGCAGGGCCGGATCGTCATTTTCGCCGGCGGCACCGGCAATCCCTTCTTCACAACCGATACCGCCGCGAGCCTGCGCGCCATGGAGGTCGGCGCCGAGATCGTTCTGAAGGCCACCAAGGTGGACGGGGTCTATGACAAGGATCCGGCCAAGTTTTCCGACGCCCGGCGCTACGCGGTCGTGAGCTACGGCGAGGTGCTGGAGAAGCGCCTCGGGGTCATGGACATGGCCTCGATCGCGCTCTGCCGCGACCAGAATCTGCCCGTGCGCGTGTTCTCGATCCTGAAGCCCGGCGCGCTGCTTCGGATCGTGCTGGGCGAAAACGAAGGCACCCTTGTGAGAGCGGGAGACTGACCATGGCGCAAAATGTCGAACAGGTAAAGAAAGACGCGGAGACGCGGATGGCCAAATCCGTCGAGACCTTGAAGGCCGATCTCGGCAAGGTCCGCACCGGACGGGCGCATCCGGGGCTGCTCGAGGGCATCCGCGTCGACTACTACGGCAACAAGTCCCCGCTCAGTCAGGTGGCCAGTGTCGCCGTGGGCGATGCGCGCACGCTCAGCGTGACGCCCTGGGACAAGGGCATGGTGCCCACGATCGAGAAGGCCATCCGCGAGTCCGACTTGGGCCTGAACCCGGCGACCGCGGGCGGCGTGATCCGCGTGCCGCTGCCGGCGCTCACCGAGGAGCGCCGCAAGGAGCTCGGCAAGCACGTGCGCGCGGAGGGCGAAAACGCCAAGATCGCGATCCGCAACGTGCGGCGCGACGCCAATACCCATCTCAAGGACCTGCTCAAGAAGAAGCTCATCACCGAGGACGACGACAAGCGCGCCGAGGAGGCGATCCAGAAGTTCACCGACCGTTTCATCGGCGAGGTGGACAAGCTCGTCGCGGCCAAGGAGCAGGACATCACGCAGATCTGAGCGAATCCCGCCCGCGTTCATGACCGCACCTGTCCCAGAATCCTCCGCCGTGCCGCGCCACGTGGCCGTCATCATGGACGGCAACGGCCGCTGGGCCAAGGCCCGGGGGTTGCCGCGCATCGCCGGTCACCGCAAGGGGCTCGAGCGGGTGCGCGAGCTGGTGCGCGCCTGCGGCGAGGCCGGTGTGCAGTACCTCACGCTCTTCGCCTTCTCGAGCGAGAACTGGCGCCGCCCCGAGCAGGAGGTGCGCCTGCTCATGGAGCTGTTCCTGAACGCGCTGGACCGGGAGGTCGCGAAACTGCATGAAAACGGCGTGCGGTTTCGCATGATTGGCGATGTCCGTGGCCTCGGCGAGGCCATCGCCGAGCGCATCCGCAGGGCCGAGGCGCTCACGCGCGACAACCGCGGACTCACGCTCATCATTGCCGCGAACTACGGCGGGCGCTGGGACATTGCCCGGGCGGCCGCCGAGCTCGCTCGGGGCGCGGTCGCGGGCGCAATCGATCCCGACGCCATCACCCCCGAGAGCCTGGAGCCCTATTTGAGCTTGTCCGAGGTTCCCGAGCCGGATCTCTTCATCCGCAGCGGCGGCGAACAGCGCATCAGCAATTTCGTGCTGTGGCAGCTCGCGTACACCGAGCTTTACTTCACGCTGGTGCTGTGGCCCGATTTCGACCGCGCGCAATTCGAGCAGGCGCTCGCCTCCTACGCCAGCCGCCAGCGCCGCTTCGGCCTGACGGGCGAACAGGTTGAAGCGGCGCGTCGTGCTTAGACAGCGGATTCTCACCGCGCTACTCCTGATTCCGCCGCTCGTGGCGGCGCTGTTTTACCTGCCCCCGTCGGGTGTGGCGGCGTTGCTCGGGCTCTTTATCGCCGCCGCCGCCTGGGAGTGGGGCGCGCTGATCGGGCTCGCCCGTCCGTGGCCGCGGCTCGCCTATGTCCTGGCGCTGATGCTCACCGGGACGGCGGGGGTCGCGGTCGTATTGCGCGATCCCGGATTTCTGCCGGCCTATCTCTCCGCGGTCGTGCTGTTTTGGCTGTGGGCGTTTTATGAACTTGCGCGCGGGGGCGGGGTCCATAAATCCATGTTCGCCTGGCGGCCCGCGAAGCTGGCGAGCGGTTTTCTCATCCTGGTTCCCGCCTGGCAGGCTGCGGTGTATCTGCATGCACATGACCCGAGGAGCCCCGCATCGTTGCTGTTTCTGTTCGTGCTCGTCTGGGCGGCGGATACCGGCGCCTATCTCTTCGGCCATCTGTTCGGCCGGACCAGGCTTGCCCCCGCAGTCAGTCCGGGAAAGACCGTGGAGGGGGTGGTCGGCGGGGTGGGGACGGTGATGGTGCTCGCTTACCTGGCCGGCACCCTGGTCTGGGAGTTTACGCCCAGGCTCACGATGCTTTGGGTCGTGCTCGCGGCCGTGACGGCGCTGTTTTCGGTTGTCGGAGATCTGGTGGAGAGCAAATTCAAGCGCCTCGCCGGGGTCAAGGACAGCGGCGCGCTGCTGCCGGGCCACGGGGGTGTGCTCGACCGGATCGATGCGCTTACCGCAGCCGCGCCAGTGTTCGCCCTGGGCTGGCTTTTTCTGTTCAAGTCTTCGGCATGACGCGCGCGATCCAACAACCCCGGGGCGTGACACTCATCGGCTCGACCGGCTCGATCCGGCTCAACACGTTCGCGCCAGTGTTCGCCCTGGGCTGGCTTTTTCTGTTTAAGTCTTCGGCATGACACGCGCGACTCAACAACCCCGGGGCGTGACACTCCTCGGCTCGACCGGCTCGATCGGGCTCAGCACGCTCGATGTGATCGCGCGCCATCCGCAGCGTTACCGGGTCGTGGCGCTTACCGCCAATACCCAGGGGGAGCGGCTCTTCGAGCAGTGTCTTCAGTACCGGCCCGAGATGGCGGTGCTGCTGGATCCGGCCGCCGCCGAGGAACTGCGCGCGAAGCTGCGCGCGGTGGGGCTCACGACGCAGGTGTTGTCCGGACTCGAGGGTCTCACCACGGTGGCGACGCTGCCCGAGGCCGCCATCGTGGTCGCGGCCATCGTCGGGGCGGCGGGGCTTTTGCCCACGCTCGCCGCGGTGCGTGCGGGCAAGCGCGTGCTGTTTGCGAACAAGGAGCCGCTGGTGATGTGCGGCCACCTCTTTATCGAGGAGGCGCGCCGCAGCGGCGCCGAGCTCCTGCCCGTCGACAGCGAGCACAACGCCATCTTCCAGTGCATGGCGGACGGATTTCGCGCCGGCCGCGCGCCGGCGGCGGTGCGCCGGATTTATCTCACCTGCTCGGGCGGTCCGTTTCGCTCGACCCCGGTCGAGGCGCTCGCGCGCGTCACTCCGGAGCAGGCCTGCGCCCACCCGAACTGGGTCATGGGGCGCAAGATCTCGGTGGATTCGGCGACGCTGATGAACAAGGGGCTCGAGCTGATCGAGGCCTGCTGGCTCTTCGGCGTCACGCCCGATCGGGTCGAGATCGTCATCCACCCGCAGAGCATCATCCATTCGCTGGTCGAGTACGTCGATGGCTCGGTGCTGGCGCAGCTCGGCAACCCCGACATGCGTACGCCCATCGCGCACGCGCTCGCCTGGCCCGAGCGCATCGAATCCGGCGTGAAAAGCCTCGATCTCCTGGAGATCGCGCGGCTTGAGTTCGCGCCGCCGGATCGGCGCCGCTTTCCCTGTCTCGATCTTGCCTATGAGGCGGCCGCTGCCTCCGGCACGGCGCCGGCGATCCTCAATGCCGCGAACGAGGTGGCGGTCCAGGCGTTCCTCGATCGGCGCATCGGCTTCACCGACATCCCGCAGGTGATCGCGCGCGTGCGCGCGCGTCTGCCGGCGGGGCGCGACGTGCAACTGGATGCGATCCTCGCCGACGACGCGGCCGCGCGCGCGGAGGCCGCGCGCGCCATCGCCGTGCTTGAGCGCCCGGTGCAGCAGGGGGTGCGGTGACCGATTTTCTCTATTACGTCGTCGCCTTCGTCGTCGCGCTCGGCGTGCTGGTCGTGGTGCACGAGTTCGGACACTTCTGGGCGGCGCAGCGCCTCGGCGTGAAGGTCCTGCGGTTCTCCATCGGTTTCGGCAAACCGCTGTGGGTGCGCCGGGTGGGGCGCGACCGCATGGAGCTCGTGGTCGCGGCGCTGCCGCTCGGCGGCTACGTCAAGATGCTCGATGAGAACGAGGGTGAGGTGGCGCCGCAGGAGCTGCACCGCGCCTTCAACCGGCAGAAGGTGTGGAAGCGGTCGCTCATCGTGGTGGCCGGACCGCTGTTCAACTTCCTGTTCGCCATCCTCGCGTACGGGTTCGTGAATCTGATCGGCGTGGACGGCGTGAAGCCCGTGGTCGGGAAGGTCATGGAGGGCTCGCGCGCCGAGCAGGCCGGTTTCCGCGTCGGCGATGAGCTGCTGCGCATCGACGGCAAGGAGGTCCTGAGCTGGGACCACCGCCGGCTTTATCTCTTCCGGCGCGCGCTCGATCGCGCGGTCGTGCGCATCGAGGTGCGCGACGCGCAGAGCAGTTTGCGGGAGCGGATCCTGGACCTGGCGAATTTCCCCGCGGAGGAGGTCGGCGCGGGTCTGATGGAGCTCGGCATCGGCCTCTTCGGCTATCAGCCCCAGGCCCTGCCCGAGATCGGCGCGCTCGAACCGGGTCCGGCTATGCGCGCGGGTCTCGAGATCGGCGACCGGATCGTCGAGGTCGACGCCCGTCCCGTGCGCACCTGGGAGGAGTTGGTGGCCGGGATAAGCCGCAATCCGGGACGCAGCATCGGCCTGACCGCCGAGCGCGGCGGCAAGGCGCTGTCGTTCGTCGTGACACCGGACAGCGTGGAGCAGGACGGGCGCAAGATCGGGCGCATCAATATCCGTCCGCGGTTTGCGGAGCTGCCGCCGGAGATGCGCGTGCGCGTGCGGCTGCCGCCGCTCGCGGCGTTCACCGAGAGCGTCGACAGCACCTGGTCGATGTCCTGGCTGACGCTGCAGATGCTCTACCGCATGCTCAAGCTCGAGGTCTCCACGAAAAACCTGAGTGG
Source organism: Candidatus Muproteobacteria bacterium RBG_16_65_34 (assembly GCA_001785115.1). Taxonomy (GTDB): domain Bacteria; phylum Pseudomonadota; class Gammaproteobacteria; order Acidiferrobacterales; family Sulfurifustaceae; genus RBG-16-65-34. Next base: position 12,455 of record MFSU01000081.1, read on the forward strand.
GCCGCTCACGATCGCGCAGTACGCGGGCCACTCCGCCAAGGTCGGGCTCGATCAGTTCGTGATCTTTCTGGCCGTGATCAGCATCAGCCTCGGCGTGCTGAACCTGTTGCCGATCCCGGTGCTCGACGGCGGCCATCTGCTGTACTACGCCATCGAGGCCGTGAAGGGCGGCCCGCTCCCGCCGCGCGCGTTGGAGCTCGGGCAGCGCATCGGTATTGCATTGCTCGTGGCGCTGATGCTGCTTGCGTTCTACAACGACCTTACCCGGATTTTCCGCTGATCCCGTATAATTCGGCGCAACCCAAACCAGAATAACGAATGAAACGCTTTTTGTTGGCGCTGCTGCTCGCCCTGTCCCCTCCGCTCGTAAGCCATGCCGTCGAAACCTTCGTCGTCAAGGACATCCGCGTCGAGGGGCTGCAGCGCATCGCCGCCGGCACGGTCTTCAACTACCTTCCGGTCAAGGTCGGCGACACCCTGACGGAAAAGGGCGCGCAGGAGGCGATCCGCGCGCTTTACAAGACCGGCTTCTTCAAGGACGTGCGGCTCGAGCGCGAGGGCGCGGTGCTGGCGGTGACGGTGGTGGAGCGGCCCTCGATCGCCGCGATCCGCATCACCGGCACGCACGAGCTCTCGGAAGAGGATCTGAAGAAGGGACTCAAGGAGATCGGGCTCGCCGAGGGACGGGTGTTCAACAAGTCGCTTCTCGACCGCGTGGAGCAGGAGCTGGGGGGCCAATATTTCGCGCGCGGTTACTATTCCGTCATCGTCCGGCCGACGGTCACGCCGCTCGAGCGCAACCGCGTCGACATCCGCATCGACGTCTCCGAGGGGCGTACCGCGCTCATCCAGGACATCAATATCGTCGGCAACAAGATCTTCGCGGACGACGATCTGCTCGATGTCTTCAGCATCGGTCCGGCCCCGTGGTGGGCGATCTTCTCGAGCCGCGACAAATACTCCAAGCAGAAGCTCGCGGGCGATCTCGAGCGGCTGCGCAGCTTCTACCAGGATCAGGGCTACCTCGAGTTCGCGATCGACTCGACCCAGGTGTCGATCACCCCGGACAAGGAACGCATCTACCTTACCGTCAACATCGCCGAAGGGAAGAAATACACCGTCTCGGGATTCAAGCTCGCGGGCCGCTTCGAGGTCCCGGAGCCGGAGCTGCGCGCGCTGATTGCGCTCAAGCCGGGTAGCGTGTTTTCGCGCAAGGAGGTCGCCGAGTCGGCCAAACGCATCTCCGACCGCCTGGCCAACGACGGCTACGCCTTCGCCAACGTCAACCCCGTCCCCGAGGTCGACAAGGAGAAGTCGCAGGTCTTCTTCACGTTCTTCGTCGACGCGGGCAAGCGCGTCTACGTGCGGCGCGTGAATTTCGCCGGCAACATCACCACGCGCGACGAGGTGCTGCGGCGCGAGATGCGCCAGCTCGAGGGCGCCTGGTACTCGGCGGGGAAGATCCAGCGCTCGCGCTCGCGCCTGCAGCGCCTGGGCTTCTTCGAGGACGTGAACGTCGAGACCCCCGCGGTGCCCGGCAGCCCCGACCAGGTGGACGTGAACGTCGGCGTCAAGGAACGCTCGACCGGCAGTCTGCAGCTCAGCGTCGGCTACGGCAGCGGCGAGGGCGTGCTCTTTGCCGGCAGCGTCACGGAGAGCAACCTCTTCGGCACGGGCAAGGAACTCAGCGTGAGCTACGACAACACCCGCGCGGTCACCAATTACAACATCCGTTACACCAATCCGTACTATACCCCGGCCGGGATCAGCCGCGGTTTCAACATTTTCTCCAGCGCCGTCGATGCCGCCAAGGCGAGCACGACCGCCTACAGCACCAGTACCGTCGGCGCGGGGGTGTTCTTCGGCGTGCCTTTGAGCGAGGACCATCGCCTCAATCTCGGCGCCGATTTCGAGCGCATCGACATCGAGACCACCTCGAGCAGCGCGCGGACCGCCCAGGACTTCGTGGGGAGGCACGGGACGTCCAACGTCATGCTCAAGACCACGCTCGGCTGGTCGTACGATACGCTCGACAGCCCGATCATTCCGAGCCAGGGCCACCTGCAGCGGATCTCCCTGGAGCTCGGCGTGCCCGGCAGCGACCTGACGTATTACCGGCTGGTCTATATCGCCGGGCGCTACTGGCCGCTCACCGAACAGACGAGTTTCAAGCTCAAGGGCGAGCTCGGCTACGGTCGCGGGTACAACGCCGACGAGCTGCCGTTCTTCAAGAATTTCTTCGCCGGCGGCAGCACCACGGTGCGCGGCTTCCAGAACCGCTCGCTCGGCCCGCGCGACGAGTTCGACCTGCCGCTCGGCGGCGACCGGCGCGCGCTCGGCAACGCGGAGCTGCTGTTTCCCTTCCCCGGCGCCGGACGCGATAACCGGTCCATGCGCCTGAGCCTGTTCCTCGACGCCGGCATGGCCTACGGTTCGGGCGAAGCGCTCGATCTGGGGCAGTTGCGCTACGCGACCGGTTTGGCGTTTAATTGGTTCTCGCCGGTCGGCCCGCTCAGTTTCAGTTATGCGGAGCCGCTGAACGCCAGGACCCAGGATGACACCGAGCGTTTCCAGTTCACCCTGGGCGTGCCCTTCCGATAGCGATGACTCAGGAGCCGGTCTTGGACAGCACATCCTCGTTTCTGAAAATTGCGCTCGCGACGCTGGCGTCCGTGATCGGGCTCGCGCTGAGCCCCGCGTCCCAGGCGGAGCTCAAGATCGGCTACGTCAACGCCGTGAAGGTGGTTGAAGAGGCGCCCCAGGGCGAGGCCGCGCTCAAGAAGCTCGAGGCCGAGTTCGGCCCGCGCGACAAGAAGATTGTCGAGATGCAGAACCGGGTCAAGCAGACGGAGGAGGAGCTCGAGAAGAACGCGCTGGTGTTCAAGGAAGCTGAACGTCGCACCAAGGAGTACGAGATCGGTATCCTCAAGCGCGACCTGCGGCGCGCGACCCAGGAGTTCCGGGAGGACTACAACCTGCGCCGCAACGAGGAGCTCGCGGCGTTGCAGAAGGTCGTGCAGAAGGCCATCGCCGAGTTCGCCCGGCAGGAAAGCTACGATCTCATCCTGGAAAGCGCGGTGTACGCCGGCACCAAGGTGGACGTTACCGAGAAGATTCTGAAACGGCTGGGAAAGAAATAGGCGCACATGGCCGCCACGTTGGCAGAGCTGGCGCGACGCGTCCACGGGAGGGTGCGGGGGGATCCCGGGCTCGTCATCGAGGGCGTCGCCTCGCTTGAGTCCGCCGGACCGCGCGACATCGCCTATGTCTCGGACCCGAAGTATCTCGCGCAGCTTGCGACCACCGCCGCGGGCGCGGTGATTCTGACGGAGACCGACGCCGAACGCTTTCGCGGCAACGCGCTGATCGTGGAGAACCCGCACCTGGGCTTCGCGCGCATCGCCGCCGGGCTGCACCCGGAGTCGGCACCGGCTCCGGGCATCCACCCCACGGCCGCGGTCGATGGCGCGGCGCGCATCGCCGCAAGCGCCTCTATCGGGCCGCAGGCGGTGGTCGAGGGGGGCGCCGCGATCGGCGCCGGCGTCCAGGTCGGTCCGGGGTGTTATATTGCGCGCGGCGCCGCGATCGGAGATGGAACGCGGCTCGTGGCGCGGGTCGTCGTGCTTCGGGACTGCGTCATCGGCCGCAACTGCCTGCTGCATCCGGGGGCGATCGTCGGGAGCGACGGCTTCGGCTACGCCAAAGACGGCGAGACCTGGATCAAGGTGCCGCAGCTCGGGCGCGTCGTCGTCGGCGATGACGTCGAGATCGGCGCCAACACCACGATCGACCGCGGTGCGCTCAACGACACCGTGATCGGCGACGGCGTGAAGCTCGACAACCAGATTCAGATCGCGCACAACGTGCGCATCGGCGCGCACACCGCGATCGCCGCCTGCGTCGGGATCGCCGGCAGCAGCGTGATCGGCAGGCGCTGCACGATCGGCGGCCAGGCCGGCCTCGTCGGCCACATCGAGCTCGTCGACGATGTGCATGTGACCGCCGGATCGCTCGTCACGAGCTCGATCACACGCCCCGGCGCGTATTCCTCCAGCCTCAAGGCCGTGCCGGCCGAGGAGTGGCGCCGAACCGCCGCACGGCTGCACCGGCTCGAGGAGCTCGCCCGGCGCGTGAAGCGGCTTGAAGAAAAATTCGCACCGTCGTCCGAGGAGCACAATACTTGAACCCGCTCGACATCCATAAGGTCATGCAGCACCTGCCGCACCGCTACCCGATGCTGTTGCTCGACCGCGTCCTGGACTACACCAAGGACGAGCGGCTCACCGCCATCAAGAACGTCACCATCAACGAGCCGTTCTTTGCGGGGCACTTTCCGAATCGCCCGGTGATGCCCGGGGTGCTCATCCTCGAGGCCATGGCCCAGGCCTGCGCCGTGCTGTCGTTCCGCAGCATGGAGGCGCTGCCGACCGAGAACTCGGTGTACTACTTCGTCGGTATCGACAAGGCGCGCTTCCGCCGTCCGGTGGAGCCGGGCGACCAGCTCCAGCTCGACGTCGCCATCAAGCGCAGGATGAAAGGCGTCTGGCTGTTCGAGGGCAGCGCCTCGGTCGCCGGCGAGCTCTGCGCGAGCGCCGAGCTCATGTGTACCTATAAAGACATCGCTTAATTAAGGACCCGCACGTGATTCATCCGCAGGCGATCGTGCATCCCGAGGCGCAGATCGGGAGCGATGTCCATATCGGCGCGTTTTCGATCATCGGGCCGGATGTGGAGATCGGGCCGAACACCTGGATCGGCCCGCACGCGGTGATCCACGGGCCCACGCGCGTCGGCGCCGAGAACCGGATTCACGAGTTCTGTTCGCTCGGCGGCGCGCCGCAGCACCTCGGGTACAAGGGCGAGCCGACGCGCCTGGAGATCGGCAGCCGCAACGTCATCCGCGAATACTGCACGTTCAGCCGCGGCACGGCGGCGGGCGGGGGCGTGACGCGCATCGGCGACGACAACTTCGTCATGGCCTACTGCCATGTCGCGCACGATTGCCAGGTCGGCAGCAAGACCATCTTCGCCAACGGCTCGAGCCTCGCGGGCCATGTCCACGTCGGCGACCATGCGGTGCTCGGCGGCTTCACCCTGGTGCACCAGTTCTGCCGCCTCGGCGCCCACTGCATGACGGCCGTGAATACGGTGATCTTCAAGGACGTGCCGCCGTTCCTGATCTGCGCGGGCTACAGCGCCGAGCCGCACGGCATCAACCTCCGCGGCTTGAAGCGCCGCGGTTTTTCGGAGGCGGCCATCGCCGATCTGCGGCGCGCCTACAAGGTGCTGTACAAATCGGGACTCATGCTGGAGGAAGCCGTGCGCCAACTCGAGGAGCTCGCCGCGGCGCAACCGCCGGTGGCCGAGCTCGTAGCCTTCATCAAGGCCTCGGACCGGGGCATCATCCGCTAACGCGTGGCCGGCGCTTCTCCGCCCATGCGTATCGGCATCGTGGCCGGCGAGGTCTCGGGCGACGCGCTCGGCGCCGGGCTCATGCGTGCGCTCAAGCGCCGTCTGCCCGAGGTACGCTTCGAGGGCATCGGCGGGCCGGCGATGCAGGCCGAGGGTTGCCGGAGCCTGTATCCGATGGAGCGACTCTCGCTCATCGGCTTCGAGGCGCTCGGAAAGTTGCCGGGCCTGGTGCGCATGCGCCGCGCGCTCGCCGCGCACTTCGCAGCCGACCCGCCGGATGTTTTCATCGGCGTGGATGTCCCGGACTTCAATCTCGGGCTCGAGGCCATGCTCAAGGCCGCCGGCATCCGCACCCTGCACTATGTGAGCCCCACGGTCTGGGCCTGGCGGCGCTGGCGCATCCGCAAGATCCAGCGCGCGGTCGATCACATGCTGACGCTGTTTCCGTTCGAGGCGAAATATTACCGCGATCGGCGCGTGCCGGTGACCTTCGTCGGCCATCCGCTCGCGGATGTCATTCCCGAGCGCTACGATGCGCGGGCGCTGCGGCGCCGGCTCGCGCTGCCGGCGGACGCGACGCTGATTGCGCTGCTCCCCGGCAGCCGGGCGAGCGAGCTCAACCGCCATGCGGATCTTTTTGTGAAGACCGCGGCGTGGCTCGTAAAGCGCCAGCCCGCGCTGCAGTTTGTCGCGCCATTTGTGAACGCGCGCACCCGCGCAATTTTCGAGACGGCGCTCGAGCGCTGCCGGGCGACGCACCTGCCGATCACGCGCGTGATCGGCCGCTCGCGCGATGCCATGGCGGCCGCGGACATTGTGTTGCTCGCCTCGGGCACCGCCACGCTCGAGGCGGCGCTGCTGAAAAAACCCATGGTCGTGACCTACCGGGTCTCGTGGTTCTCTTATCTGCTCATCCGCGTACTGGCGCACGTGCGCCAGTACGCGTTGCCCAATCTTCTGGCCGGGCGCCGGATCGTGCCCGAGCTCATGCAACGTGACGCGGTGCCGGAGAAGCTCGGGCAGGCAATCGAGCAGTTGCTCACGCACCCGGGCGAGACCCGGCGACTCACCGGCGCGCTCGGTCGGATCCACCGGATGTTGAAACGCAACGCCGACGAGCGCGCCGCCGAGGCCGTCATAGGGTTCCTCAAGCGCCGTGCGCGCCTGCCTGTGCGCCGCACGCAGACAGGCGGCAGCCGTTCATGACGCAACCGACGCGGACCGGGAGCGATTATCCGCTGCACACCGCGGGCGTGGACGAGGCCGGGCGGGGGCCTTTGGCCGGGCCGGTCGTGGCAGCGGCGGTGATCCTCGACCCGCAGCGCCCGATCGAGGGGCTTGCCGACTCCAAGGTGCTCAGCCCGCTACGGCGCGAGGTCCTGGCGCGGCTCATTCGCGAGCGTGCGCTCTGCTGGGGGCTCGGGCGCGCGGAAGCGCAGGAGATCGACCGGCTGAACATCCTGCAGGCGAGCCTGCTCGCCATGCAGCGCGCGGTCGAGGCCCTGGGGCGCATCCCGGAGCTTGTCCTGGTGGACGGCGACCGGGCGCCGCCGCTCGCATATCCGGTGCAAACGATCGTGCGCGGCGACGCCACCGTTCAGGCGATCTCGGCGGCATCGATATTGGCCAAGGTCGCGCGCGACGCGGAAATGTCCGCGCTCGACGCCCGTTATCCCGGCTATGCGTTCGCCCGGCACAAGGGTTATCCGACCCGCGAGCATCTGCTCGCCCTGGACCGGCTGGGCGTGAGCCCGGTGCATCGACTTTCATTTGCGCCGGTGCGGATCCGAATAAAGTGAAATACTTTATACTATCAGTTCAAGTAGTTATACGATGTTCTTCAGACTACTGTTTAGCGATGTTTTGCACAATTCTTAGTCAGATGCGATGCCCCCGTGCCCTTTCGCCGGCCCGTCTTTTGCGGTGAAATGAAACCGTGAGCGCCGCCTTCGTCCATCTGCACGTCCATTCCGAATTTTCCCTTGCCGATGGCATCGTCCGGTTGAAGGAATTGGTCGCGACGGCTCGGCGGGGCAACATGCCGGCCGTGGCGCTGACGGACTTGGGGAATCTGTTCGGCGCCGTCAAGTTTTACCGCGAGGCGCTCGCCGCCGGCATCAAACCCATCATCGGGGCGGACGTGTGGGTGGAAAATCCCGTCGATGTCCACAAGCCCTTCCGCCTGCTGCTGCTGTGCCAGAACCGCGAGGGTTACCGCGCTCTGTGTCAGGTACTCACGCGCGCCTACCTCGAGGGTCAGCACTCCGGAAGGCCGTGTATCTCCAAGGCCTGGTTCGATGTCCCCCTGCCGGGTCTGATCGCGCTTTCCGGCGCGCAGGAGGGCGAAATCGGCCAAGCCCTGCTCGCGGGAAATCAGGCGCTCGCCGAGGAGGTCGCCCGGTCTTATGCCGCCTGGTTCCCGGGGCGGTTCTATCTGGAGCTTCAGCGCACGGGGCAGCCGTACCAGGAGGACTACAACCACGCGGCCGTGGCGCTCGCGCACCGCGCGGGACTGCCGGTGGTTGCCACCAACCCGACGATGTTTCTGCAAGCGGAAGAGTTCGACGCCCACGAGGTGCGTGTGTGCATTCAGGACGGGCGCGTGCTCACCGATGGCCGTCGCCCGCGGCGCTACACCCCGCAGCAATTCTTCCGTTCGTCCGAGGAGATGGCGGAACTCTTCCAGGACATCCCCGAGGCGCTGGAAAACACCCTGGAGATCGCGCGCCGCTGCAATCTGCGCCTGGAGTTCGGGCGCTACTATCTCCCGGACTACCCGGTGCCGCCGGGCGCGAGCATCGATGAGCTGCTGCGGCGCACGGCGGCGGACGGACTTGCGGCGCGCCTGGCGCCCATGCCCGAAGCCGAGCGCCAGGCGAAACGGCAGCAGTATCTCGACCGTCTGGCCCACGAGCTCGAGGTGATCGTGAAGATGGGTTTCCCGGGCTATTTCCTGATCGTGGCCGACTTCATTGCCTGGGCGCGCAGCAACGGCGTGCCGGTCGGTCCGGGACGCGGTTCGGGCGCCGGCTCGCTCGTAGCCTACGCGCTCGGCATCACCGCCCTCGACCCGATTGAATATGACCTGCTGTTCGAGCGGTTCTTGAATCCGGAGCGCGTGTCGCTGCCGGACTTCGACATCGATTTCTGCATCGAGGGGCGCGACCGGGTGATCGGCTACGTCACCGAGCGCTACGGCCAGGATAAGGTCTGCCAGATCATCACCCACGGCACCATGGCGGCGAAGGCCGTGGTGCGCGACGTCGGGCGCGTGCTCGATCATCCGTACGGCTACGTGGACAAAATCGCCAAACTCATCCCCCATGTCCCGCAGGATCCGGACTTCAACCTGGACCGGGCGCTCGATCAGGAGCCGCTGCTCAAGGAGCGCTACGAAAAAGAAGAGGACGTGCGCGCGCTGATCGACATGGCGCGCAAGATCGAGGGCATCGCGCGCAGCGCCGGCAAGCACGCCGCGGGCGTGGTGATCGCGCCCTCGGCGCTCACCGACTTCATGCCGCTCTACTGCGAGCACGGGAGCCACCAGCTCGTCACCCAGTTCGATATGCTGGACATCGAGACCCTCGGGCTCGTCAAGTTCGATTTTCTCGGGCTGCGCAACCTCACCATCATCGACCGCGCGCTCAAGACCATCAACGCCGGGCGCGCGGCGCGCGACGAGCCGCCGGTCGCCATCGAGGCGATCCCGCTCGACGATCCGAAGACCTACGCGCTCATCAAGTCCGCGCGCACCACGGCGCTGTTCCAGCTCGAGTCGCGCGGCATGAAGGAGCTCATCCAGCGCCTGCAGCCGGATCGGTTCGAGGAGATCGTGGCGTTGGTGGCGCTGTTCCGCCCGGGCCCGCTGCAATCCGGGATGGTGGACGACTTCATCAGCCGCAAGCACGGGCGCGCGCGCATCAAGTACCCGCACCCGAGCCTGGAGCCGATCCTGAGGCCCACCTACGGCGTGATCCTGTACCAGGAGCAGGCGATGCAGATCGCGCAGGTGCTCGCGGGCTACACCCTCGGGCGCGCCGATCTTCTGCGCCGCGCCATGGGCAAGAAGAAGGCCGAGGAGATGGAAGCGCAGCGCGAGGGTTTCATCAAGGGCGCGGTCGAGCGCGGCGCGAGCCCCAAGCTCGCCGAGGACATCTTCAACCTGATCGAGAAATTCGCCGGCTACGGCTTCAATCGCTCGCACTCGGTGGCCTATGCGCTCATCGCCTACCAGACGGCCTGGCTCAAGGCGAACCACCCGGCGGCGTTCATGGCCGCCGTGCTCGCGGCGGACATGGACAAGACCGACAAGGTGGTGACCATGATTGCCGAGTGCCGCGACATGGGTCTCAACATCCTGCCGCCGGACATCAACCGCTGCGACTACGTGTTCGTGCCGCTGGACGAGCAGGTCATCCTCTACGGACTCGGCGCCATCAAGGGTCTGGGGCAGGCGGCGATCGACGCGATCCTCCAGACCCGCAACCAGGACGGCCCGTTCGAGGACTTGTTCGATTTCTGCCGGCGCATCGACGCGCGCAAGGTGAACCGCCGGGTCCTCGAGTCGCTCATCAAGGCGGGCGCGCTGGATGGCCGCGGGGCGCATCGCGCCGCCCTCATGGTCTCGTTGAACGCCGCGCTCGCCGCGGCCGAGCAGCACACGCGCAACCGGGAGATGGGGCAGGTGGATATCTTCGGCGCGATGGCGCCACCCGCGCAGGCGCAGGTCGCGACGGGTGCACCGGAATGGAGCGAGGAGCAGCGCCTCGAGGGCGAGAAGGAGACGCTCGGGCTCTATCTCACCGGGCACCCGATTGCGCGCTATGCCGAGGAGCTCGCGCGGATGACCGACACCACGATCGCGCAACTCAAGCCCACGACCGACAGCACCATCGTGGTCGCCGGATTGGTGGTGGGACTGCGCACGATGCAGACGCGGCGCGGCGATCGCATGGCGTTCGTCACCCTCGACGACCGCACGGGTCGGCTCGAGCTTGCGGTATTCTCGGAGCTGTATCAGAAGAACCGCGAGCTGCTGGTCAAGGACACCCTGCTCATCGTGGCGGGGCAGGTCAGCGTCGACGAATACACCGGCGGGTTCAAAATGTCCGCCGAGACGATATATAATATGGAGCAGGCCCGCGCCGCCTTCGGCGCCCGGTTGGTGATCGATGTGGACGCCGGGCACGTGGGCAACGGTTTCGTCGCAGAGCTCAAGGAGATCCTGGCGCCGGTCGCCCGGGGGACCTGTCCGGTGTATCTCCACTACCATAACCAGGAGGCGGAAGCGGAAATCTTTCTGGGCGAGGAGTGGAAGGTTCATCCGACCGGCGTCATGCTCGAGCGGCTCACGCGGCTCGCGGGTGAGCGCAGCGTGCACTTGATATACCGTTAAGATTTCTAAACGCAGATAAACGCAGATTCAGATAATGATGAACGCAGATTGTTTTGATGTTTCCCTTTTTGTTGTTCACTGCGTTTATCCGCGTTCATCTGCGTTTCAAAACTAATACATGAACCCGAATTATCTTGATTTCGAGCAGTCGATCGCCGATCTCGAGGCCAAGATCGAGGCGCTGAGTCACGCGGGCACGGGCAGCGATCCCAATCTCAACGACGAGATCAACCGTTTGAGGGCGAAGAGCCGCAAGCTCACGGAATCGATCTTCAACAGCCTCACGCCGTGGCAGGTCTCACAGCTCGCGCGCCACCCGCTGCGCCCCTACACCCTGGATTACCTGGCGCGCCTGTGCACCGACTTCGAGGAGTTGCGTGGCGACCGCGCCTTCGCCGACGACCCGGCGATCGTCGGGGGGCTGGCGCGCCTGAATGACCGGCCGGTGGTCGTCATCGGCCATCAGAAAGGGCGCGACACGCGCGAGAAGGTACGGCGCAACTTCGGCATGCCGCGCCCGGAGGGCTACCGCAAGGCGTTGCGGCTCATGCAGCTCGCGGAGCGCTTCCGGCTCCCCCTGATCACGCTGATCGACACGCCCGGCGCCTACCCGGGTGTGGGCGCCGAGGAGCGCAACCAGAGCGAGGCGATCGCGCGCAATCTCTTCGTCATGGCGCGGCTCAGGACCCCGATCCTGAGCGTCGTGATCGGCGAGGGCGGCTCGGGCGGCGCGCTTGCGATCGGCGTGTGCGATCGCCTGCTGATGCTTCAGCACGCGACCTATTCGGTGATCTCGCCGGAGGGCTGCGCCTCGATCCTCTGGCGCTCGGCCGACAAGGCCTCCGAGGCGGCCGAGGCCATGGGCATCACCGCCGAGAGCCTGAACCGCCTGGGGCTCGTGGACGAAATCGTGCGCGAGCCGCTGGGCGGCGCCCACCGCGACGTCGACGCCATGGCCGCCGTGCTCAAATCCGCGCTCGGGGGCGCGCTCGACGCGCTCTGCGCGACACCCATCGAACGGCTGCTCGAACAGCGCTACGAGCGGCTGCTGCAATTCGGGGAGTTTGAAGAACATTGATACCCCGTTCTCCCCGCAAGACCTCCAGGAGATCCTCGCCCGCGCGCTAGGCATTGCCACCGATGCGCGCCTCGTGGTCGCATACAGCGGCGGCCTCGATTCCCACGTGCTCCTGCACGGACTCTGCGCGCTGCGCGCCGCGCGCGGCTGGCGCGTGGAAGCGGTGCACATCGATCACGGGCTGCAACCGGCCTCGGGCGACTGGGCCGGGCATTGCCGTCGCGTCTGCGAAACCCTCGCCGTGGCGTGCGCGATCGAGCGTATCGAGGTCCGCGGCGTTCGGGAGGAGGGGCTGGAGTCGGCGGCGCGGCGCGCGCGCTACGCGGCGCTCGCGCGCCACATCGGGCCCGGCGACGTGCTCCTCACCGCGCATCATCAGGACGACCAGGCCGAGACCGTGCTGCTGCAATTGCTGCGCGGCGCGGGACTGGCCGGGCTCGCCGCCATGCCGCCGATCGCGGCGTTCGCCGCCGGCCGGCACGCCCGGCCGCTGCTCGGTTTCACCCGTAGCGCGCTCGCGACCTACGCCCGCCAGGAGCGGCTTTCCTGGATCGAGGACACGAGCAACCGCGACACGCGGCTCGCGCGCAACTTTCTGCGCCACCGTTTGCTCCCGCTGATCGCCGAGCGCTGGCCAACGGCGCCGCGGCAGCTTGCGCGCACGGCGCGGCACGCCGCCGAGGCCGCGGCGCTGCTCGAGGAGCTGGCCGCCGCCGATCTCGCGGACTGCGGCACCAACGCGGGGGAGGCGCTTGCCATCGACCGGCTCATGCGATACTCGCCGGCGCGCCAGCGCAACCTGATCCGGCATTGGCTGCGCACGCGCGGGTTCCGTCCGCCCACGGCAATGCACCTCGAGCGGATTCTCGCCCACGCGCACCGGCCGCCGCGCACGCGCCATGCCGCGGTCGGCTGGCCGGGGGTGCAGGTGCGGCGCTATCGCGACGCGCTCTTCGTGCTGCCGGCCGCGCCGGCACCGGACCGAAGGCTTGAACTGCCGTGGGATCCGCCGCAACCGCTGGAGATTGCCGGCACCGGCTGGCGTCTGCATGCGGTCGCGACGACGGGCGCGGGCCTGTCGCAGGAGCGGTTACGGCGCGCACGGGTGGTCGTCGGTCTGCGCCGGGGCGGGGAGCGCTGTCGGCTTCCGGGCCGGGCGCACCGTCACACGTTGAAGAAATTATTGCAGGATGCGGGCGTGCCGCCGTGGGAGCGCGAACGCCTGCCGCTCATCTACGCCGACGATGAGCTGGCCGCCGTCGGCGACCGCTGGATCTGCGAGCCGTTTTGCGCGCGCGCGGACGAGCCCGGCTGGGTGCCGGTGCTGGAGCGTGCCGCGGACAGCGCTGTTGAAATTCCGCAGGCCGGGCGGAAAGTCAAGAAGACGCCGCGCTGACGCCGCCGGCGCGCCCGGTTGTGCTGGGCGCGCCCATCTGGTAGTTTGTGTTTCCGTTCCGGTGTCGCAGAACGGCACCCGTTAAAGCGGGCTGATATGACCAAATTCGTCTTTGTGACCGGCGGTGTGGTGTCTTCCTTGGGCAAGGGCATCGCCGCCGCATCGCTCGCCGCCATCCTGGAAGCGCGCGGCCTCAAGGTCACCCTCCTCAAGCTCGATCCCTACATCAACGTCGACCCCGGCACCATGAGCCCGTATCAGCACGGGGAGGTGTACGTCACGCACGACGGCGCCGAGACCGACCTCGACCTCGGGCACTACGAGCGTTTCGTGCGTACCACGATGGGCAAGCGCAACAACTTCACCACCGGCAAGATCTACGAGAACGTGATCCGCAAGGAGCGCCGCGGCGATTACCTCGGCGCCACGGTGCAGGTCATCCCGCACATCACCGATGAGATCAAGCGCTGCATCCAGGAGGGCGCGAACGGCGCGGACGTGGCGCTCGTCGAGATCGGCGGCACGGTGGGCGACATCGAGTCCCAGCCGTTTCTCGAGGCCATCCGCCAGATGGGCGTGGAGCACGGCCCGAGCAATTGCGTGTACATGCACCTCACGCTCGTGCCCTACATCGCCACCGCCGGCGAGATGAAGACCAAGCCGACGCAACACTCGGTGAAGGAACTGCGTTCGATCGGCATCCAGCCCGACGTGCTGCTGTGCCGCGGCGACCGCATGCTGCCGGAGGACGAGCGGCGCAAGATCGCGCTCTTTACCAATGTCCCGGTGCGCGCGGTGATCTCGGCGGTGGACGTGGACAACATCTACAAGATTCCGCGGCTGCTGCACGAGCAGGGGCTCGACGAGATCGTGGTCGAGAAGCTGCACTTGAACGCCCGGCGCGCGAACCTGAGCGAATGGGACAAGGTCATCCAGGCCATGGAGCATCCGACCGGCGAGGTGAACGTCGCGCTCGTCGGTAAGTACGTGCACCTCACCGAGTCGTACAAGTCGCTCACCGAGGCGCTCAAGCACGCCGGCATTCATGCCTCCACGAAGATAAACATCCATTACGTGGACTCGGAGCGTATCGAGACCGAGGGCACCGGGCTGCTGCAGAACATGGACGCCATCCTGGTGCCGGGCGGCTTCGGCGAGCGCGGCATCGAGGGCAAGATCAAGACCGTGACGTATGCGCGCCAGAACAAGATACCCTATCTCGGCATCTGCCTCGGGATGCAGGTCGCGACCATCGAGTTCGCGCGCAATGTCGCGGGCCTCAAGGGCGCGCACAGCACCGAGTTCAACAAGAAGACACCGCATCCGGTGATCGGACTCATTACCGAGTGGAAGACCGCGGAGGGCGCCGTCGAGACGCGCAGCGAAAAAAGCGAGCTCGGCGGGACCATGCGTCTCGGCGCGCAGGAATGCCGCCTCAAGCCCGGTACCCATGCCCACGAGGCCTACGGCAAGGATCGCATCACGGAACGGCACCGGCACCGCTACGAATTCAACAACGGCTATCGCGAGACGCTGGAGAAGCACGGTTTTTTGATCGCCGGAACCTCGGCCGACGGCGGCCTGGTCGAGGTCGTGGAGCTTTCCGATCACCCGTGGTTCATCGGCGTGCAGTTCCACCCGGAGTTCACGTCGACCCCGCGCGACGGCCATCCGCTCTTCACCCACTACATCCAGGCGGCGCGCGCCCGGCGTGAGTCCGCCCCGCAGCGGCAGGCCCTCGCCCGATGAGGCTGTGCGGGTTCGAGGTCGGCCTCGACCGGCCGTTTTTCCTGATCGCCGGCCCGTGCGTGATCGAATCCGAGGCGCTCGCCGTGGATACGGCGGGGCGCCTGAAGGAGATCACATCGGCGCTCGGCATCCATTTCATTTACAAATCCTCCTACGACAAGGCCAACCGCAGCTCGACGGCGTCGTTCCGCGGCCCGGGGATGGAGCAGGGGCTCGAGATCCTGGCGAAGGTCCGGCGCGAGATCGGCGTGCCGGTGCTCACCGACGTGCATGACATCCCCGAGATCGAGGCCGCGGCGGCCGCGGTGGACGTGCTCCAGACGCCGGCGTTTCTCTGCCGCCAGACCGATTTCATCCAGGCCGTGGTCGCGGCCGGCAAGCCGGTCAACATCAAGAAAGGCCAGTTCCTCGCGCCCTGGGACATGAAGAACGTGGTGGACAAGGCGCTCGCCGCGGGCGGCAAGGACCGCATCCTGGTATGCGAACGCGGCGTGTCCTTCGGCTACAACAATCTGGTCTCGGACATGCGCGCGCTCGCGATCCTGCGCGAAACCGGCTGCCCGGTGGTGTTCGACGCCACCCACTCGGTGCAACTGCCGGGCGGGCAGGGGAGCCGCAGCGGCGGCCAGCGCGAGCACGTGCCGGTGCTGGCGCGCGCCGCCATCGCCGCCGGCGTCGCCGGTTTGTTCATGGAGACCCATCCGCAGCCGGAAAAGGCGCTGTCCGATGGCCCCAACGCCTGGCCGCTCGGCCACATGCAGGCGCTGCTCGAGACCCTCAAGGAGCTCGACGCCACGGTCAAGCACCGTGGCCTTGCGGAAATGACCTTGCCATTAAAGAACTAAAAAAATTTCACCACAGAGGGCACAGAGAACACGGAGAAAACAAGGCGTTATAATTCACAGAATCTGTTTTAATCCTGTTAATCCTGAAAAATCCTGTTAATCCTGTCTATTCGCTTTTTAGCAAACAAAAACATGACGACGATCGTAGATGTACATGCGCGCGAGATACTGGACTCGCGCGGCAACCCCACTATTGAGGCCGACGTAATCCTGAAATCCGGCGCGCGCGGCCGCGCCGCGGTGCCCTCGGGGGCGTCCACCGGCAGCCGCGAGGCCATCGAACTGCGCGACGGCGATGCCGGACGTTACGGCGGCAAAGGCGTGAAGAAGGCCTGCACCAACGTCAACGGCGAAATCCGCAAGGCCTTGCTCGGTAAGGATGCGCGCGACCAGGCGGCCGTTGACCGGGCGATGATCGATCTCGACGGCACGGAGAACAAATCGCGCCTCGGCGCCAACGCCATTCTCGCCGTGTCGCTCGCCTGCGCCCGCGCCGCCGCCGAGGCGACCTGGCAGCCGCTCTATCGCTATCTCAACGGCCTCGCGGGCAATGTCCCGGTGCAACTGCCGGTGCCGATGATGAACATCGTCAACGGCGGGGCGCACGCCGACAACAACATCGATTTCCAGGAGTTCATGATCCTGCCGCTCGGCGCCCCGACGTTTGCCGAGGCGCTGCGCTACGGCGCCGAGGTGTTCCACGCGCTCAAGAAGGTGCTGCAGGGCATGAAGCTCAATACCGCCGTCGGCGACGAGGGCGGCTTCGCGCCGGACCTCAAGTCGAACGAAGAAGCGCTGCAGGTCATCCTGCAGGGAATCGAGACGGCCGGTTACCGGCCCGGCACGGACGTCGCGCTCGGCCTGGACGTCGCGAGCTCCGAGTTCAACCGGAACGGCAGGTACGAGCTCGCGTCGGAAGGCGCGAGCCTTTCGGCCGAGCAGTTCGTCGACAAGCTCGCCGCCTGGGTGACGAAGTATCCGATCGTCACCATCGAAGACGGCTGCGGCGAGAGCGACTGGGCCGGTTGGGCGACGCTGACACGGAAGCTCGGAAAAAAAATCCAGATCGTGGGCGACGACGTGTTCGTCACCAACACCGCGATCCTCGATCGGGGAATCAAGCAGGGCATCGCCAACTCGATCCTAATCAAGGTCAACCAGATCGGCACCCTCAGCGAGACCCTCGCGGCCATCGCCATGGCGCGCCAGGCCGGCTATACCGCGGTGATCTCGCACCGCTCGGGCGAGACCGAGGACGCCTTCATCGCCGACCTTGCGGTCGCGACCGGCACGGGCCAGATCAAGACCGGCTCGCTGTCGCGCTCCGACCGCGTGGCGAAATACAATCAGTTGCTGCGGATCGAGGAGGAGCTGGGCGTCAAGGCGACGTATCCGGGCCGCAAGGCCTTTCCGATGTTGGGTTAAACTCTCGGCTATCGGCCGTCAGCCGCCGGCTGACAGCCTTACGGCTTTACGCTACGCTGTGCGCCGTGCCGCGGCCAAAGCTCGTCAAGATACTGTCCTACGTTCTGATCGGCCTGCTGTTGCTGCTGCAATATCCCCTGTGGATCGGTAACGGCGGGGTGTTCGCGGTTTGGCTGCTCGATCGCGAGATCGAGGCGCAGGAAGCGGAGAACGCGCGTCTCAAGGAACGTAATCAGGCGCTCGAGGCCGAGGTGAACGATCTGAAGCAGGGCCTCGATGCGATCGAGGAGCGCGCCCGCGCCGAGCTTGGGATGGTGAAGCAAGGCGAGACGTTCTACCAGACCATAGACGGCAACAACAAAGAAGCAGCCGCGGATAAGCGCAAATGAGCACCGCGATTAATAATTAAGAACAGGGAACCGCAGATGAACGCGGATAAACGCAGATGGAACAAATGAAAAGATTCACTGCGAACGCGCCACGGCGTACGAAAGAACATTTCGAATCAGAACGACAGCCATTCTTCCTAATCCGCGTTTATCTGCGTTCATCTGCGGTTACGCCCTGTTATTTGTTTTGCTCGATCGTGTAAATCAGCAGCACGAACAAAAAGAAGAAAAACTCCGCCACCGTGATCAGATAGAGCAACCACACGATCCGCCGCGCCGACGGCGTCATCGGGATCCACACGCGGCGGATATACCAGCGCCAGCCCGGCAGCCACGACCAGCGCTTCAGCCGCAGGAAATACACCCGCAGCGCCTCGCCCCAGGCATTGAGACTGCGGTCCACCTCCGCCACGCGCTGAGCGCGTTCCGCCTCCGGCAGGCGGTCGTAATCGTCGGTAACGGTCATGCGGCTGCCGTCGCTCGCGGGTTCGATCGTGAACACCGTGCGTTTCTTGATGCCGTTGAGGTAAGTGAGCGTGAGCCCCACACCCGGCCCGTCGCTAACCCGGAACTCCAACGTATTGCGGGTCTGGTTGCTCTGGTTGTCGAGCTCGACCGCGTAGGTATCGGACCCCGTTTGGTTCCAGCGCGGGAACGTGTAGTAAGGGTTCGCGCGCAGCAGCGCCTCGACGTCGCGACACTGCCGCGCGAGCACTTCGGGCGGAAACGGGGCCGGGAGGCTCACCCACGCGGCGTCGCCCGACGGCCGGGGAGGGTTGTCGGCGGGCGCCGCACTCATTGCGGGTGCGGCGCCACGATGACGGGCACGCGCAGCGCGCGGAACAGCTTCTCCTCGAGCATGCGCGAGCGCAGGCCGGTGCGCCCCTTCGGGCGCGGCGCCCCCAGGACCACGATATCCGCCGGACCCTGCGCCACGCGCGCGATCAGGCACTCGGTGGGCTTGCCCTGCACGATCTCGTAGCGGTAACGGATATTGCGCTTCGCGGTTTCGCGCCGCATGCGCTTCACGTGCGCGCGGATCTCCTGCTCGAGTTGCGATTCGACATAGCGGCCGAATTTCGCGCGCGTGGAGGCGTTGTTGAGCCAATCGTCGCCCATCATGCCTTTCCAGAGTTCCGGTACGACGATCAGGTGGTGCAGGGTGGCGCCCGGGCGGCAGAGGGCGTAGGCGAGCTTTTCCGCCGCGCGCGCGCCTTCGCTGCCGTGGCTCGCGAGCAGGATGTGTTTCGGTTTCAACATGGCGTGGCCGGCGCCAAAAAGAAGCCCCGGTGGCCGGTAACCGGCCACCGGGGCGTTCCGTTGCGCCGTTCAGTTATACAAACGTGTAGACCAGGAAGGCGATGACCAGCGACAGCGCAAGCGCCGCGATGTCCTCCAGCCGGTCGTTGCGGAAGATGGTAAGCGCCGTACCGCGATCGAATTTTTCTTTCATGACTTGCCTCGCTCGAGTTAGACGATTTCCTTGACGAACAGCCACACCACGATCAGCGCGCCGACCGCCTTGACCGTGCCCACGACGGATCCGATCACCAGCGGCTGGCCGCCGGCCTGCCGGATCGAGGCCATGGTGATCTGCATGCCGAGCCCCACCAGACCGAAGGTGAAGAACCAGGCGATGAGATCGCGAAACCTCGAGATCCGCGGCGCCGGCTTGTAGACGGCGTCGTGCATCTTCTTCAGGATCTTGTTCCCCTTCTTCGAC
>MFSU01000082.1 GCA_001785115.1 Candidatus Muproteobacteria bacterium RBG_16_65_34
CTCGATCACATCTTCGCTCCCGGTCCATGTCGCGGCCGCGGGCGGCGCGGGTAATTGCCATGTCCGCGGCAGCCGCTTGAGCGGCATAGGTGGCGGGTTCGATGCAGCGGCGATCTCGGCCGCTGCCGCCGTCGAGGCGGCAAGGGCCGCTTCGAATTCGCCCTGCACGACCGGCCAGAGCTGGTGCAAAAGCGAGTTGCGGTCCGGCGACGAGATGACACGCGCCTCGTCCTTCTCGCCGACGGCGACATGCCCCAGAAGATGCAGCCGCTCGATCGCGCGCGTCGCGGCGACATACAGCAGCCGCCCGTCCTCGTAGTAACCTTTCCGGCGGTCGAAGCTCGCGAGGAACTCGAAGATCGGCTCCTCCTTCCGGCCGCGTTCGCGGATCGGCGCGAGCAGCAGGTCCGCCTCGTGCGTGCGCGGGTTCGGCCGCTCGAGCCACATGAGCAGCGGCGCCTCGTTGCGTCGCGGCGCGCGCCCGAGGCCCGGGACGACCACGGTATGGAACTCAAGCCCCTTGGCCTTGTGGATGGTCATGAGCTGGAGCCGCTCCGGGGCCTCGACATCGGGCAGCGCGAACAGTTGCTCCGCCCGCTCGGCGAGCGCGCCGAGGTCGGCGAGATCGCCGCCCTCCTCCAGGCTCTCGATCAACTCGAAATAGACCAGCGCGTCCGCCAGGTCGGTCGGCTCGGCGACGCAGGCCGGCCCGCCGAGCGCGAGCCAGGCGCCCTCGACGAGCCGGCGCAGCGGCCGGCGCCGGCTTTGCGCCGCACAATCCCGCAGCACCGCGCGGACGCGCTCGAGCCGCGCCCGGCCCTCCGCGCTCACGCGCGCGCAGCGCTCGGGATTTTCCATCGACTCCCGGATCGCGGCCTCCGGATCGCCGCCCGCGAGCGCCTCGAGATCGGCGAGCGTCAGCCCGCACCACGGCGCGCGCAGCACGGCGAGCCAGGAAAGCCGGTCCGCGGGATGGACGAGCGCGCGCGTGAGCGCGAGCAGGTCCTGCACGACACTGCGATGCCCGAGCTGCTCGATCTCGACCGCGCGGAACTTGAGGCCCGCGCGCTTGAGCCGCGGGGCGATCTCGGCGAGATGCCCGCGCGAGCGCACGAGGATCGCGACGGTCGGCTGCGCGGGATCGGCCTGCGCCCGCCGGATGAGCTCGAGCACGCGCTCGGCTTCCCGCGCGTCGTCGCGCCCGAGGAAGGGATGCAGCGTCACCGCCGCGCCCGGCCGCTGCGGATGGTGCGCGACGGCGGGCGCATAGGTGACGGCACCGGCGGCGATGTCCTCGGCGAGCGGCAGCACCTGCGCGAAGGTCCGGTTCACCCAGTCCACGACGCCCTGCTGCGAGCGGAAGTTCACCGAAAGGTCGAGTGGCTCGAGCGCCACGCCGCCGATGCCCCGGCGGCGCGCGCGCAGGTAAAGCCCGACCTCGGCCTGGCGGAAACGATAGATCGACTGCATCGGATCGCCGACGACGAAGAGCGTGCGCCCGTCGCCCGGCTCCCAGCCGGCGGTAAGGATCTCGAGCAACTCGTACTGGCTCAGCGAGGTGTCCTGAAACTCATCCACCAACAGGTGGCGGATGCGGTAATCGAGCGCGAGCGCGAGATCCGTCGGCTCATCGCGCGTGCCGAGCGCGCGCAGCGCGCCCCAGGCGACCTCGGTGAAATCCACTTCACCGCGGCCCTGGAACACGAGCCAGAGCTCGGCCGCCGCGAGCGGCAACAGCTCGCAGAGCGCCTCGACGACATCCCATTGGGCATCGTCGTAGCGCGGGGGCGGGAGCGCACGCACCGCATGCAGGCGCGCCAGGAACTCCGGGTACGCCTGCAGCGCGTCAATCAGCGCGGCGAACTTCGCCTTGGCGGCATCGAATCGCGCCTTGTCGCCGGCATTGCGCGCGCCGCTCGCCGCGGGAAACCCGAGCCGCACGTCCGCCCTGCGCCGCCACGCCCCGTCGTCGGTCAGCAGCAGCGCCGCCAGCCCGCGCCACGCGGCGCAATCCGCGGCGCTGGCGCCCGGAAGCTGCGCCAGGTCGAGACAGGCGAGGATCGCCGATTGGGTCCCGTTCGCCCGCAGATTCCCCGCGGCGTAGCGCGCAGCCTCGAGCAGCGCCGCGACCTGCGCCGCCGGCACGGCCTCGCGCAAATCGTCGAGCGCATCCTCGATGACATGCGCGAGCGCCCGCTCGAGCCGCTCGCGGCGCAGGCGCTCGCTGCCGCGGTCGGCGAGATGGCGCATCCACTGGTCGCGGCGCGCGAGCATCGCGGCGATGAGCGTCTCGACCTTGGGCAGGTCGTTGTCGAGATGCCGCAGCAACCGCTCGATGGCCGGGCTCAGCGGCTCGTCGGCTTCGAGCTTCTCGATGAGCGCACGCGCCGCCTCGCGATGGAGCGCCTCGGCGTCCTTGGCGACCGCGGGCGGCGCGCCCAGGCGCGAGAGCAGCGGCATCTGGCGCGTGAGCGCGGCGCAGAAGGAGTCGATGGTGCCGATCCGCAGCCGCTCGGGGCTCGCGAGGATGTCCCAGCGCAGCGCCCGGTCGCGCGCGAGCGCCGCGCGCGCCAGCTCCCAGGCGGCCGCATCGCTTTCGCCCTCGGGACGCGGGCCGGCGGCCCGCTCGAGCGCGCCGAGCACGCGGTTGCGCATCTCGTTCGCCGCCTTGCGCGTGAAGGTGATGGCGACGATCTCCTCGGGGTGCTCCACGCAGGCGAGCAGCCGCAGATAACGGCGCGTCAGCAGCTCGGTCTTGCCCGAGCCCGCCGGGGCCTGGACGATGAAGGACTTATCCGGCGCGAGCGCGCGCTCGCGGGCGGCGGCGTCGGCGACGGGGTGTTCCGCGCTCACGCCTCCTCCTCCGCCTCGACCGGCGAGGCCTGCGCGCGCTCGTGGATGCGGCACAGCGGCTTGAGGTCGCAGTATTCGCAGGTGCGCTCGCCGTCCTTCGGGTCGACGCGCGCATCGCCCGCGCGGAACGCCGCACCGAGCGCATCGAGCACCCGGCGCCACTCGGCGAACAACGCTTCCCACGACCCGAAGGCCGCGGCCTCGCGTGTGGCGTCGAAGGCCTCGACCTCGGGCGCGATCCCGTCGCGGCGCGCGATCCCGAGGAAGCGGGACTCTTCCTTGCGCAACTGCGCGAACAGCACCGCAGCGACGGGCTCCTGCGTGAGGCTGTAGAGCGGAAGCTGCGGCTCGTCGGGACGCTCGCCGAACCACTGGGCGAGCCGGGGACTCCCGGTCTTGTAGTCGATCACGGCGCGCGCGCCGTCCTCGAGCACATCCACCCGGTCCGGAACGATGCGGATGGTCACGCCGCCGAACGCGGCCTGCCGGTCCGTCTCGGGAGGAAGCGCGGTAAACGGGGCGCGCTGCCGCTCGAGCGCAAGCGAGGCCAGTACCAGATCCCCGAGCCGCGCGCGTTCGAGCGCGGCGAACCGCGCGGTGAAGGTCTGCGGCCGCGACCGCGCCATGGCCGCGACCGCGCGCTCGGCCGCCGCGCGCGCGAGGTCGCGCAGCGCCTCGTGCGACTGGGCGCAGAGATTCGCGTGCGACTTGAGCTCGGCCCAGACCTGCGCCAGCGTGTCGTGGACCAGAATGCCGCGCGCGGAGGCATCGAGCCCGGGGTGCGACTCCTCGAGCGCCCGCGCCGCGAGCCGCACATGCGCAAAGGCGCGGAACGGACAGGCGGCCTGATCCTTGAAAACCGCGGTGCCGCGACGCACCTCGATGCCGGGGGGCAGCGCCGGGGCGCGCGCGTCCGGGAACTGATCGAGCGGCGGGCGGGCGTCGTAGATCAGCTCATGAAATGTCTTGGGCCGCGCCGCGGCGTCCGGCTCCGATCCGGGCAGATGCGCGATGAGCGGACTCGGGCGCAGATTCTCGTCGCCCGCGCGACACGGGTGGCTCACGATCACCTGCGGCGCGCCCGCCAGCAGCCAGCCCGTGAGGCGGCGCGCGAATTCGAGCTCGCGCGCGGCGGAGGCGTGCGGCAGATTGCGCCGCCGTTGCAACTCGATGGGGAGGAAGGGATTGGGCCGCGGGCTCGCGGGCCAGACCGCGTCGTGCAGCCCCGTGATCCAGAGACAGTCGAATTCGAGACCCACGGCCTCGAGCAGTCCGAGCACCTGGACCGGCGCCTCGGGCGACTTCGGCTGGAAGATCCGCTCCGCGGCCGTGCGTCTGAGCGTCGCGAGCGCGGCGTCGTAGCCGATGCGGCCGCCGACCGCATCGAGCGAGGAAAACGCTGAGAGCAGCTCGCGCCAGGCCTCGACCGTCTGATACTCCGCGCTGTCGAGCGTGCGGCCGCCCGGCCAGCCGAGCGCCGCGAGCGCCCGGGCGAAACCCTCCGCCCAGGCGCTCGGAAGCTGCGTCTTGGGAAACGCATCGAGCGCCGCGCGCCACTCCTTGAGCCGCGCCGCGAGCAGCGGCGCGGCATGCGCGCGCGGCCGTCCCTCCTGGTCTCGATCCTGCGCCAGGCGCAGCAGCCCGCCGATCCGCACCCGCGGCTCGCCGGCACGCAGTACGACATCGAGCAGCGCGCGGCGCGCGCGTTCTTCATCGGCCCCGCCCAGAAACGGCGAGCGCAAGAGGCTCCCCGCCTGTACGCAGGCGAGCTCGCCCCGGCCGAGCTCGAGCAGCAGGAGCGCCGTGTGGATGACGGGATATTCCGCGAGCGGCCGCCCGAGCGAGAGGTTATACGGCCGCACGCCGTCCGCGGCCCCGGGCAGCACCGCGGCCGGCGCCAGCGCGTCGTCGAACAGGCGTGTCACCGCCGGGCGCAGCGCGCCGAGATCCGGCACCACGACGCCGATGCGCGCGGCGCCGGCCTCGAGCCGGGCGCGCGCCCAGCGCGCCGCGGCGGCGAGCTCCTCCTCGGCGCTTGGGAATTCGCGGCGCGCGGGCGTGGCGGCCGCCGCGCTCGGCTCGATAATCTCCACGGCGCTCCCGCGCGCGCGCAGGACATCGAACAGCCGCTGCTGTTGCGGGGTAAGCTCCTCGAAGCCGAAGAGCAGGAGCCGCGGCGGGGCCTTCAGGCGGCCGCGGTCGAAGGCCTGCGCCAGCGCCTCGGGCAGGCGCGCCGGGTCCTGCCAGCCTCGGGCGCGGCAACGCTCATCGAATACCTGCGCCCAGGCGGCGAAGGCGCGTGTGTCCTCGTTCGGCGCATCGCGCGCGGCGGGCAATGCGAGGTCCCACTCCCACATGAGCCGCCAGGCCTCCTGCGCCGTGCGCGCCGCGGCGTGGACTTGCAGCAGCGTGCTGCGCGCCGCGGAATCCTCGATCACGTCGTCCCAGAGCTTGAGCTCCTGAACCGGGCTCAACCGCACGCGCATCGAGGCCGGATCGTCCGCGGAAAGGCCGGACGCTTCATCCCAGCAGCGCCCGAGCCAGGCGCCCCAGGTGAGAATATCCGGGCTCGTCCACGCCGCCTGCCCTTCCCGCTGCATGCGCCGCCCGTGGGCGAGCTGCAACGCGCGCGCCTGGCGCCGGCTCGCGGCGAGCAGCGTCGCCCCGGACCTCAACGCCTCGAAGACCGAATCGCGCATCGGGTTCTCATGCTTTTTTCAGGATTGCGCCCGCGGGCACGGGCGGGCGCCATGAGTATACGGGAACCTCTGAAAATGGCTGAAAAGATGTTTTTCACCGCAGAGCACGCAGAGAAAATCCATTTCTGTTTCAGTAGCTCCGTGCCTCTACGGCGCTGCGGTGGGCCGGGACCGTGAATAATGGGAATTTTTTGAGATTCCCCAAACTGCGGATCGTTCGATCGGCCGCCATACCGCCGCGCTTGACATGTACACCATATGTACATACATTTTGGGCATGCGCTTCGAGTGGGACGAGGCCAAGCGGAAGGCCAACCTGCGCAAGCACGGCGTTGAGTTTGCCGACGCAGTCGGCGTGTTCGACGACCCGAATGCGATCACGATCGAAGACCGCGGCCACGACGAAGAGCGGTTCGTGACGCTCGGCACGGACGCCTTCGGCAGGCTCCTGGCGGCGGTGTACACCTACCGCGGGCCGGATGTGATCCGCATCATCTCGGCGCGTAAGGCCGAACCTCACGAACGCCGGCAATACGAGGAGTGAGTCATGAAAAAACGCTACGACTTCAGCAGAGGAAAGCGCGGGCCGGTGATGCCGCCCGCCCCGAACAAGACCCGTATCACGATCCGGCTGGACACAGACGTCATCGCCTGGTTCCGCGACCAAGTGAACCGCGCCGGCGGCGGGAATTACCAATCGGTTATCAACGAGGCGCTTCGCGGCCACATCCAGCGCCAGTCGGCGCCGCTCGAGGACACGCTGCGCCGCGTGATCCGCGAGGAGCTGAGGAAGACGGGCTAGACGTCGGGCGAGCAGCTCGCCGGCACAACGACCCGGCGTTTTCATCTGCACTTCGCCTGCGCCCCGCGCGGCCGGAGCCGCACGACGCGCGGATCGACTCACCATCGAACCGCATCAACCCGATCAACTGCGCGCCGGGCGCTTGGAGAGCTTTCGCTGGAGCGTGCGCCGGTGCATGCCGAGGCGGCGCGCGGTCTCGGAGACGTTGCCCTTGCACTCGGTGAGCACCTTCTGGATGTGCTCCCATTCCAGCCGGTTCACGGAGAACGGCTTCTCCGCCAGCCGAACGCCGATATCGCCCTCGTCGCGCCGGAATGCCGCCAGGATCTCGTCGGCGTCCGCGGGCTTGGCGAGATAGTGCACCGCACCGAGCTTGATGGCCTCGACCGCCGTGGCGATGGAGGCGTAGCCCGTGAGCATCACGACGCGGGTGTTCTCGTCGAGGTCTTTCAGCTTCGCCACCAGCTCCAGGCCCGACGGCCCGGGCATCTTCAAGTCCACCACGGCGAATTCCGGCGGGTCGTTCTCCGCCGCCTTGAGGCCCTCGGCGACATTGTGCGCCACGCGCACGGCGTAGCCGCGCGCCTCGAACGCCTCGGCCAAGACTCTGCCGAAGGTGAGGTCGTCATCGACCAGTAATAATGTCGGGCGGTCTTCGAGATCGGCCATAATCAATATTAAGTTTCAATGCAAAGACGCAAAGAACGCAAAGAACGACTTATTGAGAGGTTAAACCGAATACCCCGGTCTCGCCAGTTCGCGGTTATCTTTCGTTTGGTTTCTTGATCCTGTAAATCCTGTTAATCCTGTCCATTCAAAATTTCGGATCAGCTCGATACCAGTATCGGCGCGAGCGGCAGCGTCAGCCGACAGAGCACACCGCCGCCCTCGCGGCTCAAGAGCCGCACGCTCCCGCCGAAGCGCTGAAAGGTCGTATACGCCAGGAACAGCCCGAGCCCCAGGCCTTCGCTCTTGGTGCTCAGAAACGGCTCGCCCGGATTGTGCTCGATTTCGGGGGTAAGCCCCGGCCCGCGATCGGCGATCTCGAGCGTCAGCTCCGCGCTGCTCCAATGGCCGTCCACCTCCACGTCCTGCGGCGAGGCGTCGGCCGCGTTATTCAGGATATTCAGGATCGCCTGCGACAGGGTCTGCTCCGCGACGACGTGCGGCGCGGGCTGCGCGCCGCTGAACCGATGATGCGCGTGCACGCCCGGGCGCATGGACAGCCACTTGGCGACGATCCCCTCGAGAAACGCATCGAGCGGCCGGCTCTCGCCCGACTCGGCGCGCACCTGCGAGGCCGTGGCCGAGATCGACGACAGGATTTTCTTGCACCGGGCGATCTGCCCGCGCAAGGTGACCAGCTTCTCTTCCGTCACCGGTACGTCGGGCCGGAAATCCTTAACCAGCACCGCCATGGTGGACAGCGGTGTGCCCAGCTCGTGCGCCGCGCCGGCGGCGAGCGTGCCGAGCGCGAGGATGCGCTCGTGCTTCAACTCCTGCTCGCGCATCTCGGCGAGCAGCCGGTCGCGCTCGCGCAGCGTCGCCGCCATCTTCACCGCGAACCAGGAGATCAGGCCGGTGCTCATGATCAGGCTCAACCACATCCCGAACACGTGCAGGTGGGACTCTCCGGGCACACCGTGCGATTCCGGAAGCGGGACGTAATAGAAGAGCAGCGCGCTGTAGCATACGGCGGTGATGCCCGCCATCAGCCAGGTGGGCGGCCCCGGAAGCGCCGCCGCCGTGATGGCAAGCGGCAGCAGGTACAGCGTCACGAACGGGTTGGTGGCGCCGCCACTGAAATAAAGCAGCGCCGTGAGCACGACCACATCGAGCAGCAGTTGACCGAAGATCTCGACGTCCGGGACCGGCCACGGCCGGCGCAGGCGCAACCACGTGAGAAGACTGATCGCGGCCATCCCCGTGATGACGCCGATCAACGGCCGCAGCGGCAGCTCCATGTGCAGCTTCGTGACCACCGCCCACACGACGGCCGACTGGCCGGTGAGCGCGATCAGCCGCAGCGCAACCAGACGCCGCAGGTTGATCTCGTTCGAGGAGGATAAGGGAGGCGCGGGGTTCATGACCGACGCGGATTATTGTACCCGTTTCGTGAACCCCTTTCCTTAAACCAAGCTGAATGCCGGCCGGTACGTTGCGACAATTTGCCGCGCGGCATCGTGCCACATTCAAGCGCCCGGGGATGTCGCTTACGATCGTTCTCCGGTAACGGCGAGCGGCCCGCAGTTTTGGCGGATTTCGGCCGCACTTCAGGGATGTGTCTCGGCGCTTGGTTAAGCGCCACCAGTCGCCCCGGATCGATTCAACCCATGAACGCCCGAAGAGAGCAACCTAATGAACGCCACAATCGCTGCACGTCTGCTGTCCCTCGCCGTCTCGACCGCCATCGCCGCCTATGCCGAGGAAAAGGCCCCGGCGAGCCCGGAGACGAAAACCCTGGAAGAGGTGGTCGTCACCGGCTCGCGCGAGGCCACGCCGCTGAGCGCGACCCCGGCCGCGATCGGCAAGATGGATACGAAGGCGCTCGAAGACACGAAGGCGACCAACATCAACCAGGCGGTGAACCAGATCCCGGGCGTGCACATGGTGGATCTCGGCAACGAGCAGCACAGCATGAGCATCCGCCAGCCGATCACCACCAATCCCGTCTACCAGTACCTCGAGGACGGCGTGCCGATCCGCCCGATCGGCGTGTTCAACCACAACGCCCTCAACGAGGTGAATCTCACCGGCACCTCCGACATCGAGGTGCTCAAGGGCCCGGGCTCGTCGCTCTACGGCAGCAACGCGGTGGGCGGTGCGGTGAACTTTCTCACCCGGGCCCCATCGCTCACGCCCGAGGGCAAGGTCTCGCTGCAATCGAGCAGCGAGGGCTACAAGCGCGTCGATACCGGCGCCTCCGACACCTGGGAGGATTTCGGCCTGCGGTTCTCGCACTACAGCGCGCGCCTGCGCGATTCCTGGCGCATGTACAACGAGATGGACAAGGACTCCGTAACGCTGCGCGCCGACGGCGCCGCCGATGACCGCACGCCGCTGCGCGCGCTGTTCACGTACACCAACCTCGACACCCAGACCCCGGGCTCGCTGAACGAAAGCGACTATCAGAACCGCCCGGCCGTCAGCTACCAGACCTTCACCTACCGGCGTGACGAAACGAAACGGTTGTCGTTCACGCTCGATCACGAATCGAGCGCCCAGGGGCTCAGCACCGTGATCCTCTACGGGCGGCAGAACGACCACGGGCAGAACCCGGCCTACTCCATCCGCAACTGCACCGTCTCCGCCACCTGCCCCACGGGCTATGTCGGCAACATCAACGTGAACAGCTACAGCTCGCTCGGGCTCGACGCCCGCCACCGGCAGGATTTCGGCTGGCTCAACGCGCGCCTGATCGTGGGACTCACCTACGACCGCAGCCCCAACACCTATACCGAGGACAAGATCGACATCACGCGCGACGCGAGCAGCGTCTACACCGGCTACACGCTCGGCACCCGCAGCCGCGACTACAAGGTCGGGCTCGGCAACACCTCGGCCTACGCGCAGTACGAGCTTTCGCCCGCGGCGTCCACGCGCGTGGTGGTCGGCGGGCGCTACGACACCATCGGGTACGACTTCACCAACAACTTGACCCCCAGCAACAGCACCGGCGCGCCGAACGAGACGCGCTCGTTCAGCCACTTCAGCCCCAAGATCGGCGCGACCCACGCCGTGAGCCCCGACACCAGCCTGTACGCGAGCTACAGCCAGGGCTTCACGCCGCCCGAGGTGACCTCGCTCTACGCGCGTCTTACGGTGCCCGATTTGAGGCCCTCGACTTTCGATAACTACGAGATCGGCGTGCGCACCGCCTTCGACGGCGGCAAGGGCAAGGTGAACGCCGCGCTCTATCGCCTGGACGGCAAGGACGAACAGGTCAGCTTCCAGATCGCCGTGGGCAATTCCGAGCCGCGCAACGCGGGCAAGACGCGCCACACCGGCATCGAGCTCGGCGTGAGCTACGCCCCGGACCCCCAGTGGGAGGGGCGGCTCGCGACGACTTATGCCGAGCACGAATACCTCGACTACGACACGAGCGCCACGCTCTCCTACGACGGCAAGCTCATCAAGGGCGCGCCGAAGAACATCACGAACGCCGAGCTCGCGTGGAAGCCGGCGAAGGGCGCGCGCCTCGGGCTCGAGGCGCAGTACCTGGGCAATTACTGGATGAACGACGCCAACACCGCGGAGTATCCCGGACACACCTTGCTCAATCTGCGCGCCGCCTACGCGGTGACGGCCTGGGACGTATGGTTCAAGGTCATGAACGTGGCCGACAAGAAATTCTCCCACAGCGCGAGCAGCAGCTACTCCGGGGTCGGGACGTACAATCCGGACACGCAGAACAGCTACACCCCGGGCGATCCCCGCACGTACTGGCTCGGGGTCGCGTATCGCTTCGGCGCGGAGAACCCATGAACCCGGTCAAGGCCCTGGTCGCGATCGGCCTGCTCGGCCTCGCGGGCTGCGCGACGCCTCCGCCCGCCGGCGGCGGACACGGCCACGCCAAACCGGCCGCGGCGGCGAAACCCGCTGCGCCCACCCCCGAGGAACGCGCGCAGATGTGGAAGAAGTCGCTCGCGCGCGACCCGCTCTCGATGACGTCGGCGTTCGACGCCACGGGCAGGCTCTGGCTCGCCGCCGTCAAGAGCGGCCATGTCGCCGTGAGCCACTCGAGCGACCAGGGCCGGAGCTTCAGCGCGCCGGTCCAGGTCAACGCCGAGCCCGAGAATATCGCCGCCGACGGCGAGAACCGCCCCAAGCTCGCGTTCGGGCCGAAGGGCGAAATCTACGTCTCCTGGACCCAGAGCCTCGACACCCCGTTCAGCGGGCATGTGCGCTTCGCGCGCTCGCTCGACGGCGGCAAGAGCTTTTCCGCTCCGATCGTCGTCAACACCGACCGGCAGGCGATCAGCCACCGCTTCGACTCGCTGCTGGTCAACGGCCGCGGCGACATCTATCTCTTCTGGCTCGACAAGCGCGACGCCGCCGCCTCCGAGGGCAAGGGCGGAAAATATTCCGGGCTCGCGGTTTACTACGCGGTGTCCACCGACGGCGGCGCGAGTTTCGGCGCCAACCGCAAGGCGGCCGATCACTCCTGCGAGTGCTGCCGTATCGCGGCGGCGGCCGATACCGACGATGTCCCGGTCATCCTCTGGCGCCAGATCTTCGGCAAGAACACGCGCGACCACGCGCTCCTGCGACTCGACGGGAAGTCCACGCTCGTGCGCGCCTCGGAGGACGGCTGGGAACTGGACGCCTGCCCGCACCACGGTCCGTCGCTCTCGATCGGCGCCGACGGCGTCTATCACCTCGCTTGGTACACCGGCGCCGAGGGCCGCGCCGGGCTGTACTACCGCCGCAGCCTCGACCGCGGCAAAACCTTCACCGCGCCGCTCGCCTTCGGCGACCCGGGCGCGCAGCCCGCGCGCCCGCAGGTGCTGAGCCTCGGGCCGCGCGTGTTCCTGACGTGGAAGGAGTTCGACGGCGCCAGCTCGGCCGTGCGCCTGA
>MFSU01000083.1 GCA_001785115.1 Candidatus Muproteobacteria bacterium RBG_16_65_34
TTCCGGGGTCGTGCGCCTCGCGGAGCTTCAGCATCAGGGGTTTGCCTATCTTAAGATTGAGTGAGGTAGCAATCGCAAGTCAGCCCATAGCCCATAGCCTATAGCCTATAGCCTATAGCCTATAGCCTATAGCCTATAGCCTATAGCTATCAGCTATCAGCTATAGGCTATCGGCTATCGGCTATCGGCTATCGGCTAATAGGCGCTTTTCCCTTATCATTCCCACATGCAAGTCGCACCCGCCGTAAAACGCCCGCCGAGCGTGGGTTTTGTCAGCCTCGGCTGCTCCAAGGCGCTCGTCGATTCCGAGCGCATCCTCACGCAACTGCGCGCCGAGGGCTATGCGATCGCGCCGAGCTACGAGGGCGCCGACCTCGTGGTGGTCAATACCTGCGGCTTCATCGACGCCGCGGTCGCGGAGTCGCTCGATGCGATCGGCGAGGCCCTGGCCGCGAACGGGCGCGTGATCGTCACCGGCTGCCTGGGCGTCAAGGACGACGTCATCAAGGATGCCCACCCGCAGGTGCTCGCCGTCACCGGCCCGGGGGCGACGCACGAGGTCATGCAGGCGGTGCACGCCGCGCTCCCGCGCCCGCACGATCCCCATGTCGATCTGGTGCCGCCGCAGGGCGTGAAGCTTACGCCGCGGCACTACGCCTATTTAAAAATCTCAGAGGGCTGCAACCACCGCTGCACCTTCTGCATCATCCCGTCGCTGCGCGGGGCGCTCGCGAGCCGCCCGGTGGCCGAGGTGATGCAGGAGGCCGAGGATCTGGCGCAGGCCGGCGTCAAAGAGTTGCTCATCATCTCGCAGGACACGAGCGCCTACGGCGCCGATGTCAAATACCGCACCGGCTTCTGGCAGGGGCGGCCGATGAAGACGCGCTTAACGGAGCTCGCCCGCGCCCTGGGAAGCCTCGGCATGTGGGTGCGGTTGCAGTATGTCTATCCCTATCCGCACGTGGACGAGCTGATCCCGCTCATGGCGGAACGGAAAATCCTGCCGTACCTCGATGTGCCGTTTCAGCACGCGAGCCCCCGGATTCTGAAACAGATGAAGCGCCCGGCAAGCGCCGAAAATAATCTCGCGCGCATCGAAAAGTGGCGTGAAATTTGTCCCGATATTACGCTGCGCTCCACTTTCATCGTCGGCTTCCCGGGCGAGACCGAGGGGGACTTCGAGGCGCTGCTTGAGTTTCTCGCGGCCGCGCAGCTCGACCGCGTGGGCGGCTTCACCTACTCGCCGATCGCGGGCGCGGCGGCGAACGCCTTGCCCGATCCGGTGCCGGAAGAGGTGAAGCACGAGCGGCTGGCGCGCCTCATGGCGGTGCAAGAGGCGATCTCGCGCGCGAAGCTCCAGCAGAAGGTCGGCAAGACCCTGACGGTCCTTGTGGACGAGATCCAGGGCAAACAGGCCGTGGCGCGCTCGATGGCCGATGCCCCCGAGGTCGACGGCGTGGTCTATATTGAAAACGGCGCGCGGCTTAAGGCCGGCGAGTTCTGCGAGGTAACCGTCACGCACGCCGGCGAGCACGACCTCCGGGCGCGCGCGGCGAAGGAACGCAAACACGGCTGATCGCTTCGGCCGGACCGCGCCGCCCGGGACTCGCCCGCCCTCCCGCGGGCGCTATATAATTGCGACGGTCAAATTTTTCCCCATCCACCGAGGATATTATGAAAATCATCACACCCATGTTGTTGTCCCTTACCTTCGTATCCGTGCTGGCGCAGGCGGGCGAAGGCGCGAAGCTGAACACGGATAAAGACAAGCACAGCTATGCCTTCGGCTTTCGGATGGGATCGAACATCAAGGACAAGGTGCAGGACGTCGATACCCGGGTGTTTGCGCGCGGGGTCGAGGATGCCATGAGCGGCACGAAGCCGGCGCTCGCGGACAAGGAGATGCAGGCGGCGATGCAGAAGTACCAGGAGGCGGCAATGAAAAAGCAGCAGGCCCAGGGCGAGGAAAACAAGAAGCGTGGCGAGGCGTATCTTGCCGACAACAAGAAGAAGGAAGGCGTGAAGGCATTGCCGAGCGGCGTGCAGTACAAGGCGATCAAGGAAGGCAGCGGCAAACAGCCCAAGGTAACCGATACCGTCAGCGTGCATTACCGCGGCACGCTCATCAACGGGACCGAATTCGACAGCTCCTACAAACGCAACGAGCCCGCCACCTTCCCGGTCAACGGCGTGATCCGCGGCTGGCAGGAGGTGTTGCCGCTCATGAAGGAAGGCGCGAAGTGGCAGGTGGCGATCCCGTCCTCGGCCGCCTACGGCGATCACGGCACGCCCGGCGGTCCCATCGGCCCGAACGAGACGCTCGTTTTCGAGATCGAGCTGATTTCGGTAAAAAAATAGGGAATCCGCAAAAATCGCTGGATCGGAACTTCGATGTATGGCCAAGGAGCTGGCGATCGCGGTGATTCACGGAATGGGCTCGCAGGAGTCCGGTTTTGCCGGCCCGATGATCGAGGAGATCGACGGCCGGGTGCGTCGCCGCGGGAAGGATCCCGCCAAGATCGCCTGGAAGCCGATCTTCTGGGACGACATCGTCGGCGCGCGCCAGACCAAGTATCTGAGCGACGTCCGGCGCGAAAACAAGCTCGACTTCATCGGCCTGCGCCGGTTCGTCGTCTCCGCCCTGGGCGACGCGGCGGCGTACCAGAAGGTCGCGAGCCCGGCCAACTCGGTGTACGAGGACATCCACGCGCGGGTGCGCAAGCGGATCGGGGAACTGTACCGCGACGATCTCGGCGCAACCGCCGCGCCGCTGATCGTCATGGCGCACTCGCTCGGCGGCCACATCGTGTCGAACTACATCTGGGACGCGCAGACGCACCCGGTGAAGGGCGCAGCCGACTTCGAGAACATGCGCACGCTCGCCGGGATCGTCACCTTCGGCTGCAACATCCCGCTCTTTACCTTCGCCTACAAGACGGTCAAGCCGATCCGGTTTCCGGCGCGCGAGCTTCCGCCGGCCATCAGGGCCAAGGCGAAGTGGCTCAACTTCTACGACCCGGACGACGTGCTCGGCTATCCGCTCAAGCCGATCAACGCCGCCTACGCCAAAGTCGT
Organism: Candidatus Muproteobacteria bacterium RBG_16_65_34; assembly: GCA_001785115.1. Classification (GTDB taxonomy): domain Bacteria; phylum Pseudomonadota; class Gammaproteobacteria; order Acidiferrobacterales; family Sulfurifustaceae; genus RBG-16-65-34. Next base: position 3,076 of record MFSU01000083.1, read on the forward strand.
CACTGCGGACATCGCGATCAATGTCGGCGGGATCTTCACGAGTTGGAATCCGCTCTCGCACGGCGAGTACTGGACCGACAACGACTTCACCGCCCCGGCGGCGGAGTTCATTGCGACGTTTCTATAGAGATTCTTATGAGTTTCTGACGCAGAGACGCAGAGAAAGCCGAACGGCACGACGCGCCGAAAGGATAAACCTAAAAACGGCGATTGCATCCGCAGATTACGCAGATTTCCGCAGATTTTAAGAATGTGATCGACGCTCCTTCTCTCACCCTATGGGTGCGCCGGGCAGTCATTCGGACCAGTTGATTCATCTGCGCTAATCTGCGAAATCTGCGGACAACTGCTTTTTCTAGGATAAACCTTGATTCTTCGCTGCGTCTCTGCGACAAGCGGTTATGTCGGTGCGGTCGAGGGGATCGGCGTGCGTGTCAGTTGGTAACCGAGATGGCGTCGAAATTCCGGATCTGCCTGTGCGCGGCCGCGGGATCGAGCGCGCCGTCGCGCACGAGCCACAGGGTTTGCATCCCGGCCGCGCGCGCGGCGTCGAGTTCCTCGCGGATGTCGGAGAGGAACAGGATCTCCACCGGCGGCAGGCCGATCGCCGCGACGATCTTGCGGTAGGCCTCGGCCTCGCGCTTGTTGCCGATCGTGGTGTCGAAGTAGCCGGAAAAGAGCGGCGTGAGGTCGCCGAAGTCGCTGTAGCCGAAGAGCAGTTTCTGCGCCTGCACCGAGCCGGAGGAAAACACGTAGAGCCGGATGCCCTGGGCCTGCCACCGGCGCAGATTGCGCACGGCGTCTTCGTACATGTGGCCCTTGAAGTCGCCCTTCTTGTAACCGTCCTCCCAGATCATGCCCTGCAGCGCCTTCAAGGGCGTGACCTTTTTGTCCTCGTCGATCCAGCGAATCAACTGGGCGACGAGCTCTTCCGTGCCCAAATCTTTTCCGGCGAGGCCGCGGACCGCATCGAGCTCTTTGCGCACCGCCGGTTCGGTCGCGCGGGTACGGACGAACTCCGCCATGCGCGCACGCGCGTACGGGAAGAGCACGTCCTTCACGAAAGAGAGCGAGGAGGTCGTGCCCTCGATGTCGGTGACGATGGCCGCGATCATCGAATAGTGGTTCAGGGTGATATCAGGGTGAGTCTGGGAAAGTAATGCCGGTAACGGCGCGCGTCTCGCGTCAGCAGAGGAATGCCGCGGATCGCGGCGTGTGCCCCGATGTAAAAATCCGGTAGCGGGGAGCGACGAGCTCCGCCAGCGTTCCGGTATTTCAGAAAGCATTTTCCGGCGAGGAATCCCGCTTCCCAGGGCAAGGGGTCGCGCCGAAAGAACGCGGGCGGCAGCGCGGCGTCGAGATCCTCGATGCGGTCGAAGCCGACGGAGACCTCGCTATAGACGATCGGGTCGATCAAGAGGACGTGGTCCTCCGACAGAGTTTCGAGCTTTTCCGCCGACCAACGGAACCACTTCCGATCTTCCGTGAGGATATCCAGGATAACGTTGCTGTCGACGAGTACCTCGGCCACGACGGGTCCGTCAGCCGCGCGTCAACGCCATGATTTCGTCTGTGCTCAGACCGGTCGTGGCTTTGCCACGCATCGCCTGGACCAGCCGCTTGCCGCGCCCACCGACCCGGCCGGTTTTGCGTACGACGACGGCGTCACCGCGGAGCTGGAACTCAACCTCGGTGTTCGCGCGCATGCCGAGGCGCTCCCGTATCTCGATCGGAATGGTTACTTGGCCTTTGCTGGTGATACGCACGTGTGCCCCCGAAGGTAAGAATCCTACCGGTAAGAGTAATACCGGGCCGCGACCCTGTCAAAGGGCGGCGCGGGCGCGTCGTCACAATCGCCCGCGCCGGTCTTGCAACGTAAACCCCAGCAGCGGCGTCTCGATCCCGCGCCCGAGGGCGATGACCTTGAACAGCTCGCCCATCTCGTGCGGGAGGGTAAGCTTCTTGATCTGCTGCGTGAGCGCAAGGTGCGCGCGTGTGTCCGCCGGATCGGATTGCGCGGCGAACTCTTCGAGCCCGCAGGCGAGGAGGAAGGCGGCCTGCGAGGTGTAGCCGAGCACGGAAAGCCCGGCCTCCGCGCCGGCCTCGGCGATGGCGGTGAATTCCACGTGGGCCGTGATGTCCTGAAGTCCCACGAGGGTGAACGGGTCGTCGTGGGCGCGGTGGCGGTAGTGGCACATCAATGTGCCGCCGGTGCGTTGCGGGTGGTAGAACTCCGCGCGCGGGAAGCCGTAGTCGATCAAGAGCATGACGCCCTGTTCCAAGCGCTCCGCAACGCTGCGGACCCAGGCCTCGGCGTGGAAGTTGATCTCCGAGGTATAACCGGGAGCAAGCGCGAGCGGCTCGATCCGACTGCGGATGGGCGCATCCACCGGTTGCGCGCGCCACACGAAGCGATCCTGCTCCCAGGCCACTGCGAGGCGCGTGACGCTGGCATCCGTCACGCGAAACCGCTCGACCGGCATGGCGTCGAGCAGCTCGTTCGCGAGCACGACGCCGCGAAATCCCCGCGGCGGGAACTCATCGAGCCAGCGCACGCGACTCATCAGGTGCGGCGCTTTTCGTCGCAGGGTGTCTTGCTGGCGCGCGCGCAGCGCGCCGCTCAGTTCGAGGATGAGGTACCGCTCGGGCAGGCTCTCCAGCGCCTCGAGCTCGAGCAGCAGGTCGGCGGCCATCGCGCCGCTGCCGGCGCCGGCCTCGAAGAGCTCGGCCCGCCCCAGGCGCCCGATGAGCTCCCGGCACTGGCGCGCCAGGCAGCGAGCGAAGAGCGGCGAAAGTTCCGGGGCGGTCACGAAATCACCCGCTTCGCCGAATTGCGGCGCTACGGCGGTGTAGTAGCCAAGCCCCGGCGCATACAACGCCAACTCCATGAAGCGCGCGAACCTCATGGTCCCGCTAGCAGCCGCGATCTCGCCGCGGATGAGGTCGGCCAGGGCCGCGCTGCGCGTGCGCTCCGTCGCGGTGGGCGCGGGCAGGTTACCCGGGGCGACCCGGGAGGGACTCGATATCGTCATGGTCGGCGCGGCTATTGGCCTTGAGGCGTGTAGCCGGTATTGTTCCACTTTTGACCGCCGGAGGGGAGGCTACGCTGGACAATCCGCTTGCCGATAAAGTGGCGCTCATCACGGGCGGCGCGCACCGCATCGGCGCCGCCCTGGCCCGGGTGCTGCACGCCCAGGGCATGCGGCTCGTGATCCATTATCTTTCCTCGGAGGGGTCCGCGCGCGCGCTGCAGCAGGAGTTGCATCAGGCGCGGCCGGATTCCGTGATGCTGGTGCGGGGCGACCTCACGAACGGCGCCAAGCTGCTGCGCAACCTGGTGTTCGAGACCGTCGAGGCCTTTGGGCGGCTCGATGCGCTCGTCAACAACGCCTCGCGGTTTTATCCCACGCCGTTCCCCGAGGCGACGGAGCAGCAGTGGGACGATCTCATCCTGACGAACCTGAAAGCGCCGTTCTTCCTGGCGCAGGCGGCGGCGCCGCATCTTAAAAAGACCGGCGGCTGCGTCATCAACATCGCCGACGTCTATGGCGACCGTCCCCTCATCAACTATTCCGTTTACAGCGTGAGCAAGGCGGGACTCATCATGCTCACGAAGAGTCTGGCGCGCGAGCTTGGACCCGAGGTGCGCGTGAACGCCATCGCCCCGGGCGTCATCCTCTGGCCGGAGAGCGACATCGACGAGATGGCGAAACAACGGGTCATTTCGCGCACGCCCTTGAAGCGCGCGGGCGAGCCGGAGGACATCGCCCGCACGGCGCTGTTCCTCATCCGCGACGCGGGCTTCATTACGGGGCAGGTGCTGGCCGTGGACGGCGGGCGCTGGGTGGTCCTGTAGTTCCTACGCGCGGAAATCGAGCGGCACCCGGCGCAGTTTCTGCCCGGGGTCGGAAAATCTCCTCCACAGCTCGGTGAATGTTTGTCCGGTTTCCGGATGCCGGGACTCGGGGGCGAGCTCCGCGAGTGGGCCGAGGACGAAGGCGTATTTCTTGATGTCCGGGCGGGGGATATCGCAGGCGCCGTCGTGCCGCACGAGATCGCCGTAGAGCAGGAGATCGAGGTCCAGGGTGCGCGGGGCAAAGGGGTTGGCGCCGCGGGTGCGGCCGTGCTGCATCTCGATGCGGGCGAGTGTGACGCTCAGTTCTTCGACCGGCTCTTCGGTGTCGAAGGCCGTCACGAGGTTGTAAAAATTGTCCCCCGCGAAGCCCACCGCCTCGGTTTCGTAGACGCGCGAAAGCGTGAGCGGCCCAAAGCGCGTCGCGAGCGCCCGAACCGCGCCGCGGAGGTTCTTCTCGCGGTCGATATTGCTGCCGATGGAGACGTAGACTCGGGGCATGAAGGATGCAAAACCGAATTCACAGGATTAACAGGATTTTTCAGGATTTACAGGATTAAGACGTAAAGCTTTTGGTTTAATCTTGTTAATCCTGCGTAATCCTGTTAATCCTGTCTATTCCATCTTTTTGCCGCGCTCGATGACCACACCCACATTTCCCGCGCCGTGGATTGCGCCACGCTTGTTCACGCGCACCCGCACCCACTTGAGGCGGAATTCCTCGAGCAGGATTCCGGCCACCTTCTCGGCCAGGGTCTCGACGAGCTGGAACTGCGTGGCGCCGATGTATTCCACCAGCCGCTTGGCCACGGCCTTGTAGTCCAGGGTGTCGGCGATCGAGTCGCTCGCGGCGGCGCGGCCGGTGTCGAAGCCCATGTCGAGATCGAGGGCGACGGTCTGCTCGATCCGGCGCTCCCACTCCCAGACGCCGATGGTGCACTTGACCTTGAGATCGTGTAGATAAACGATGTCCATGAAAGCGAAGGTACAAGATGCGAGGGACAAGGTACAACAGGAGTTATAAAATGCGTCCTCGCCCCTTGTCCCTCGTGCCTCGCTCCTAGTATCGTTGCCTGATGTTTGCCTACGTCCTGCCCGCACTTTCCTATCTGCTCGGCTCGGTTTCGAGCGCGATCGTGATCGCGCGCGTGATGGGGCTTGAAGACCCGCGCAAGGTCGGTTCGCGCAACCCCGGTGCGACCAACATCCTGCGCTACGGCGGCAAGACCGCCGCGGTGCTCACGCTGCTGGGCGACGTGCTGAAGGGTGCGATCCCGGTGGCGGTGGCGCGCCTGCTCACGGATGACCCGCCGATTCTCGCCGCGACCGCGTTCGCCGCCTTCATCGGCCATCTGTTCCCGGTGTTCCACGGGTTCAAGGGCGGCAAGGGCGTGGCGACCGCGCTCGGTGTCTGGTTCGCGCTCAGTCCCTGGATCGGGCTGTTGCTTGTCGGGACCTGGATCGCGATGGCCCTGCTGTTTCGCTATTCCTCGGCCGCCGCGCTCGCCGCCGCGGCCGCCACGCCGTTTTATGCCGCCTGGATTCTGTCGGCCCCGTCTTATGTTGCGATGAGCGTGGCGATGAGCCTCATCCTGATCGCGCGCCACGCAAAGAACATCCGTAATCTTCTGGCCGGGAAAGAGGCCCGGATCGGCCGTTAGCCCGCGTCGGCGGCCGGCAGCTCTTCAATCCGCCAGCGCGGGCGCGCGCCGAAGGACATCGGTTCCCGTTGGCCCGCGCGCAGCCTTAAATAACCCGCGTACGCGATCATTGCGCCGTTGTCGGTCGAGAACTCCGGGCGCGGGAAGTACACGCGCATGCCGAGTTCCTCGCAGAGCCCGCGCAGGCGTTCGCGCAACCGCTGGTTGGCGCTCACGCCGCCCGCGACCACCAGACGCTGCGCGCCGGTTTCCGCGAGTGCCCGCGTGCACTTGATCGCGAGCACATCCACCGCCGCTTCCTCGAACGCCAAGGCGATGTCGGCGACGGTCTGCGGCGTGATGGCTTGGCCCCGCACTGCGGTCACGACTGCGGTCTTGAGGCCGGAGAACGAGAAGTCGAGCCCCGGGCCCGGGCCGCGGTTTTTTTTGGTGTCGGTCATCGGGCGCGGGAAGCGAAAGCGGCCGGGAACGCCGGTGCGCGCGGCGTGCGCGATGGCGGGTCCCCCGGGGTAGCCGAGCCCGAGGAGTTTCGCGGTTTTGTCGAAGGCCTCGCCCACGGCGTCGTCCACCGACTCGCCGAGAATGGTGTAGCGGCCGAGGCCCTGGACATCCGCCAGCAGGGTGTGCCCCCCCGAGACGAGCAGGGCCAGGAACGGAAAGCCGGGAGGATCGGGCTCGAGCATGGGCGAGAGCAGGTGACCTTCCATGTGATGGACCCCGACCGCCGGTACACCCCAGGCCGCCGCCAGGCTGCGTCCCAGGGACGCGCCCACGAGCAACGCCCCGGCAAGCCCTGGGCCGGCCGTATACGCGATGCCGTGAAGGTCCCGGGGAGAGCAGCCGGCCTCTTGCAGCGCCAGGCGAATCAGGGGAAGGGTTTTGCGGATGTGGTCCCGGGAGGCAAGCTCGGGAACCACCCCCCCGTACTCGGCGTGCAGGGCGGTCTGGGAGTAGAGCCGGTGGGCCAGGAGCCCCAGGTCCGAGTCGAATATCGCCACCCCGGTGTCGTCACACGAGGTTTCAATTCCCAGTACGCGCATGGCCGGATTCTACCGGGTCGGCGGCTCAGGTGACAAAACCCGCCGAAGCCTATAGAATCGCGCGCTTTCTCGGGAAATACCGACTTCTTAAAGAGGTGAACGTCTAGATGCCTTCCGTCCGACTCAAAGACAACGAACCGTTTGAAATGGCCCTGCGCCGCTTCCGCCGCTCCTGCGAGAAGGCGGGTGTCTTCACCGAGATGCGCCGCCGCGAGCACTACGAAAAGCCCACCGAGATCCGCAAGCGCAAGGCCGCCGCCGCGCGCAAGCGCCAGTTGAAGAGGATCCAGCGCATGTTGATGCCGCGCACCCCGCAGCCGGCGCAACCGTCACCGCCGCCGCGCAGCTCGCGCTTCTGATCTCCGTTCCCCAGCCATAGGGCGATGAGCCTTAAGGATCGCATTAAAGAAGATGTAAAGCAGGCGATGCGCGCCAGGGACGAGGCGCGCCTGAGCACCTTGCGCATGTTGAACGCCGCGATCCAGCGCCGCGAGGTGGATGAGAGGATAAGCCTCGACGACATCCAGGTGATGGCGGTCATCGAGAAGCTCATAAAACAAAGCCGCGAATCCATCGAGCAGTACGAGAAAGGCGGGCGTCCCGATCTGGCGGCCAAGGAGCGCGGCGAGATCGCTCTGTGGCAGGTGTACATGCCGCAGCCGCTCACCGAGGCCGAGGTGGACCAGTTGGTCGCCGCCGCGATCGCCGCCACCGGCGCTGCATCCGTCAAAGACATGGGTAAGGTGATGGCCGAGCTCAAGCCGAAGCTCCAGGGCCGCGCCGACATGGGTAAGGTCGGCGGCAAGGTGAAGTCCCGCCTCGGCGGTTAACCGAGTCTACCCCGTTTCGTTTTCGCTTTGCCGGGGTCTGTTTAGAATAGGCCCATGGCCGGTCGTATCCCCAAGCCCTTCATCGACGAGATCATCCTGCGCACCGATATCGTCGATGTGATCGACACGCGCGTGCCGCTCAAGAAGGCCGGCAAGGACTACAAGGCCTGTTGCCCGTTCCATGAGGAGAAGACCCCTTCCTTCACCGTAAGCCCCGACAAGCAGTTCTACCACTGCTTCGGCTGCGGCGCGCACGGTACCGCCATCGGTTTTCTCATGGAGTACGAGCGCATGAGCTTCCAGGAGGCGGTGGAGGATCTCGCCCGGCGCGCGGGGCTCACGGTCCCGTATGAGGGTGGCGCCGCGCCGGCCGCCGAGCAGGGGACGGATCTGCTGGATGTGTCGCGGGAAGCCGCGCGCTATTACCGCGCGCAGCTTCGGGATCACCCGCAGGCTGTGCGCGCCGTGGAGTATCTCAAGGAGCGCGGCGTCACAGGCGAGATCGCCAAGGAGTTCGAGCTCGGGTTCGCCCCGGACGGTTGGGACAACCTGCTGCGCGCGCTTGGCAAAGACGAGGCCGCACGCGAGATGCTCGCGCGCGCGGGACTGGCGGTCAAAAAGGAAGGCGGCGGTTACTACGACCGCTTCCGCAACCGCATCATGTTCCCCATCCACGACTACCGCGGGCGCATCGTCGGCTTCGGCGGGCGCGTGCTCGGCAAAGAGGAGCCCAAGTACCTCAACTCCCCGGAGACGCCGCTGTTTCACAAGGGCCGGGAGCTCTACGGGTTGTTTCGGGCGCGCGATGCAATCAAGCGCGAGGGCCGGGCGCTGGTCGTGGAGGGCTACATGGATGTGGTGGCGCTCACGCAGTACGGCGTCGACAACGCGGTCGCCACCCTGGGCACGGCCACCACGCGCGACCACCTGGAGCGGCTTTTTCGCTATACACCGGAGGTGGTGTTCTGTTTCGACGGCGACCGCGCCGGCCGCGAGGCCGCCTGGCGGGCGCTCGAGACGGCGTTGCCGGCGCTGCACGACGGGCGTCAGGCGAGCTTTCTATTCCTGCCGGAAGGCGAGGATCCCGACACCCTGGTGCGCAAGGAGGGGCGGGAGGCGTTTTTGGCGCGACTCGCTACCGCGACCGCCTTGCCAGATTTTCTGTTCGGAACCCTGGTCAAACAGGTTGACCTCGGAAGAATGGACGGGCGGGCGCGACTGGTGGAACTTGCCAGACCCTTGTTGTCAAAGCTTCCCCACGGTGTGTTGCATCAGATGATGCTTGAGCGTTTGGGGGAGCTGAGTCAGGTAAATTCCGAAAAATTGGCTACACTTGTGGTAATTCCGGATGCGGCCGCCCCGGCACGGCAGGAGCCCCGGTCCACGGCGGGACCCAAAGAACCCCCCTCTGTGGCGCGCTTGGCCATCGCCATGCTGCTTCAGCAGCCCGAACTTGCGGCCAAGGTTCCGGACGAGGGCGTTTTCGCCGATTTAGACCTGCCGGGGATGGCACTATTTCGAGCCATATTACAGTTGCTCAAAACCATACCGAACCTGAATACTGCCGCCATTATTGAGCATTTTCGTGACACCGAGCACCAGGCTCATCTCGAGAAGCTGGCGGTCTGGAGGCACCCCGCCTTGGAACACGATGTGGGGGCGGAATTCGCCGGCGTCATCGAGCAGTTTCGCCGGGTTTCAGCCAAGGTCAGAACCGAGCAACTTTTGCAAAAACAGCGTTTTGACGGTCTAACCAGCGACGAAAAGGCCGAATTGGCACATTTATTGAGCAAAAAGCGCAGGCTGGATGACTTTTCTTCAAAAACTTGAAAAGTTTGGGGGGAGAGGCCATTTAGGCTATACTTTTCCGTTTATTTGCCAGAAAGATATTTTTAGCCACGCATTCAAGCAGTTATCTACACATACCGGATACACGCATGGATCAGGAAACACAACGCTCACAGCTTAAGAAGCTGATCCTCCAAGGCAAAGAAAAGGGGTTTCTCACTTATGGTGAGATCAACGACCATTTGCCCGAGGATGTTCACGACACCGACCAGATCGAGGCGGTTGTGAACATGATTAACGACATGGGGATCCAGGTCTACGACGAACCCCCGGATCCGGAAACCCTGTTGCTCAAAAACGACCAGCCGCCGCCGGTCGAGGATGAGGAAGAGACCGCCGAGGAGGTGGAACAGGTCGCCAAGTCCGCGGTAGAAAGCGAGTTTGGCCGCACCACCGACCCGGTGCGCATGTATATGCGCGAGATGGGTACGGTGGAACTTCTGACCCGCGAGGGCGAGATCGAACTCGCCAAGCGCATCGAGGACGGCGTGCGCCAGACCACAGAAGCCATCGCCGCCTGCCCGGCCGCGATCGCCGAGGTCGTGCGTCTCATGGACCTGGTCGAGATCGAGCAGCTGCGGCTGACCGATCTGGTGGTGGATTTTGTCGATCCGAATGCGACCAATCTGCCGCCGCCGGAGGAGAGCACCGCCGCCAAGACCGCCGCCAAGGATGAGGATGAAGAAGCGGAGGCCGACGGCGGCGATAGCGATGAGGATGTTGGCCCGGACCGCGAGGAGGCGTTCGCGCGTTTCGCGCGCATCCGCAAGCTGCACGCCAGTCTCCTCAAGGCCATGGACAAGAACGGCTACGACAGCCCCGAGGTCAAGCGGATCCAGCACAAGCTCGCCGACGAGTTCATGCAGATCAAGTTTCTCTCCCGGCAGATCAATCGCCTGGTGGAGCACGTGCGCGCGCTCGTCGATGAGTCGCGCGCGCAGGAAAAGGTCATCATGGATATCTGCGTGGGCAGGGCGCGCATGCCGCGCAAGACCTTCCTCAAGATCTTCCCCGGCCACGAGACCAGCAAGCGCTGGGTCAAGAAGGCCGTGAAGACCGGCGAGGGTAATGTGCACACGATCGAAGCCAACAGCGACAAGATTCTCGCGGCGCAGGGCCGGCTCACCCAGATCGAGGAGCGCGCGGGACTGCCGATCGCCGAACTGAAGGAGGTCAACCGCCGCATGTCGATCGGCGAGGCCAAGGCGCGCCGGGCGAAGAAGGAGATGGTCGAGGCCAACCTGCGCCTCGTGATCTCGATCGCGAAGAAATACACCAACCGCGGGCTTCAGTTCCTGGACCTGATCCAGGAGGGCAACATCGGTCTGATGAAGGCGGTGGACAAGTTCGAGTACCGCCGCGGCTACAAGTTCTCGACCTATGCGACGTGGTGGATCCGCCAGGCGATCACGCGCTCGATCGCCGATCAGGCGCGCACCATCCGCATCCCGGTGCACATGATCGAGACGATCAACAAGTTGAACCGCATCTCCCGCCAGATGCTCCAGGAGATGGGTCGCGAGGCGACCCCCGAGGAGCTCGCCGAGCGCATGGAAATGCCCGAGGACAAGATCCGCAAGGTTCTCAAGATCTCGAAGGAGCCGATCTCCATGGAGACGCCGGTCGGCGACGACGATGATTCACATCTCGGGGATTTCGTCGAGGATGCGAACACGGTGGCGCCCCCGGAGGCCGCGACCAGCAGCGGGCTCAAGTATGCCACCTCGGAGATCCTCGAAACGCTCACGCCGCGCGAGGCCAAGGTGCTGCGCATGCGCTTCGGCATCGGCATGAACACCGACCACACCCTCGAGGAG
>MFSU01000084.1:0-12218 GCA_001785115.1 Candidatus Muproteobacteria bacterium RBG_16_65_34
TGCCTTTACCAAGGAGGAGATTGCACTGCTGGAGGAGCTCGCCGACGACCTCGCCTTCGGCATCCTGACGCTGCGCACGCGCGCCGAGCGCGACCGCTTCCAGGAGCGGCATCTGCGCGGGGCCGAGCGCCTGAAGCAGGCGCTGGTCGGCACGATCCAGGCGGTGGCGACCACGGTGGAGAAGCGCGACCCCTACACCGCCGGCCACCAGCAGCGCGTGGCGAAACTCTGCGTCGCGATCGGCCAGGAACTTGGGCTGGACAAGGAGCGCGTCGAGGGCGTGCGGCTCGGCGCGCTGATTCACGACATCGGCAAGATCTACGTCCCGGCCGAAATTCTGAACCGGCCCGGCAAGCTCTCGGCGGCCGAGTTCGAGATCATCAAGTCGCACCCGCAGGTCGGCTACGACATCGTCAAGGACGTGACATTCCCCTGGCCCGTAGCTGACATGATCTTGCAGCACCACGAGCGGCTCGACGGCTCGGGTTACCCCAACGGACTCAAGGGCGAGCAGATCATCCTCGAGGCGCGCATCCTCGCCGTGGCCGACGTGGTGGAGGCGATCACCGCGCACCGGCCCTACCGCCCCGGGCGGGGCCTCGAGGTGGCGCTGGCGGAGATCGTCCAGCAGCGCGATCGCCACTACGATCCCGCCGTGGTGGATGCCTGCCTGAGGTTGTTTCGGGAGAAGGGATTTGCGTTCGAGCCGTGAAGGTCAGGTGGTCTTGCGCCGGGGCGATAAGACGAGCTCCAGGAGCACCTCGTAGGAGTCGGGGTCGATCCGGTCGAACTCCAAGCCGGCGCCGCTGCCGGTGGCGTGCACGCGCCGCACGCGGAACCGGTGGATCTTGCGCCCGGCTTCGGTCGGGAGCTGAAGCGCGAGCTCCATCAGCGCGTGCCGGGGAAGCCGGGACAGGTCGGTTTCGAGGAACACCCCGTCAAGACCGATATTGCGCGCGGTGTGGCGCAGGAAGCCCCGGTCGCCGTGGCTCAGAAATGCGTCCAGGGTGATATCGATCCGTGGGCTCTCGCGGCGCTCAGCTGACATTCCCTTCTCCCGCGCAGTGAAAACATCCGTCATCCATACTACCGCAATTGACCCGGCAGGATTGTTCTTGAACGCAGGCAAGCCGGACAGGCGCCTCATGGCATTCGTGACGACACGGACGCGCCGGGTCAATTGCGAAAATCGGCCGGCCTTTGAATGTGGCGGCTACGTGCAGCTTAGCGACGGTGTTAAGATTTCGCAGTGATGGATATCACATCCCTGTTGCAGGATCTCAACCCCGCGCAGCGCGAGGCGGTTGCCGCGCCCCCGGGGCCGATCCTGGTGCTCGCCGGCGCCGGCAGCGGCAAGACGCGCGTGCTCACCCACCGCGTGGCCTGGCTCGTGGGGGTGGAGGGCGTCTCGCCGCACTCGATCCTCGCCGTGACCTTCACCAACAAGGCCGCGCACGAGATGCGCCGGCGCATCGAGGGCATGCTGCAAGCGCCGGTCGGCGGCATGTGGATCGGCACCTTTCACGGGCTGTCGCATCGACTGTTGCGCACGCACTGGCGCGAGGCGAATCTGCCGCAGGCCTTCCAGATCCTGGATGCCGAGGATCAGCTGCGCGTCGTCAAGCGGCTGCTCAAGGGCCTCAATCTCGATGAGGCCTACTGGCCGCCCAAGCAGGCGATGTGGTTCATCAACGGCCACAAGGAAGAAGGCCGCCGGCCCAAGGACCTGGGCGAATCGAACGACCCCACGCAACGCGAGCTGCGGCGCGTTTACGCGGCCTACGAGGAAGTCTGCCGGCGTTCCGGGCTGGTGGATTTCGCCGAACTGCTGCTGCGGGTCTACGAACTGCTGCGCGACAACGAAACGATGCGCACGCACTATCAGGGGCGCTTCCGCCACGTGCTGGTGGACGAGTTCCAGGACACGAATCGCATCCAGTACGCCTGGCTGCGGCTGTTCATCGGGCCCGAGCGCAACCTGTTCGTGGTGGGTGATGACGATCAGTCCATCTACGGCTGGCGTGGGGCGAAAGTCGAGAACATTCTCAAGTTCGAAAACGACTTCCCCGGCACGCGCGTCATCCGCCTCGAACAGAATTACCGCTCCACCGGCACGATCCTGAAGGCCGCCAACGCCGTGATCGGCCACAATACCGGGCGTCTCGGCAAGAATCTCTGGACCGCGGGGGAGATCGGCGAGGCGATCCAGTTCTATACCGCGTATACCGATCTCGAAGAGGCCCGTTTCGTGGTGGACCGGATTCAGGATTGGGTGGCGCACGGGCACGCGCGCGCCGAATGCGCGGTGCTGTACCGCTCGAACGCCCAGTCGCGCCTGTTCGAAGAGCGGCTGATCAACGAAGGCATTCCCTATCGCGTCTACGGCGGTCTCCGGTTTTTCGAGCGCGCCGAGATCAAGGACGCGCTCGCCTATCTGCGACTCATGGCGAGCCGCCACAACGATCCCTCGTTCGAGCGCATTGTCAATGTGCCCACGCGCGGTATCGGCGCCAAGACCGTGGACGCGGTGCGCGAGCGCGCGAAGCACGAAAAGATTTCGCTTTGGGAGGCGGCACAGAAGCTTATCCCGTCCTCCGACCTGCCCGCCCGCGCGCGGGATGCGGTGCAGGCATTCCTGCAGTTGATCGATCGCCTGGGGCGCGAGACCGCCGGCCTGCCGCTAGCCGACACGGTGGAGCACATGCTGGCCGCCGGCGGCCTGATGGAACACTACAAAAAGGACAAAGGCGAAAAGGGCGAATCGCGCGTCGAGAACCTCGAGGAGCTCATCAACGCCGCGCGCGGTTTCGAACACGATGAAGCCGAAGGCCTCGATCCGCTGTCGGTGTTCCTCGCGCACGCGGCGCTCGAGGCCGGCGAGGGTCAGGCCGAGGAATGGGAGGACTGCGTACAGCTCATGAGTCTGCACTCGGCCAAGGGGCTGGAATTTCCGCTGGTGTTCCTGACCGGTCTCGAAGAAGGCCTGTTCCCGCACCAGCATTCGCTGGAGGATCCCGCGCGCCTCGAGGAGGAGCGGCGGCTGTGTTACGTCGGCATGACCCGGGCGCGCGAGCGCTTGGTGGTGACCCAGGCCGAACTGCGGCGGCTGCACGGGAACGAACACTACACCAGCCCATCGCGCTTCCTGGGCGAAATCCCCGAGGAGCTGCTTGAGGAGGTCCGCGCCCGGCCCGCGGTGACGGCCTACCCAAGGCCGGGCCCCGCCGGCCGTCCCGCGGCCGAGCCATCTCCAAGCGGGATGCGCCTCGGGCGGCGCGTACGCCACGCGACCTTCGGCGAAGGTGTGGTGCTCAGCGTCGAGGGCCAGGGGGCGCATGCCCGGGTGCAGGTCAATTTCGCGACCGCCGGGGCCAAGTGGCTGGTCGTGGCCTACGCCGGGCTCGAGCCGCTGTAGCGGATGCCCCGGCGAAGGTGCTTGGAATTTTCAGGGTTATTTGCCCCGGGATGATCGGCTTTGCGGGGCGGTATGGGCTATAGTCTAGGTAGGACGCAGCGCTCGCCAGGGACGGCGGCAAGGGAAGAAACATAAGACCACCCGCGTGCGGTTGGGGGCCTTGGGGGCGAGAAAAATGAAGCCGTCATCTGAATCCGCCGTTGCGGCGAAGGCAGCGCTGACCGTTGTGGCGATCACCTTCGTGGCCGAGGCCGCCATCATGGAGGCGCTCGCCTACTTCGGCTACACCCAGATCTCCCTGGCGACCGCGCTGCTCGATGCCGCCGCCTTGTCGCTCGTGATCGCTCCCCCGCTCTACTGGCTGGTGCTCAAACCGCTGCGGCGGGAATTCGAGCGTCGGCTCGAGGCCGAGGTGATGGCGCAGGACATGGGCCGGCTCGCCATCACCGACGCGCTCACGCGCATCATGAACCGGCGCGGCATCACGGTCAGCCTGCTCGATGCCATGGCCCAGTCCGAGCGCTACAGCGCGCCGCTCACGGTCGTCATGGCCGACATCGACCATTTCAAGCTGGTGAACGACGAGTACGGTCACAAGGCCGGCGACAAGGTGCTCGCCGCCGCCGCCGGGATCTTCGCCGACGCCCTGCGCATGCCGGACAAGGTCGGGCGCTACGGCGGCGAGGAATTCCTGATGGTGTTGCCGCACACCACACTCGCCCACGGGCGCAAGATCGCCGAGCGCATCCGCGCCGCCGCCGCCGCGCACAAGTTCGACATCGGCCAGAAGAATGTCCGCCTCACCGTAAGCCTGGGGCTCGCCCAGTTCCGCAAGGGCGAGGACCTGGAGCAGTTGATCTCGCGCGTGGACAAAGCCCTGTACGAGGCCAAGGCCGGCGGCCGCAATCTCGTGGCCACGGGCAAGAAGCGCTGAGTTCCGAGACCCCCCTGACAACAATGCGGCGCGTTGGCGCCGCCGTCCGCTTGCGGCACAATGCGGGTTCCTCCAACGCTGCAAGGAACCAAAAAACATGAAGCGTCGCGATCTCCTCAAGGGCGCCGGGCTCGGGCTGCTCACCGGCGCGCTCGCCCCGGCCCGCGCCGCCGACCTGCCCAGCGTCCACTGGCGGCTTGCCTCGAGCTTTCCGAAGAGCCTCGACACGATCTACGGCGCGGCCGAGGCGCTCGCCGAGCGCGTGCATAAGCTGACCGAGGGCAAGTTCCAGATCCGCGCCTTCGCCGGTGGCGAGATCGTGCCGGGGCTGCAAGTGCTCGACGCCGTGAGCCAGGCGACGGTCGAGTGCGGCCACACGGCCGGTTACTACTACGTCGGCAAGAACATGGCGTTCGCCTTCGATACCTGCCTGCCCTTCGGCCTCAATGCGCGCCAGCAGAACTCCTGGATGTACGCCGGCGGCGGGCTCAAGCTCGTGAACGAGTTCCTCAAGGACTACAATGTCCTCACCTTCCCCGGCGGCAACACCGGCGCGCAGATGGGCGGCTGGTTTCGCAAGGAGATCAAGTCGCTCGCGGATATCAAAGGCCTCAAGATGCGCATCCCCGGTATCGGCGGGCAGATCATGGCGCGTCTCGGCGTCGTGCCGCAGACGCTCGCCGGCGGCGACATCTATCCGGCGCTCGAACGCGGGGCGATCGACGCCACCGAATGGGTCGGGCCGTACGACGACGAAAAGCTCGGCTTCCACAAGGTCGCCAAGCACTACTACTACCCCGGCTGGTGGGAAGGCGGGCCGCAGCTCTCGTTTTTCGTGAACGCCAGGAAGTGGCAGGAGCTGCCGGATGTCTACAAGGCCGCGTTCGAGGCCGCCGCGGCCGAGGCGAACGTGAAGATGCTCGCCGAGTACGACGCCAAAAACCCGCCGGCGCTCGCGCGCCTGGTGAAGCAGGGCGTGAAGCTGCGCGCGTTCCCGCAGGACATCATGGTCGCGGCGCGCAAGGCGGCGTTCGAGATCTACGAGGAGGAGGCGCGCCGCAACCCGGCCTTCAAGCGCATCTACACCGAGTGGAAAAAATTCGCCGACGCGAGCAACCAGTGGTTCAAGGTGGCCGAGGCGGCGTACGCCAATTTCCTCTTCTACGTAAAGTAATTTCTTGACCTAGCCCTCCGGCGGCAGAAAGCCACCGACGGCGTCGCTCGACCGGCACGCGCCCGGTAAATCCCCAAGGTCTTCTCATTCCCCAAGTGGCTCGTGGTTGGGACGCTACTCATAGTCTGTAGACCCATAGACATCACCGTTCAGAGAATCGAACCTGGAACGGGTACGTAGCAATCAGCCGCATGAGATCAAAAACATTACGAAAACCAAGCAAGGGGATTACACGAATCCTCGCTGACAATCTGCGGAAATTCCGCAAGATCAGGCGTCTTTCCCAGGAAACCCTTGCTGACCTATGTGGCTTACACCGGACATACATCGGTGCGGTCGAGAGAGGGGAAAGAAATGTCTCGTTGAGTACGTTGGAGATGCTCGCGGCGGCATTGGGGGTAACCGTCCCACAACTTCTAACAAAGGACGGCATACTCCATGGCAACCCGAAAGAGTGATCCACGGCGCTATGTCAGAGCGATCAAGTCCAGCGGTCTACGCATTTACGATCCCATTGATGTTGGCGATCCAGAATTGTGGATTCCGGCGCCCGAGCTTGAGTCTCTCCTCAACAGAGGTCTGCAAGGTGTTTCCTTGGCCGGGCTACCGCTGCGAACTCGTTCGAAAGTGGTAAAGACGCATGTCTGTCGGGCGCTCGGGTACCCGGTGCCGGAAACCTTTCAAAGGACACAGCCTCGATTCCCTGGCCAGTTTTTCGATACCTATGTTCAGAAATCCAATAATCTCCAGATTTGGAACCAAGAGCTTGCCGCGACGCGACGTTATGTGTTGATCCACGTCTCGGCCGATGATTTGATCGCGAGGGTGAAAGTAGTAACCGGTGACACTTTAGCTTCGCTTGATACCACGGGAACTCTCACACAGAAGTACCAGGCGCGGTGTATACCTGGCGACCAGCAGACTGAGCTAATCAGCGCTGAAGACACCGCGCTGTTACGGAAATTCACATCGGCAAGGATCGACCTCAAGGGCACGGCCACACCGGTGAGCCATCCCCGCGCAAGTCAGCTTCTTCCTATAGCAATCCTGTTTAAACGCTTACGCCGTCTGGTGGGCACGAGTTTCAAAGACACGGGGTATGACCAGGAGCGCAATCGGGGCGCGGCTCTGCACCGGTTGGTGTGCAAGGCGCTGGGCTATGCAGGATACCAGGACGTTGGGCGGTTTCCTGACATACGCCACCAACTGCTGGAAGTGAAGCTACAGACTTCTCCAACCATCGATCTCGGCTTGGTCAGACCGGATAGCACCGAGCCTCTCGATGTGCCGAAAATAGGAAATAAGCAAATTCGACATTGCGACGTGCGTTATGCCGTCTTTTATGGCCGCATGGATGGAAACCGCATAACCCTGACGCATTTCTTTCTAACAACAGGGAAAGCGTTCTTTGGGCGGTTTCCGCAATTTCAGGGCAAGGTACTTAACAAGAAACTCCAGATACCATTACCCGCCGATTTCTTCGACCGGTAAGCCGAAAGCCTTCCATACCAAGCGGTTCAGCTCGACGGTAAGCCGTTCGCCCTCATCGGTGCCAACCGCATCGTAAGCCGCCTTTGCCATTTCGATGATCGAGAGGCCGATAGGGCTCTTGGGATTGGGCAATGGAAACCGTTCGACGTATTGAGTGATGAAACGTCGCCGCCCGGCGTATAGCTTGTTGTGAAAACGGTGATCGTAGAATGCCTCGATAAACGTGGAGTTGCCGACGGCAACCGCCAGCCAAAGCAAATCCTCGGCGTTGGCCTTTTCGGCTATGAGCCAATAGCAGTCCCCGTTGACGATCGTGCCGGCCTTGTCGATCCAGAACATCGGTACGTCGGAAATGTCGCGAAAGACCAGCTTGGGGACTTCCCATGCAGCTGGATCCTGAGGGACCCATATCTCGAACCATTTCCGACCCGCGTCGGTAACATACTTACGGTTTTCTAGAGCGGCGCGGTGCCGCTCTAAGTAAGCACGGGCGCGCGGGTATTGCTCCAAATCCACGGCCTGCCGGTTGCCGTTCTTAACTTCGTGCGGGTAGAGAATACGGCGAATCCCGTTGTTTTCTCGTGCCTTGAAACGGCGAGCAATATGGTGGGTCGTCAGTTGTCGCAGCAGTTCGGGCCGATCTTCGGCAGGCAGGTCATCCCAATCCGAACGGATAAAAACTTTATCGACACATGTTTTTACGCCGACTCGGATTTTCCCGATGTCGCGGAACGTGCCCCAACTGTGGGCCTCAACGGTCGCAAGCCAAGCATCGCCTGCCTCGGTCGCGATGCGCCATACCGCATCGCTTCCTCCCCTGACATCGAGTTTGCCGTGTCGCACCCGGTAACGGCGGCCGTCTGGAATCTCGATAACCCCGTCGTGTTCCAAAGCGTCAATAGGATTGAGTGTCCTGAATTCTGTTATTTGGTCGGCCTCATAGATGGATGTAAATGTCGGCCGTTCGTCAGCATGACCATTGCGGCCCTCGACGAGGAGAACAGCCGGCAGAACGGCTGCCTCGAAAAGCTTGGTATCCCCCAAGTCCCATACATGGCGAAGGTTAAAACGTTCACGAATGGCAGAGCGTACCGCTGAGCCCGACTTGGTGGTCATGAACCGGTTGGAAACGATGATCCCCGCAACGCCACGTGGCCTGAGGACTTGGGCCATGCCCATAAGGAAGGCGTAGTACAAATCCACGCGGCCGATAAGGCCAAATTGGTTGGCCAAGCGTTGCGCCTGTGCCGCGCCCATGATTTGAGTTCGAACATATGGGGGATTTGCAATGATCAGATCGAAAGGCTCAGCTGTTCGTGAGCGGAACAGATCGCTATTACCGAAGTTCTCCAGCACGTACTCCAGAAAACTGAGCTCTTCAAGGTGCACCGGTACGGTGGGAAAATCGCACTGAAGCCGTGCCGCGGCTATAGTTTTGGCCTGTGGATTGGTCTCGAAACCGTAAATCTCGATTTTGACTCTTGGCAGATGTTTCAGTTGTGCGAGCAGGCTCACCAGAAGCTCGCCATCTCCTACGGCCGGGTCTAAAACGCGCAACACCCCTTCACGAGTCTCAAGGCATGCCGTCTGGATGATCTGGCGGGCAACGAAATCGGCGAGAAGTTTGGGCGTATAGGTTTCGCCACCAGCCTTTTTCTCCATAGCAGCGGCATGGCGGTTGGAGTAAGCAAGACGGGACGCAATGACCATTCGGGACGACGCTAACCCAGTGTTGGACCGCATTCAATGCTACTCATAGTCTACATTCTTAACTGAACAGTCAAGTCACTCCACGCCGCTTTTCTAATGATGACGGATATCTACTTCGACCCCGGCGGCCGCAGGTACGCGGCCCCGGGGTCGGATTCGAGCGGGATCTCGATCGCCTCGGCCCCGCTCGCCGCGGGCGCGTGGCCCACGAGCTGCGGGAAGGCGAGCACGAGCGCCACCATCACGATCTGGATCACGACAAACGGCACCGCCCCCCAGTAGATGTCGCTCGTCTTGATCTCCTTTGGCGCCACGCTGCGCAGGTAAAACAGCGCGAACCCGAACGGCGGGTGCATGAACGAGGTCTGCATGTTGACGCCCAAAAGCACGCCGAACCAGATCGGGTCGATGCCGAGCCTGGCCGCGACCGGCGCGAGCAGCGGCACGATGATGAAGGCGATCTCGAAGAAGTCGAGAAAGAAGGCGAGCGTGAACACGAGCAGGTTTACGACCACGAGAAAGCCGAGCGTGCCGCCGGGCAGCGTCGCGAGCAGCCCCTCGATCCAGCGGTCTCCGTCAACGCCCCGGAACACGAGCGTGAACACCGTCGAGCCGATGAGGATGAACACTACGAAGCTCGTGAGCCGCGCGGTCGCGTCCATGGCCTGGCGCAGCATGTCGAGCTTGAGGCGCCCGTGCGCGGCGGCCAGCACGAGCGCCCCGACCGCCCCGAGCGCGCCGCCCTCGGTGGGGGTGGCCATGCCGAGGAAGATGGTGCCGAGCACGAGGAAGACGAGCGCGAGCGGCGGCAGCATCGAGCCCGCGACGCGCCGCGCGAGCGCCGCGCCCGAGAGCGCGCGCGCCGCGGCGGGCAACGCCGGCGCCGCGTGCGGCCGCACCAGCGTCACGCCGAACACGTAGGCGAGGTAAAGGCCGGCGAGCACGAGGCCCGGCAGCAGCGCGCCGGCGTACATCTCGCCCACCGAGGCGCCGAGCTGGTCGGCGAGCACGATGAGCACGAGCGAGGGCGGGATGATCTGCGCCAGCGTGCCGGAGGCGGCGATCACGCCGGCGGCCAGCCGCTTGTCGTAGCCGTAGCGCAGCATGATGGGAAGCGAGATCAGGCCCATTGCGATCACCGAGGCGGCCACGATGCCCGTGGTCGCCGCGAGCAGTGCGCCCACGAACACCACCGCGTAGGCGAGCCCGCCGCGCACGGCCCCGAAGAGCTTGCCGATGGTGTCGAGCAGATCCTCGGCCATGCCGCTGCGCTCGAGCACGAGCCCCATGAAGGTGAAGAACGGGATCGCGAGCAGCGTCTGGTTGGACAGGATGCCGTATACGCGCTCGGGCAGGGCCTGCAAGAGGCTGAACTCGAAGAATCCCGCCTGGATGCCGACGAGCGCGAAGATAAGCCCGTTGGCCGCGAGCGCAAACGCCACCGGATAGCCGGTGAGCAGCAGCACCACGAGCCCCGCGAACATCAGGGGCGCCATCAGCTCGAAGGCCATCACTCCTCCACCACCGGCCGTTCCAGCGTGAGCTCGAACGCACCGCGCAGGAACGCGATGCGCTTGATGACCTCGGCGAGCCCTTGCAGCCCGAGGAGCGCGAACCCGAGCGGGATCAGGAGCCGCACCGGCCAGCGGATCAGGCCCCCGGCGTCGGGCGAGGTCTCGCCGAGCCGCCAGGACTCGGCGAAGCCGGGCCACGAGAGCCACAGCATGAGGCCGCACAGGGGCAGGAGAAATAACACGGCGCCGACGAGGTCGATCCACGCCTGCCGGCGCGGCGAGGCCCGGCCGTAGAGTACGTCCACGCGCACGTGGCCGTTGTGCTTGAGCGTGTAGCCCGCGCCGAGCAGGAAGATCGCCCCGAACAGATACCACTGTATTTCGAGCCAGGCGTTCGACGAGAGGTTTAGGCCGTAGCGCGCGACGGCGTTGGCGGCGGAGACCAGCGCGACCACCAGCACCAGCCAGCGCAGCCCGCGGCCGACGCGTTCGTTCACGGCGTCGATGGCGCGGGCGATGGCGAGGAGGATTTTCATGATCGGGTCGGGTTCCGGCGGGTGTGCGTGCGCGGGCGATTCTCACCAAGCGCGGGCGCCGTGTCAAAGCCGTGCCGGGGGCCGTGCCGTCATTCGAGCAGGGCCGCGACTACGGCACACCAGGCGGCCGCGAGGTTCGCGCGGTTATAGCCGCCCCCACCCAGGGCGAGCAGCCGCCCGCCGCACACTTCATCCGCCAGCGCCCGCAGCCGCGCCGTCGCATGGCCGTGGGCGGCGGGCGAGTACTGCATATGGGTGATGGGATCGCCCGCAATGCTATCGGCCCCGGCCTGGAGCAGGATGAACTCGGGCCGGCCCTGGCGCACGAACTTCTCTACTTCGGGCCAGGCCGCGTGAAACGCCCGATCGTCCGCGCCCGGCGGCAACGGGATGTTGAGCTTCGTGCCCTGGGCCGCGCCGAGTCCCGTCTCGGAGGCCTCCCCGGTGCCGGGATACAGGAAATGCCCGTCCTCGTGCAGGTCGGCGAAGACGAGCTCGGGGTCGTCCTCGAAACCGTAGAACACCCCATCGCCGTGGTGCGCGTCGATGTCGACATAGGCCACGCGCCGGATGCCGTGTCGCCGGCGCAGCGCCTCGATCGCCACGCCGGCGTCATTGAAGACGCAGAAACCGGCGGCCGAATCGCGGCGTGCGTGGTGCAGCCCCGCGATGGGTACGAAGGCGCGCCGGCAGTCGCCGCGCAGGATCGCGTCCACCGCATCCAGCACCGAGCCCACGACATAGGAGCCGGCCTCGTACACGCCGCGAAACGCCGGCGTGTCGCCGTAGTCGAGATAGCCCTCCCCGGTCTGCGATTGGCGCGCCACGCGCGCGACGTACTCGGGCGAGTGGAACAGCAGCAGGTCTTCGCGCGTGCACGCAACCGGCGCGGCCAGCTCGACCTTTCGGTCAAGTCCGCGGCGCACGAGCTCGCGCCAGAACGCCTCCAGGCGATCAGGACCGAACGGATGACCCTGACCGAAGCCGTAGGAAGCGAGCGCCTCGCCATAATAAACCCGCACGTGGCTCATCGGCGGATTATAACAACGGCGAGTTGGACAGGATTAACAGGATTTACAGGATTAAATCAACGTCATCTAGAAATGCTTTGGTTCTGTTTTAATAATCCTGTTAATCCTTATTTCGCTTCCCTCTGCGTGCTCTGCGCTCTCTGCGGTGAGAAGATTTTATTCCGCATTCCGAATTCCGCGTTCGGCTGCGTCTCGTAGAGGTCCCGGTAGCTGCAATAGAGGCCGAGCACGAACACCGGCAGCGCCACGAGCCCGAGGCTGAAGGTAAGCGCGTAGCCGAGCCAGTGTGCGATGCTAAAGGCGCTCGCGATCAGGGCGTTCGCGACTATGAACGGCAAGCTGAAAAGCGTCAGCGGCACCGCGTTGCGGGCGCAGGCGCGGAAGCTCTCGACCGCGGCCGCCAGCGGCGGCCG
>MFSU01000084.1:12226-14047 GCA_001785115.1 Candidatus Muproteobacteria bacterium RBG_16_65_34
CGACCAGCGGCACGAGGTAGTAAAGCGCCATGGCAAGCAGCAGGTAGAGCACGGCCACGACCCCGATGCCGATCAATAGGGCGGGTCGAAGCGGCCCGGCGAGCCCGCCGCCGACGAGACCCGAGAGCACCGAACCGCCGGTAATCAGAAACTCCGGGATGCTGACCAGGATGACGAACCCGAGCGTGAGGACGCACACGAGCGTGTGCGCCAGCAGCTTTTCCTGCTCGCCGAAGGCCTGAAACAGTGCGCGCAGCGGGCGTAAGAGGAGGGTGTCCAGGCGCCTGCCGCGGGCGGCGCGGGCGCCCGGTGCGAGCGCCGCGCGCGCGGCCCGCAGTGCTCCGGCGAGCAGGAGCGGCGTGATGAGCACCAGCACGAAGTCGCCCATGAACGGAATGCGCTTGAGCAGCAGGGCGATACCGAAGTAAAGCAACGTCATGCCGATCCAGAATTCCGGCTCGCGGCGGAACCTGCTCCAGCCGCAGGCGAGCCAGGCCGCAGCTTGCGCGGCGCCGGTTCTGTTTGCCGTCGAGATGCTCGTGTCGCTATCGAGTTCCGTCATGTCTGCACCGCAGGGTGAGGAGCGAGGTGTGGGGAGTAAGACGGGTAATGAGGGGGGGAAAGGTTTTGCGGTCTCTTCCGACTCCTCACCCCTCACCCCTAACTCCTCACGCCTTTTAGAATCTCTTAATCACCCACGTCGGTATCATGATATTGGGTTCGAGATCGCTACGCCGGAATTGGCCGCTGCCCTCGTAATCGATCAGGTAATAGGGCTTTCCCTTCGCCGGGGTCACCTTAATCATGTAGAGCTGGCCGCTCAGCCGGTATTCCGCATGGATCTCGGTCCCCTTGGTGGTGATCGTGATCTCGGGCTCCAGCCCCGGCTCGGGCGTTCCCGGGGTCGGTGCGGGCTGGTAGCTCTCCGGCGGGGGCGGCGGAGGCGGCGCCTCGCGCGCGGGTGGCGCGGGCGTGGCCGATTTCTGCGCGGCGCCGTTTTCCGGGGCGCCGATTGCAGCCGCCGGCGCCGCGATCAGGGACATGAGGACAATAACGGGAAGCGAACGCATGACGAGATTCCTCGGGCCGTTTCCGCGCGCCGCGCGCGGCGATTCAGAGGTTGAGCTTGATTTCCTTCTCTTCTTCCGAGGGCTCGAAGCCCCGTTGCTCATAATAACGGAAGATCGTCTCCAGCACCTCATCGGCGCTGTTGACCACCATGAACAGGTCGAGATCGCCCTGGTCGATAACGCCCTCGGCGATCAGCGTCTGCTTGAACCACTCCACCATGCCGGCCCAAAACGGCGCGTGCACCAGGACGATGGGCATGCGCGTGCTCTTGCCGGTCTGGATCAGCGTGAGCGCCTCGATGACCTCGTCGAGCGTGCCGAAGCCCCCGGGCATGACCACGTAGGCCTTGGCGTATTTGACGAACATGACCTTGCGCGCGAAGAAGTGCTGGAACGTCAGGCTCACGTCCTGATAGTCGTTCGCGCGTTGCTCGTGCGGCAGACTGATGTTGAGCCCCACACTCGGGGACTTGCCGTAGAACGCGCCCTTGTTGGCCGCCTCCATGAGCCCCGGGCCGCCGCCGCTGACCACCGCGAAGCCGGCGTCCGAGAGTTTGCGCGCGATCTCCTCGGTCAGGGCATAATACGGATGCCCGGGCCGGATGCGCGAGGAGCCGAAGATGCTCACCGAGGGCTGGATCTGCGAGAGCCGCTCGAAGCCGGCGACGAATTCCGCCATGATCTGGAAAATCTTCCAGGATTCGCGCGACATCACGCCCGAGGGCGTGACCGCGACCCGGTGGTTGCCGTT
>MFSU01000084.1:14117-17401 GCA_001785115.1 Candidatus Muproteobacteria bacterium RBG_16_65_34
GAATAAGGAGTAAACCGCAGATGAACGCGGATGTTCAAAAACGCTGCCTGTATTCGCCAGTCCACCGAAAGGGTGAACCTAAAAGCGGCGATTGCATCCGCAGATTTTATGAATCCAAGAATGTTATCAGCGCTCCTTCTTTGACCATATGGGCGCGCCAGGCAGTCATTCAAACCAGTTGATTCATCTGCGTTAATCTGCGTTCATCTGCGGTTAAACGCCGTTTTGAGGTACCTAGATGGTTTTTAGCACAAATGCGCGCCGCGGGCGCGGGGAAACGGGCTGATCGTGAATCGCAAGAGCGTTTCCTCCGAAACCGCCGCCGCCGCGGCGAAACCGCCGGCCGCCGCTCAGGCGAACCCCCTGATTCTGGTGGACGGCTCGTCGTATCTCTATCGCGCGTTTCACGCGCTGCCGGCGCTCGCCAACTCGCGCGGCGAGCCCACGGGCGCGGTCTACGGCGTGATCAACATGCTGCGCAAGCTTCTCGCCGACTACGAGCCGGAAGACATCGCCGTGGTGTTCGACGCCAAGGGCAAGACCTTCCGCGACGACATCTATCCCGAATACAAGGCCCACCGCCCGCCGATGCCGGACGAGCTCGCATCCCAGATCGGACCCATCCACGAGATCGTCCGGGCGCTCGGGCTTGCGCTGCTCCAGATCGAGGGTGTGGAGGCGGACGATGTGATCGGGACCCTGGCCCGGCAGGCGGCGCGCGCGGGCCGCGACACGCTCATCTCCACCGGCGACAAGGACATGGCGCAGCTCGTGGACGATCATGTCCATCTCGTCGATACCATGAAAGACGCGCGGTACGACCATGCCGCGGTCGTGGAAAGATTCGGCATCGAGCCCGGGCAGGTGATCGACTATCTGGCGCTCATGGGCGACACCTCGGACAACATCCCGGGCGTGCCCGGCGTGGGCCCCAAGACCGCCGCGAAGTGGTTGCAGCAGTACGGCACGCTCGACAACCTCGTGGCGCACGCGCTGGAGATCCCCGGCAAGGTCGGTGACAGTCTGCGTGCCGCGCTCGACCAACTGCCGCTCGCGCGCCGCCTCGCCACCATCAAGTGCGACGTCGCGCTGCCCGTCGCGCCCGGGGATCTGAAGCGCGCGCCGCCGGATGCGGCGCGGCTGCGCGCGCTGTACGCGCACCTGGAGTTCAAGACCTGGCTCGCGGAGCTGGGCGGCGTCAACCAGCCGGCGGCCGCGCCCGCGGCGCACAGCGCGGGCTACGAGACCGTTACCACGATGGCGCAGCTCGAGCGCTGGATCGCGCGCCTTAAGGCCGCCGGTCCGTTCGCCTTCGACACCGAGACCACGGACCTCGACGCCATCCGCGCCGAGATCGTCGGCGTCTCGTTCACCGACCGCGCCGGCGAGGCGGCGTACGTGCCGCTCGCGCACCGCTACCCGGGAGCGCCCGAGCAACTCGACCGCGACGCCGCCCTCGCCAGGCTCAAGCCGCTGCTTGAGGATCCGAACGCGTTCAAGATCGGCCAGAACCTGAAGTACGACCTGAAGGTGCTCGCCAACCACGGCATCCGGCTCGCGGGCCTGCGCTTCGACACCATGCTCGAGTCCTACGTGCTCGATTCCACCGCCTCGCGCCATGACATGGACAGCCTCGCGCTCAAGTACCTCGGCTACAAGACGCTCAAGTACGAGGACGTCGCGGGCAAGGGCAAGCACCAGATCAACTTCAGCGAGGTCCCGATCGAGCAGGCCGCGGCCTACGCCGCCGAGGACGCCGACGTGACCCTCAGGCTGCACGAACACCTGTGGCCGCGGCTCAGCGAGAACCCGGCGCTGGTGAAGCTCTTCGAGGAGATCGAGATGCCGCTCGTGCCGGTGCTCGCGCGCATGGAACGCCACGGCGTGATGATCGATGTCGCCATGCTGCGCGCGCAAGGCACGGAGCTCGCCAAGCGCCTGATCGAGCTCGAGCGCGAGGCGCATGCGCTCGCCGGCCAGCCGTTCAATCTAAGCTCGCCGAAGCAGATCCAGGAGGTGCTGTACGGTGCGCACAAGCTGCCGGTGCTCAAGAAGACGCCTACCGGCCAGCCGTCCACCGCGGAGGAGGTGTTGCAGGAACTGGCGCTCGATTATCCGCTCCCGCGGCTCATCCTCGAGCACCGGGGCCTGAGCAAGCTCAAGACGACCTATACCGACAAGCTCCCGGAGATGATCAGCCCCAAGACCGGGCGCGTGCATACCTCGTATCATCAGGCGGTCGCCGCGACCGGGCGGCTCTCCTCCGCCGACCCCAATCTCCAGAACATCCCGGTGCGCACCGCGGAGGGGCGGCGCATCCGCCAGGCGTTCATCGCGCCGCCGGGATATAAAATTGTTTCCGCGGACTATTCCCAGATCGAGCTGCGCATCATGGCGCACCTCTCGAACGATGCGCGCCTGATCCAGGCGTTCGCGCAGAACCTCGACATCCACCGCGCCACCGCCGCCGAGGTGTTCGGCGTGGCATTGGATCTGGTGTCGGAGGAGATGCGCCGCGCGGCCAAGGCCATCAACTTCGGTCTCATCTACGGCATGTCGGCCTTCGGGCTCGCGCGCCAACTGCGCATCGATCGCAACGCCGCGCAGGAATACATCGACCTCTATTTCGCGCGCTATCCGGGGGTGAGGGCCTTCATGGACCACACGCGCGAGCAGGCGCGTGTCCAGGGCTACGTCGAAACGCTTTTCGGGCGGCGGCTGTATCTGCCCGAGATCAACGCCTCCAACCAGGCCCGGCGTCAGGCCGCCGAGCGCGCCGCGATCAACGCGCCGATGCAGGGCACCGCGGCGGACCTCATCAAGCGCGCCATGGTTGCGGCGGACCGCTGGATCGAGGAGTCCCGCGGCGACGCAAAAATGATCATGCAGGTGCACGATGAGCTGGTGTTCGAGGTGGCCGAGGGCGGGATCGAGCGCGCGCGCGGCGAAATCCGCCGGTGCATGGAGCAGGTGGCACAGCTTTCCGTGGCGCTCGTCGTGGATATCGGCGTGGGGACCAACTGGGACGAGGCCCATTAAGATTTTTGGCTCATCGTGTACTCGTGCGAGCAAAAAACAGGGCCTATAGCGCGACCGGACCCAGTAATTCCCGGTCAAGGACGCAGTTTGAAGCGTGGCTCCGATTCGCCATGATCCCACCCGAGAGAGTGCTTTGTTCGAATCGCCTGCGGCGATGATCTGAAAAGCTACTTGTGGGTGGCTGACCCACGGCAGGTAGCTTTTCTTTGCTCGTGGTCGCTCCTGCGCATCCCTGCGCCCGCGAC
>MFSU01000085.1 GCA_001785115.1 Candidatus Muproteobacteria bacterium RBG_16_65_34
GACCAAGCTCAAAGGGACGAGGACCGAGGTACAAGGGCTGGAGGCGCGCGTTTTTGCCCTCGCCCCTCGACCCTCTCGTACCTGTCCTCTTGCGCCCGTAGCTCAGTCGGATAGAGCACCAGCCTTCTAAGCTGGGGGTCACAGGTTCGATTCCTGTCGGGCGCGCCAATCCAGAGAGAGAACATGCAGCGCCAAGGCGCCGACGCAGGTATAATATCGGCGCTGTCATCGCATGGTGGGCGTAGCTCAGTTGGTTAGAGTCCCGGATTGTGATTCCGGTTGTCGTGGGTTCGAGTCCCATCGCTCACCCCATATTAAAAGGGGCGAGGGACGAGATACGAGGTGCGAGGAATAAAACAGGTTCTTCCTTCCGACCCTCGCCTCTCGTACCTCGCCCCTCGTACCTGTTTTAATCAGGGCCGTTAGCTCAGTTGGTAGAGCAGCTGACTCTTAATCAGCGGGTCGGAGGTTCAACCCCTCCACGGCCCACCATTCTGCTAAGGGGCTTGCCCACGCAAGCCCCTTTTTCTTTACATCTGTCACGCGTGCCATTTCTGTCGCGCGGGCGAAAACATGGTTTAATGTTCTTCGTCGGCAGCGCGAATGTGGCGGAATCGGTAGACGCGCTGGATTTAGGTTCCAGTGGGGCAACCCGTGGGAGTTCGAGTCTCCCCATTCGCACCAGTTCTTTTCAGCGGGCGGGATTCTTGGACTCCCGTACGCAACCCGGTATGATGGATGCAGGCCGATTTTTTCAGATTGTAGCGAGGGTTACGAATGCAGGTTTCGCTTGAGCGGGTCGGCGCCTTGGGCCGGCGTTTGACGGTCGCGGTGCCGGCCGATGAAGTCGAAAAGAGCTATGGTGCGCGTCTTCAGCGCCTGTCCACACGGGTCAAACTCCCCGGTTTTCGCCCCGGCAAGGTCCCCCTCAAGATGGTGGAGGCCCGCTATGGCGGCGAGCTGATGGAGGAGGTTGCGGGCGATCTGATCGAGACGAGCTTTCGCGAGGCGATCGGACGCGAGGGTCTGCGCCCCGCAGGCGGCCCGCGCATCAGTCGCAAGAGCCTGGCGCGCGGCGCGACCCTCGAATATACCGCCGAGTTCGAGGTGTATCCGGAGATCGAACGCCTGGATCTGAGGGGCGTGCACATCGAGCGTCCGGTCGCGCAGATCGCGGCCGAGGACGTCGAGCGCACGGTCGAGACCATCCGCAAGCAGCGCGTGACCTGGAGTCCCATTGCGCGCGCCGCGCGCGCCGACGATCGGCTCAAGATTGATTTCGTGGGACGCATCGCGGGTAAGGAATTCGAGGGCGGTGTCGCAAAGGGCGTCTCCGTGGTGCTCGGCGCCGGCACGCTCCTCGAAGGTATCGAGAACGGTCTCGTCGGTGCGACCGCCGGCGAGGTCAAGACGCTCGTCGTGCCGTTTCCTGCCGATCACCGCAACCCCGCGCTCGCGGGCCAAACGGTGGATTTCGAGGTGACGGTTCACGAAGTGGCGGAACCGGTTTTGCCGGAGCTCAACGCGGAATTCGCCGGCACGCTCGGCGTGCCGGACGGAAGCCTCGAAACGCTGCGCGCCGACATCCGGGCGAACCTCGAACGCGAGGCGGCCGCCCGCAGCCGCACCGTGCTGCGCAGTCGTGTCTGGAAGGCGCTGCTCGAGGGCAACCGTTTCGAGGTGCCGCAGAGCCTGGTGAACGCCGAAATCGCGCGCATGAAGTCCCAGGAGCAGGCGCTGCGCGGCGCTCAGCCGCAGGCCGACGGCATGCTGGACGCCATGTATCGGGAGCGCGCCCGCGCGCGCGTAGTGCTGGGGCTCATCGTCGGAGAGATCGTCCGCGCCCGCGGCCTCAAGGCCGACCCCGCCCGGGTGCGTCAGCGGCTGGAAGAGCTGGCCGCGGAATACGAATCGCCGCCGCAGTTCATCGAGTGGCACCACAAAAACCCCGAGCGGCTCGCCGAGGTCGAATCCCTGGTGCTTGAGGATCGGGTCGTCGAAGAGCTGATCGCGACCGCGGAAGTGAGCGACAAGCCCATGGGTTTCCGGGAGTTGTTGCAAATCCAGGCGGCTGTGGAATGATAGCGCTATCGGTTTTACCCAAGGCATTGCGATGAAAGACATGACGCTGCAGAACGGTGCTCTGAACCCCCAGGGACTGGGGCTCGTCCCCATGGTGATCGAGACCACCGGGCGGGGTGAGCGCGCCTACGACATCTATTCCCGCATGCTCAAGGAGCGTGTGGTTTTTCTGGTCGGCCCGGTCGAGGATCACATGGCCAATCTGGTGGTGGCGCAACTCCTGTTTCTCGAGTCGGAGAACCCGGACAAGGACATCCACCTCTACATCAATTCCCCGGGCGGGGCGGTGAACGCCGGGCTCGCCATCTATGACACCATGCAGTTCATCAAGCCGGACGTGAGCACCGTGTGCCTCGGCCAGGCGGCGAGCATGGGTGCGCTCATCCTCGCGGGTGGGGCCAAAGCCAAGCGCTTTGCATTGCCGCACGCGCGCATGATGGTGCACCAGCCGATGGGCGGTTTCCAGGGCCAGGCGTCCGACATTGACATCCACGCGCGCGAAATCCTGCGCGTGCGCGAGCGCCTCAACCAGATCCTGGTCTGGCACACCGGGCGCGCCATGGACCAGATCCGTGAGGACACCGACCGGGATTATTTCATGGACGGCGAGGAGGCACAGTCCTTCGGGCTAATCGATACGGTCATCGAAAAGCGCGTGTGACATAGCGCACAGGTGAACTTTAGACGGTGTATGCTATATCTATCTGATAGATAATAATGCTTGCAAACACCCATGGAAGACCGCATCCTTTTAAGGCTGGTTTAAGCTTGGGCGGCTAGATTCTCCGGTAAAGACCACGAGGTTGGCGGATGGTGGATAACACCCAAAACGGCAGGGGTGACGGCAAGGGCGAAAAGCTCTTGTACTGTTCCTTTTGCGGCAAGAGCCAGCATGAAGTGCGCAAGCTCATCGCCGGCCCCTCGGTGTTTGTCTGCGATGAGTGCGTTGAGCTGTGCAACGACATCATCCGCGAGGAGGTCCAGGAAGAGAAGAACGCGTCCGCAGCCAAGAAGAAGTTTCCCACCCCGCGCGAGATCCTTCAGATTCTCGATGAGTATGTGATTGGCCAGACCAATGCGAAGAAGGTGCTGTCGGTCGCGGTCTACAACCACTACAAGCGCATCGAGAACGAGGGCAAGGTCGGCGATGTCGAGCTTTCCAAGAGCAATATCCTGCTGATCGGCCCCACGGGCTCCGGCAAGACGCTGCTCGCCGAGACGCTGGCGCGACTCCTGAACGTCCCGTTCACCATCGCCGATGCTACGACCCTCACCGAAGCGGGCTACGTCGGCGAGGATGTCGAGAACATCATCCAGAAGCTCCTGCAAAAGTGCGACTACGACGTCGAGAAGGCGCAGAAGGGCATCGTCTACATCGACGAGATCGACAAGATCTCGCGCAAGAGCGAGAACCCCTCGATCACGCGCGACGTGTCGGGCGAGGGCGTGCAGCAGGCGCTGCTCAAGCTCATCGAGGGCACCATCGCTTCGGTGCCGCCCCAGGGCGGGCGCAAGCATCCGCAGCAGGAATTCCTGCAAGTGGACACGCGCAACATCCTGTTCGTTTGCGGCGGCGCGTTTTCGGGGCTCGAGAGAGTGATCCAGAACCGCACCGAGCGCACGGGCATCGGCTTCCAGGCCGAGATCCGCAGCCGCGGCAACGCCCGGCAGACGGGCGAGATCCTGCGGCTGGTGGAGCCGGAGGATCTGATTAAGTACGGTCTGATTCCGGAGTTCGTCGGACGGTTGCCGGTGGTGGCGATTCTGGACGAGCTCGACGAAGTGGCGCTCATACAGATCCTGACGGAGCCGAAGAACGCGCTCGCACGGCAGTACCAGAAACTGCTGAAGCTCGAGGGCGTGGAGCTTGAGATCCGCCCCGACGCGCTCGCGGCGGTGGCCAAGCGCGCCATGGAGCGCAAGACCGGCGCCAGAGGGCTGCGCTCGATCATCGAGCGCGCGCTACTCGAGATCATGTTCGAGCTGCCGTCGATGGACAATGTAAAGAAGGTGGTGGTCGAGGCGAACGTGATCAACGAAGGGGCCAGGCCGATCCTGATCTATTCGGACGCGGACGACCAGAGCCACAAGCGCGCATCGGTGAGCTCATGACGCGGGTAATATTCCGCGGTTTGCAGCCGACCCCGCCGCGCGCGGGGTTTTTTGTGCCGGCGCACGGTTTTTACCGATATTCGGTCGATCCGGAGGGAAAACCGGCCGAATATTGAAATCCGGTCCCGTAGGCCCCAAACTGGGAACAGGCGCTACCACACCAACACCGACAGGATGCCATGACACGCGAGAAGCCGCAGTTCCCATCCCCCCCGAAGATCCTCCCCGGGTCGGAAACGACGATGCCGGTGCTGCCGCTGCGCGACGTGGTGGTGTTTCCGCACATGGTGATCCCGCTGTTCGTCGGGCGGCGCAAGTCGATCCGCGCGCTCGAACTCGCGATGGAGTCCGGCAAGCAGATCATGCTGGTGGCGCAGAAGAGCGCCTCCGACGATGATCCCGGACCGGACAGCATCCACACGATCGGCACGATCGCGAGCATCCTGCAATTGCTGAAACTCCCGGACGGCACCGTCAAGGTTCTGGTCGAGGGCGAGCGCCGCGCGCTGATCGACCGCTACACAGAGACGGAGGAATATTTCTCCGCCCAGGTGGCGCTGCTCGACTCCGAGCCGATCGCCGATCGCGAGATCGAGGCGCTCATGCGCTCGGTGATGAACGAGTTCGACCAGTACGTCAAGCTCAACATGAAGATCCCTCCGGAGATCCTCACATCGCTTGCCGGCGTGGACGATCCGGGGCGGCTCGCGGATACGGTGGCGGCGCACCTCTCGCTCAAGATCGAGGACAAGCAGCAGATTCTCGAGGTGAGCGACGTGCGCGAGCGCTTGGAGAAGATCCTCGGCGTGCTCGAGACCGAGATCGACCTGCTTCAGGTGGAGAAGCGTATCCGCGGGCGCGTCAAGCGCCAGATGGAGAAGAGCCAGCGCGAGTATTATCTCAACGAGCAGATGAAGGCGATCCAGAAGGAGTTGGGCGAGCTCGAGGAGGGTCCGAGCGAGATCGAGGAGATCGAGAAGAAGATCGCGAAGGCCGGTATGCCCAAGGAGGTGCGCGAGAAGGCCGAGTCCGAATTGAAGAAGCTCAAGATGATGTCGCCGATGTCGGCCGAGGCGACCGTCGTGCGCAACTATGTCGACTGGATCCTCAATGTACCGTGGAAGAAGCGTAGCAAGATCCGCAAGGATCTTGCCGAGGCCGAGAAGATCCTCGAGACCGACCACTATGGGCTCGAGAAGGTCAAGGAGCGCATCCTGGAGTATCTCGCGGTGCAGCAGCGCGTCGACAAGCTCAAGGGCCCGATCCTGTGCCTCGTCGGCCCGCCGGGCGTGGGCAAGACCTCGCTGGGTCAGTCGATCGCACGCGCCACGAATCGCAAGTTCGTGCGCATGTCTCTGGGCGGGGTGCGCGACGAGGCCGAGATCCGCGGTCACCGCCGCACCTACATCGGTTCGCTGCCCGGCAAGGTCATCCAGAACATGTCCAAGGTGAAGGTGCGCAATCCGCTCTTCATGCTGGATGAGGTGGACAAGATGGCCATGGACTTCCGCGGCGACCCCTCTTCGGCGCTGCTCGAGGTGCTCGATCCGGAGCAGAACCATGCCTTCAACGATCACTATCTCGAGGTCGACTACGATCTGTCCGATGTGATGTTCATCGCGACGGCCAATACGCTCAACATCCCGCCGCCGCTTCTCGACCGCATGGAGGTGATCCGGCTTAGCGGTTACACCGAGGACGAGAAGGTCGCTATCGCGACCCGATATCTCATCCCGAAGCAGCTCAAGAACAACGGGTTGAAGCCCGAGGAGATCGCGCTTTCGCCGGCGGCGATCCGCGACGTGATCCGCTACTACACGCGCGAGGCGGGCGTACGCAGCATCGAGCGCGAAATCTCCAAGGTTTTCCGCAAGGTGGCGAAGACCTTGCTGCTCAAGAAGAGCGAGAAGAAGATCAATGTGACGCCGAAGAGCCTGGATAAATACCTGGGCGTGCGCCGCTTCCGTTACGGCACGGCGGAGCAGGTCAACCAGGTGGGCCAGGTCACGGGGCTTGCGTGGACCGAGGTCGGCGGAGAGCTCCTGACGATCGAGACCGCGATCGTCCCCGGAAAGGGCAAGACCACTTATACCGGCAAGCTCGGTGACGTGATGCAGGAGTCCATCACCGCCGCCCTGACGGTGGTGCGGTCGCGCGCCGCACGGCTCGGCATCCCGGAGGATTTCTACCAGAAGCACGACTTCCATATTCACGTGCCGGAAGGGGCGACACCGAAGGATGGACCGAGCGCGGGCATCGCCATGTGCACCGCGATCGTGTCGGCGCTCGCGAAGATCCCGGTGCGCGCGGATGTGGCCATGACCGGCGAGATCACGTTGCGCGGCGAGGTGCTCCCGATCGGAGGCCTCAAGGAGAAGCTGCTCGCCGCGCATCGCGGCAACATCAAGACGGTGCTGATTCCGGAGGAGAACCGCAAGGATCTCACCGAGATCCCGAAGAACATCCGCGCGGATCTCGACATCCGTCCGGTGCGCTGGGTCGATCAGGTGCTTGAAGCGGCGCTCGAGCGCATGCCGCAGCCGCTGCCTGAGTCCAAGCCCGCCGAGGCGCAGGCCGAGAAGCCCGCGGCGGCTGAGCGCGACATCGTCAACCCGCCGATCACGCATTAAGTCCCGCCGCCAGCGACGACGGTCTGCCCGACCGGAGCGTCATGACTTTTTCCGCGCTGCCCTTATGCCGCACTGCCGGCCGCTGAAACATTTGTTTTCGGCGGCCGGCTAAACGACGGAGTGATGGGCGGTGCAGCGCCGACCTTCAAAAAGGGCGCGGTACTTTTTCACACGGTGTCGCTTCGTTGCTTCATGGCGGGATTCCTTGACAACGCTATCCCTCGGCGCGAGGATATTGCTCGCGCCCGCGGCGCGGGCGTTGACATGCAACTCCACCACTTGTGCATAAGGGGATGCGAAGATGAATAAAGCCGAACTGATTGAAAAACTCGCCGCCACCACGGACCTCAACAAGACCGTTGCCTCCCGCACCGTCGAAGCGGTGTGCGACATCATTACCGACAGACTGCGCAACGGCGACACCGTCACGCTTTCCGGGTTTGGAACCTTCACGGTCAGCAACCGTGCGGCGCGCGCGGGGCGTAATCCGCGCACCGGCGAGACGATCGCGATCGCGGCGTGCAAGAACCCCAGGTTCAAGGCTGGCAAAGGGCTGAAGGATGCCTTAAACTAGCGGCCCCGCCACTAAACGGAAGGTCGGCATGTTCCGATGCTTCCGGGTGGCTTTGTCCGGCGCCGGCACAGGGCCCCGGTCACGTGGTTTTCCGTTTAGTGGCGGGGTGCTTAGCTCAGATGGTAGAGCGTCGCCCTTACAAGGCGAATGTCGGGGGTTCGAGACCCTCAGCACCCACCAGCTAAAAAATAGGACTGAGTGCTGAGGACCGAGGACTGAAAAAGACAGGCATGTACGTCTCAGTCCTTAGCACTCAGGACTCAGTCCTTGCATTTCGGAGCGGTAGTTCAGTTGGTTAGAATACCGGCCTGTCACGCCGGGGGTCGCGGGTTCGAGTCCCGTCCGCTCCGCCATCTTCCGCAGGGCGAGGCCGCCGCCTCGCCCTTTCTATTTCATAAATGGACAGGATTAACAGGATTTACAGGATTAAAACCGGGTCTTGCGTCTTGGCTTCTCGTGCTAATCCTGCTAATCCTGTAAATCCTGTCTAATTTTCTTTGTTTGTCCGTTGATACTTCCGTAGGGCATCCGGTAAAGTACGCGCCCATGCTCGCCAAGATCCGCGAAAAAACCCAAGGCATCATCGCCTCGGTCATCCTGATTCTGATCGTCATCCCGTTTGCGTTCTGGGGGATCAATTCCTACTTCGAGGGCGGTGGAAGTATCGCCGTGGCCAAGGTCGAAGGGGTGGACATCACCCAGCAGGCCTACCGCCAGGCGATGGAACAGTTGCGCGGCGTTGACCCCAAACTGCTGGAAGACCGTCAGATGCGCCAGATGGTGCTCGAGGGGCTTATCGACCAGACGCTGCTCGTCCGCGACGCCGAGAACAAGGGCTATCGCATCGGTGATGCGCGGCTCGGGCAGATGATCCGCGAGCTGCCGTATTTCCAGCGCGACGGCCGGTTCGACCCCGATCTGTACCAGACGCTGCTGCGACGTGAGGGTATCAGCATGCGCGAGTTCGAGTCGCGCCGCCGCAGCGAGCAGATGATCGGGCAACTGCGCGCGGGGCTGAGCGACAGCGGCTTCGTCACCGAGGCGGACCTCGCCGGGGTCGTTCGCCTGCTGGCCCAGGAGCGCGAGATCGCCGTCGCCACCATCGGTACCGAGCCGTTCCTGACCAAGGCCGTCATCGGCGAGACGGAGGTGGCGCAGTATTACCAGTCGCACCAGGACCGGTTCAGTACGCCCGAACAGGTGCGTATCGAGTACCTGCGCCTTTCGGCCGAGGGTCTGATCGAGAACTATCGGCCGGGCGAGGAGGAGCTCAAGCGGGCGTATGCGGAGGAGGCCGGGCGCTATGTCGCGCCGGAGAAGCGACGCGCGAGCCACGTGTTGATCCAGCTCGCACCGCAGGCGCCGGAGGCCGAGGCGAAGCAGGCGGCGGCGAAGATCGCGGACATCGCGCGGCAGGCGCGCGCCGGAAACGATTTCGCGCAGCTCGCGAAACAACACTCCGACGACAAGGACTCGGGCGCCAAAGGCGGCGATCTCGGCGAGATCCGCCGCGGGGTGCTGCCGAAAGAGCTGGAGGATGCGGTCTACGCGCTGAAGCGGGTCGGGGAGCTCGCGCCGCCGGTGCGTACCAGCTACGGCTGGCATCTTGTGCGGCTCACCGCCCACACGCCGGAAAAGCGCAAGTCCTTCGCCGAGGC
Source organism: Candidatus Muproteobacteria bacterium RBG_16_65_34 (assembly GCA_001785115.1). Lineage (GTDB taxonomy): Bacteria > Pseudomonadota > Gammaproteobacteria > Acidiferrobacterales > Sulfurifustaceae > RBG-16-65-34. The sequence goes on from MFSU01000085.1 coordinate 9,057, forward strand.
GCGTAAGGAGCTTACGGATCTCGTCCGCAAGCGCCGGGGCGAGGAGCGCTTCCTCGAGCTGTCAGAAAAATTCCGCAATCTCGTCTACGAGCAGCCGGACAGCCTGAAGCCGGCGGCCGAAGCGCTGGGGCTCGCCATTCAGCAAAGCGACTGGTTCTCGCGCGCGGGCGGCAGCGGTCTCACGGCGCAGTCCCGGATCGTCGAGGCCGCGTTCCATCCGGACATCAGGGGCCAGGGGCGCAACAGCGACGCCATCGAGGTCGGCGCCGATGCGCTCGTGGCGCTGCGCGTCGTCGGCCACCGCCCGGAATCGGCCCGGCCGTTGTCCGAGGTGCGCGCGCAGATCGAGCGCGTGCTGCGCGAGGAACGCGCGCAGGCGGCGGCCCGGAATCTCGGCGAGGGGCTGCTCAAGGAATTGCGCGCGGGCGCGAAGCTGGAGGCGTTGGCGAAGGCCCACGGGCTCAAGCTCCAGCCTCCGAAGTCGGCGACGCGCGATCAACCCGCGGGGCTCGACCGGCGCATCGTGGAGGCGGCGTTCCAGGCCGTTCGACCGGAGGGCGGAAGGCCCGCGTACGGCGGCGTGGCGCTGGGGGGCCAGGGGTATGCGCTGTTCGCGGTGCAGCGCGTGAAGGAGCAGGACCTTGCCAAGGCGGACGCCGTCCTCAAGGACAAGGTGCGAAAGGTTCTCAGCGCGCGTCGCGGCGCCGATTACTACGCGAACTACCGCGCCGGGTTACGGAAGGCGGCAGACGTCAAGATCAACTACGACAAGCTCTGAAGGCGCACGGCCGAGGCGAGTTGAAAAAGGCCAAAGAAGAAACTCAACGCAAAGACGCCAAGGCGTGAAGAATAGACCGTTGTTGAAAGCCGATTTTTTTCTTTGCGTGCTTTGCGCCTTTGCGTTGAGTCGTTTTATTAGTGTTTCCTAGCTCACCAGCTCGCCGTAGTTGAGGCCGATGGCCACGGTGTTGAAGCCGCCGTCGACATAGGTGATCTCCCCGGTGACGCCGGAGGCGAGGTCCGAGCACAGAAACGCGGCGACATTTCCCACCTCATCGATGGTCACGCCGCGCCCGAGCGGCGCCATCTTGTCGTTGTAGTCCAGGAGCTTCTTGAAGTCGGTGATGCCGGCCGAGGCGAGCGTGCGGATGGGGCCGGCGGAGATGGCATTGACGCGGATGCCCTCGGGCCCGAGCGCCTGGGAGAGGTAGCGTACGTTCGCCTCGAGGCTCGCCTTGGCGAGCCCCATGATGTTGTAGTTGGGCACGGAGCGCTCCGAACCGATGTAGGTGAGGGTCAGTAGCGCCCCGTTGCGCCCCTGCATCATGGCGCGCCCGGCCTTGGCGAGCGCGGCGAAGCTGTAGGAGCTGATCTCGTGCGCGATGCGGAAGCCGTCGCGCGTTACGACGTCCACGTAGTTGCCGTGGAGCAGCTCGCGCGGGGCGTAGGCCACCGCGTGCACGATGATGTCGAGCCCGTCCCAGTAGTCGTCGAGGTGCGCGAAGACCGCTTCGATCTGCTCGTCGGATGCGACGTCGCAGGGCAGCACGATGTCGGACTTGGTTTGCGCGGCGTATTTCTCCACGCGCTCTTTGAGCTTGTCGTTCTGGTAGGTGTAGGCGAGCTCGGCGCCCTCCCGATGCATGGCCTTGGCGATGCCCCAGGCGATGGACCGGTCGCTCGCCACGCCCACGATCAGCGCGCGTTTTCCTGCCAGGAATCCCATGCGGTTACTCCGTTTGTTCTGGTTCTGGTCGTTATGTTTCGGGTTTCGCGCCGTCGCATATTGCACCCGGACGAACTGAGCCGCTACAGTAGCGGAATTTCCGGCCGCCGTGAAGGGGGATAATACCGTTTGTCCGTGATTCGCTCCACATGATCCGTCCGCGCACATACCGAATCCTGCTGTCGATCGTCGCGGCCGTTTTTTCGCTGAGCGCGCACGCCGCCTGGAACAATCCCTATCCGTCCGCGGACCGGGACCGGAATATTCTGTACGCCGCCTTCCGCGAGCGCCCCAAGCATCTCGATCCCGCGCGCTCCTACAGCTCGAACGAGTACGAGTTCATCGCGCAAGTTTACGAGCCGCCGTTTCAGTATCACTACCTGAAGCGCCCGTATGCGCTCGCACCGCTCACCGCGGTCGCGGTCCCGAAACCGGTATATCTCGACCGGCAGGGAAGGAGGCTCCCGCAGGATGCCCCGGCGCAGACCATATCCTACAGCGTCTACGAGATCCGGATCCGACCCGGCGTTTACTACCAGCCGCATCCGGCCTTCGCGCGCGACGACAAAGGCGATCTTCGCTACCAGGCGCTGACGGAGCGCGAGCTCGGCGGCGTCTACGCCATCTCCGATTTTTCCAAGGCTGGCACGCGCGAGCTGGTGGCAGCCGACTATGTGTACCAGATCAAGCGCCTGGCGCATCCGAAGCTCCACTCGCCGATCTTGAGCGTCATGCAGGATTACATCGTGGGGCTCAAGGACTACGTCGCGACCCTGAAGCGGGCCCATGCCGAGGTCGCGCAAGGACGCGAGGAGGGAGTCTATCTCGATCTCACCCGCTATCCCCTGGCCGGCGTGGAGGCGGTAGACCGCTATACCTACCGTGTGAAGATTAACGGCAAGTACCCGCAGATCCTGTACTGGATGGCGATGCCGTTCTTCGCGCCCATGCCGCCCGAGGCCGACCACTTCTTCAGTCAGCCCGGCATGGCGCAGAAAAATCTCACGCTCGACTGGTATCCGGTGGGCACGGGGCCCTATATGCTCACGGTGAACAATCCGAACCGGCGCATGGTGCTCGAGCGCAACCCGAACTTCCGCGACGAGCGCTATCCCGCGGAGGGCGAGCCGGAGGACGCGGCCGAGGGTCTGTTCGCCGATGCGGGCAAGCGACTGCCCTTTATCGACAAGGTGATGTTCAGCCTGGAAAAGGAGAACATTCCATACTGGAGCAAGTTCTTGCAGGGTTATTACGATCGCTCCGGCGTGCTCACGGAGAGCTTCGATCAGGCGATCCGCTTCAGCGGCAGCGGCGACACCGAGGTAAGCGAGGCGATGCAGGGCAAGGGCATACATCTGCTTACCAGCGTCGCGAGCTCGACCTATTATCTCGGCTTCAACATGCTCGACCCCGTCGTCGGCGGATTAAGCGAGCGCGCGCGCAAGCTCAGGCAGGCGGTATCCATCGCCATCGACTACGAAGAGCAGATCTCGATCTTCCGCAACGGCCGCGGGATCGCCGCCCAGGGTCCGCTGCCGCCGGGCATCTTCGGCTACGAGGAGGGTTGCGCCGGGATGAACCCGTATGTCTACGACTGCGTGGACGGGACCCCCCGGCGCAAGCCGATCGAGGCGGCGAGGCGCCTGCTCGCCGAGTCCGGCTATCCCGACGGCCAGGACGCAAAGACCGGCAAGCCGCTGCTGCTTTATTTCGACACCGCCGCCACCGGCCCCGAGGAGAAGGCCAAACTCGACTGGATGACGAAGCAACTCAGGAAGCTCGACGTTCAGTTGGTCGTGCGCGCAACCGATTACAACACCTTCCAGAAAAAGATGCGTCAGGGCGAGGCGCAGCTCTTCGAATGGGGCTGGAACGCCGACTATCCGGATCCAGAGAATTTTCTGTTTCTGCTCTACGGGCCGAACAAGAAGGTCGGCGCCGACGGCGAGAACGCCGCGAACTACGACGACCCCGGGTTCAATCGTCTGTTCGAGCGCGTAAAGAACATGGACAACGGCCCCGAGCGTCTGGCGCTTATCCGCAAGATGCTCGACATCACCCGCCGCGACGCCCCCTGGGCCTGGGGCACCCATCCGAAGCTCTTTCTGCTCGAGCACGCCTGGGTATACAACACCAAGCCCAACACCATGGCCAACAACACCCTCAAGTATCTGCGCCTGGAGCCGCGGTTGCGGGCGCAGCAGCGCGAGGCCTGGAACCGCCCGGTGGTCTGGCCGATGCTCGCCGTGCTCGGGCTGGTGGCGCTCGCGGTCGTGCCGGCGGTCATCGCCTGGCGGCGCCGGGAGCGGGGGGCGGCCCGATGATTGCCTACATCGTGCGCCGGATCCTCTATGCCATCCCGATTCTGCTCGGTGTGAATCTCATCACGTTCGCGCTCTTTTTCTTCGTCAACAGTCCGGACGACATGGCGCGCATCCATTTGGGCGTGAAGCGCGTCACGCCGGAGGCGATCGCCAAGTGGAAGGAGGATCGCGGCTTCACCCGGCCGCTGCTCTACAACGCCGCGGCGCAAGGCACGGCCAAGCTGAAAGACACCATCTTCTATCAGCATTCGCTGCGGCTGTTCGTATTCGAGTTCGGCCGCGCCGAGGACAACCGCGACATCGGCCGCGAGATCGCCGAGCGCATGTGGCCGAGCCTCGCCATCGCGCTGCCCACGTTTCTCGTGGGCGTGCTGGTCTATATCACCTTCGCGCTGTTGCTCGCGTTCTTTCGTGGCACCTATCTGGACACCTGGGGCGTGGTCTTGTGCGTGGCGATGATGTCCGTCTCGGTGCTGTTCTATGTGATCGGCGGTCAGTACCTCATGAGCAAGCTCTGGCATCTCGTGCCGATCTCCGGCTATGACGATACCGGTCTGCTCGCGTTCAAATTCCTGACGTTGCCCGTAGTCGTGGGCGTTGTGGGCAGCATCGGCGCCAACGCGCGCCTGTACCGCAGCTTTTTTCTGGAGGAGATCGGCAAGGATTACGTCCGCACCGCGCGCGCCAAGGGCCTGTCCGAGCCGCGCGTGCTGTTTCAGCACGTGCTCAAGAATGCCATGATCCCCATCCTCACCGGCGTCGTCGTTGTGATTCCTTCGCTCTTTATCGGCAGCCTCATCTTCGAGTCGTTCTTCGGTATTCCCGGTCTCGGGAGTTATACGATCGACGCCATCCACTCGCAGGACTTCTTCGTCGTGCGCGCCATGGTGTTTCTGGGCTCGGTGCTTTATATCGTCGGGCTCATTCTGACCGACATCAGCTATACGCTGGTCGATCCGCGGGTGAGGCTCGAATGAAAGACAGGTGCGAGATACGAGGGGCGAGGGACGAGGGGAAGGAGGCGGATTTTCGTGCCCTCGCATCTCGTACCTCGTCCCTCGTACCTGGAGCGCAGCGCTAATGCCCTTCCAACCCGTATTCCTGTGGACCGACGTGTTGATCTACGTGCTGCTCGCGGCCGCGGCGGGGTTCGGTGTGTACGCTGCGCGTCATGAGCACTTGCGCGCGCCGTGGCGGCAGATCGCGCGCCGGCCGCTCGCGATGGTGGCACTGGTGGCGCTCGCGGCCTATGTCGCGGCGGGGTTGCTCGATTCGGTGCATTTCCGCGAGCGCCTGGCGAACGGCGGCGATCAGTACTCCGCGGAGGTGCTGAGCCTGTTGGACAAGCTCGCCGCCCCGCTGCGAAGCCGCGTGGAGAAGACCTATTCCGCGCCGTTTGCCGCGCACGCCTATACCAAGGAGACCGTGGAATATCCCGACGGGCGGCGCGTGCGCGCATATCCGCGCCTGGTCCACGGCGGGGCGCATCTCAAGGACCCGGACGAACGCGGCGCCGATATCGGAAAGCGTGCGGCGCTTGCCACGGCTGCGGGCGGCCTCGTCTGGCTGGCGCTGGTTGCGGCGTTCGTCGCGCTCCGGCGCGTGCCCGGCGAGGCCTACGCGGCGGCGGCGCGCCGTCTCGCGCGCGGCGCGGATCCGATCCCCTGGCGCGCGATCCTCGTCACCGCAGGCGTCCTGATCGTGCTGGCGGCCAACGCCGGTTATCTCTCGCTCTATTACCATATCCTCGGCACCGATCAGGTCGGCCTGGACGTTTTCTATAAGTCGCTCAAGAGCGTCCGTACCGGGCTGGTGATCGGCACGCTCACCACGCTCGTGATGCTGCCCTTTGCCGTGCTGTTCGGCGTCATGGCCGGCTATTTCCGCGGCTGGGTGGACGATGTCATTCAATACGTCTACACCACCTTGAGCTCCATCCCGAGCGTGCTGCTCATCGCCGCGGCGATCCTGAGCCTCCAGGTCTACATGGCGAACCATCCGGAGGTCTTTGACAACGTCGCGGCGCGCGCGGACGTACGGCTGCTGTTTCTGTGCGTGATTCTGGGCGTCACCAGTTGGACGAGTCTCTGCCGGCTGTTGCGCGGCGAGACGCTGAAGCTGCGCGAGGCCGATTACGTCCAGGCGGCCCAGGCGCTCGGCGCCAGTCACCTCGCGGTCATGGCGCGCCATGTCCTGCCGAACATCATGCATATCGTACTCATCACCGTGGTGCTCGATTTCAGCGGCCTGGTGCTCGCGGAGGCGGTGCTGTCGTACGTCGGCGTCGGCGTCGATCCCACGACCGAGTCCTGGGGCAACATGATCAACGGGGCGCGGCTGGAGATGGCGCGCGAGCCGATGGTGTGGTGGAGCCTGACGGCGGCGTTTGGATTCATGTTCGTCCTGGTGCTCGCGGCGAATCTGTTCTCGGACGCGGTGCGGGATGCGTTCGATCCGCGGCTGCGCCGTTGAATGCGGAATGCGGAGTTCGGAATGCGGAATCATAAGTGATGGATGCGCTGCTCAAAGTTGAGGGCCTGAAGACCTGGTTCGACACGCCGGAGGGCACCGCGCGCGCGGTGGACGGCATCGACTTCACGATCGCCCGCGGTGAGACGGTCGCGCTGTTGGGCGAATCCGGCTGCGGCAAGTCGATCTCGGCGCTCTCGCTCCTGCGGCTGGTGCCGGCACCGGCGGGGCGCATCGTGGGCGGCCGGGTCTGGTTCGGGGGGCAGGATCTGCTGCGGCTGCCCGAGCGCGAGATGCGCCGCGTGCGCGGGCGGCGGGTCGCCATGATTTTCCAGGAGCCGCAGAGCGCGCTCAATCCGGTGATGACCGTAGGCGAGCAGATCCGCGAGGCGTTGCCCGCGGGGTTTGCGCGCGCGGCGGCCCGGGCGCGCACGATCGAGCTGCTGCGCGCAGTGGGCATATCCGATCCCGAGCGGCGCGCAGAGGAATTCCCGCATCAGCTTTCGGGCGGGATGAAACAGCGCGCCATGATCGCGATGGCGCTCGCCTCGGAGCCGGACCTGCTGATCGCCGATGAGCCCACGACGGCGCTCGATGTGACGATCCAGGCGCAAATTCTCGATCTCTTGAAGGAGCTTCAGCGCAAAACGGGCATGGCGCTGCTCCTCATCACGCACGACCTCGGTGTCGTCGCCGGCACGGCCGACCGCGTGGCGGTGATGTATGCCGGGCAGATCGTCGAGACCGCGCCGTGCGCGCGCTTTTTTTCCGAGCCGCGGCATCCGTACGCGCAGAAACTCTTTCGCTCGCTTCCGGGCCGGATGAAGCGCGGCGGGGCGCTCGATGTGATCGCGGGCGCGGTGCCGAGGCTGACGCAGGAGTTCCACGGCTGCCGGTTTGCGCCGCGCTGCGATTTCGCCTGGGACGCCTGCCGCGCGCAGGATCCGCGCTGGCTCGAGGACGGCGATCGCGGGGTGCGCTGTCACCTGTACGACTCGACGGTCGCCCAGGCGCGCCTGCGGGCGGCGACACCCGTGCCGGAGCCGCAGGCGGTCGCGGCCGCGCCCGAAGGCGCCGGTGCGGCACTGCTCGCCGTCACCGACCTCAAAGTGCATTTCCCGATCCAGCGCGGCGTGCTGCGGCGCACCGTCGGATTCGTGCAGGCGGTGGACGGCGTGTCGTTCACGATCCCGCGCGGACGGACGCTCGCGCTCGTGGGCGAGTCGGGTTGCGGCAAGACGACCGCGGGCAAGGGCATCCTGCAACTGATCCGGCCGACCGCCGGACGCGTCGTGTTCGACGGCCAAGAGCTCACCGCGCTGCCCCCCGGGGCGTTGCGGCGGCTGCGGCGCGAGTTCCAGGTGATCTTCCAGGATCCATACAGCTCGCTCGACCCGCGCATGCTGGTGGGCGATATCGTCGAGGAGGGCATGCGCGCGCAGGGGATCGGGCCGAGCCGCGAGGAGCGGTCGCGCAAGGTGGCGGAGCTGCTGGAACATGTCGGGCTCGCGCCCGAGGCGCGCTATCGCTACCCGCACGAGTTCTCCGGCGGCCAGCGCCAGCGCATCTCGATTGCGCGGGCGCTCGCGGTCGAGCCCAAGCTCATCGTGTGCGACGAGCCCACGAGCGCCCTCGATGTCTCGGTGCAGGCGCAGATTCTGAATCTCCTGAAGCGGCTGCAGGACGAGCTGGGCTTAAGCTATCTCTTCATCACGCACAATCTGTCCGTCGTGGAATATCTGGCGCACGAGGTGGCGGTCATGTATCTCGGGCGCATCGTGGAGCAGGGCTCGGTGCACGAGGTGCTGGAGCGCCCGCAACACCCCTACACCCAGGCGCTGCTCGCCGCCGCGCCCACGCTCGAAGCCGCGGCGGAGCGCCGCGCGATCCGTCTCGAAGGCGACATCCCGAGCCCGAGCAATCCGCCCTCCGGGTGCCATTTCCATCCCCGCTGTCCGCAGGTTATGGACATCTGCCGCACGATCTATCCCGGCGAGACGCGCGCCAGCGGCACGCATGGCGTGCGCTGTCACTTGTACGGCGAGGGATCGGGACTGAGGACTGAGGACTGAGGACTGAGGACTGAGGACTGAGGACTGAGGACTGAGGACTGAGTTTTACGGATCACCGCTTACCGCTCACGAATCACCCGTTCGGCGAACCGATAGCCGCCGAGGGCCCGCCGCCGGTCCAGATCTTGAGTCGCTGACCGAGCTGGAGCACATCGCTTGTCTCGAGCAGGTTCCAGTGCACGATCTGGCTCACGAGCACGCCGTAGCGGCGCGCGATACTCCAGAGGGTCTCGCCGGCGCGCACGCGATGGACGACCGGTTGGACACCGTTGGCCGCGACGCGCGTGACGGCGCGGTTCGGGTTGCCGGCGATCACCGGCATCAGCGCGCGGGTGGAGAGCGGGATCATGAGATTCTGGCCCACCTGCAGGATGTTACCTTTCACGCCGTTGGCGCTCCGGACGGTCTCCGGCGTGACGCCGTAACGGCGCGCGACGTCGTGCATCGTATCGCCGCGTTTTACCTCGTGACCGCGCCACTGCACGCGCTCTTCCGCCGGCAGGTTGTTGAGGCCCGCGACCAGGGCGTCCTTTTTCTCCACCGGGACGAGCAGCGTGTGCGGCCCCTCCGGGTCGGTGGCCCAGCGGTTCAAGCCGGGGTTGATCTTCTGGAGGTCGTCGAGCGGCATGTCCGTGAGCTTCGCCACGATTCCGAGGTCGATCTGCGAACCGGTCTCGACGCGCGTGAAATAGGGCTTGTTCTGGATGTCCGCGAGCTGGACGCCGTATTTTTGCGGATTGGCCACGATGTTCGCCATTGCCTGAAGCCGTGGCACGTAGTTGCGCGTCTCGCGCTTGAGCTTGAGGTGCGTATAGCTCGTGGGCAGGCCCTTGCGGCGGTTTAGTTCCATCATCCGGCCGACTTTGCCTTCGCCGGCGTTGTAGGCCGCGAGCGCAAGGTGCCAGTCGCCGTTGAACTCATTGTGCAGCTTCTGGAGGTAATCGAGCGCCGCCTGGGTCGCGGCCTCGACGTCGCGCCGGCCGTCGACCCACCAGTTCATTTTAAGGCCATAGAGTCGTCCGGTCGGCGCCATGAACTGCCACAGCCCGGAGGCGCGGGCGCGCGAGTAGGCGTAGGGCTTATAGGCGCTCTCGATCGCGGGCAGCAGGGCGATCTCGGTCGGCAGGCCGCGCTTTTCTACCTCCTCGACAATGTAATAAAGGTAGAGCCGCGCGCGCTCCATCATGGCCTGCATGAACTCGGGATTGTTCGCGAACCACTGCTCGTTCTGCTCGACGACCGAGCCCTCGAGCGGGGACAGAGCGAAGCCGGCGCGCAGGCGCGACCAAAGATCGGGGTAATTCTGGGGCAGGCCGGTCGCGGCACCCGGGCCATCCGCCTCCGCGGATCGCGCGGCCTCAGCGGACGCGGTATCCGTTTGCGCGCGCGGCAGATTCGGATCGCGGGAAATGGCGGCGCCCCCATCGGCGCCCGGCGCCGCCACGGGACGTGTTTCAGAGGAGTGGGTAGCGCACCCGGCGAGCAGCAGGGGAATCAGGGTGGACAGGACCTGCTTCTTAAACGTTATTCGATCCATGCAGGCTAATGTTAGGAAGAAGTGCCCATGCCGTCAACCTCGAAAGTCATCCTTCCATCGCCGCAACTCAGCGAAGACGTTGACATTTTCCGCCAGACGCCGACCGCCGTGGCGCTCGGCGGCGCGACGAACGGAGGCCTCGGCGGCGCGCAGGAACGGATTGATGCGCCGCTCGCGCCCGATGGTCGAGGGCAGGCTCGGTTCGCCGCGCGCGCGTCGCTCGGAAATCTCCCGTTGATACGCGCGAATCTCGGCATTGTCCGGCTCGACGGCAATCGCAAACCGCAAGTTGGCGGCGGTGTATTCGTGGGCGCAGTAGACGAGCGTGTCTGGCGGAAGCGCCGCGAGTTTTGTCAGCGAGCGGTACATCTCCTCCGCCGTGCCCTCGAACAGCCGTCCACAGCCGGCGGAGAACAGGGTATCGCCGCAGAAGAGCATGCCCGCGCCGTAGTATGCGATGTGCCCGTGCGTGTGTCCGGGCACATCGAGTACGGCAAACTCCAGCGCCAGCTCCGGCAGGCGCACGCGGTCACCCTCGGCGAGCGGATGGGTGAGGCCCGGGATCCGCTCCCGCGCCGGACCGTAGACCGGGATCGCATGGCGGCGCAAGAGGTCCTGCACGCCGCCCACGTGGTCGCCGTGGTGGTGGGTGCAGAGGATGGCCGCGGGCGTCAGGCGCTCGCGCGCGAGGAAATCCAGCACCGGTCCGGCATCGCCCGGGTCGACAATCGCTACCTGCCCGGGCGCGCCGCGGATCAGCCAGATATAGTTGTCCTCGAAGGCCGGGACGTGTAAAACAGGCGTCATTCCGCGCAGTTTGGAGGGTTTGGTGGAGGCAGGTCAATGAGCGAACCGACCGTTGCGCTTCGGCGCGAGCTGCGCGCCTGGTTCGATGCGCCGCTCGGCCGCTCGCTCCAGGCGTTCGAGGCCAACGCCCTGCGCGGGGTGCTGCCGAATCTTTACGGGACGGTGGCGCTCCAGCTCGGGCGTTTGGGCCGGCTCGACATGATGGACGCCTGCAATGCGCCCACGCGCGTGCTGCTCGATCTGTTGGGCGAGCGCAACGGCGCCGTGGTGCGCGCCCAGCCCGAGGCCTTGCCCTTCGATGCCCGGAGCGTGGATGTGGCGATCCTCCCCCACACGCTCGACTTCTGCGACGACCCCCACCAGGTGCTGCGCGAGACCGCGCGCGTGCTGAGCCCCGAGGGTCACGTCGTGATCCTCGGCTTCAACCCGGTGGGCCTCTGGGGCCTGCGGCGGCTGTTCTCGCCGCGCCCGCGCTCGGTGCCCTGGCGCGGGCGGTTCCTGCGCCTGGCGCGCGTCAAGGACTGGCTCGCGCTGCTCGACTTCGAGCTGACCCACGGCGGCATGCTGTATTACCGCCCGCCGCTCGCGCACGAGGCGGTAATGGAGCGGCTGCACTTCCTCGACAAGATGGGCGACCGCTGGTGGCCGATGACGGCGGCGGTGTACCTGGTGGTCGCGAAAAAGCGCGTGCTGGGCGTCACGCCGATGCCGCTCGCCTGGAAGCGGCGGCGCCTCGTCGTGGGGCCGGCGGCGGCGCCGGCGGCGCGCGGCATGGTCGTGCCGTTTCACCGCCGTCGTCTGAAACGCCTTGGATAAGATCGCGATCTTCACCGACGGCGCGTGCCGCGGTAATCCCGGTCCCGGCGGCTGGGGCGCCATTCTGCGCAAGGACCATCACGAAAAAGAACTCTACGGCGCAGAGCGCGACACCACCAATAACCGCATGGAGCTCATGGCCGCGATCCAGGCGCTCGAAGCGCTCAAGCGCCAGTGCGAGGTGACCCTTACCACGGACTCGCAGTATGTGAAGAAAGGTATCACGGAATGGCTCGACAACTGGAAACGCCGTGGCTGGAAAACGGCGGACAAGAAGCCGGTGAAGAACCAGGATTTATGGCAACGCCTTGACGAAGCGGCGCACAAGCACCGCATACATTGGAAATGGGTTAAAGGGCACAGCGGTCACGAGGAAAACGAGCGGGCGGATGAGTTGGCGAATAAGGCGATTGAGGAGATGCTGGCGTGATGGGAAGTAAATTTCCCTCTCCCCTTGAGGGAGGTGAGGCAGAGTTTTCGTGAACACACTTAACGTGTGTTCACGCTGCCGAACGGGTGCAAATGGTTTTCTTGGCCAAGAAAGGGGACGCTACCCTTTGATTCCCCACCCCCTCCCGTGCTAAATTCCCCCCATGCCCCGCCTGGCCCGAACCGTCTGCGCCCG
>MFSU01000086.1 GCA_001785115.1 Candidatus Muproteobacteria bacterium RBG_16_65_34
CGGCACGGCCGGCGCCTCGCCCTCCTCGCCGCGGACCGCGGCGCGGGCGAGCGCCGTACCGCGCATGTCCGCGATGACGACGGACATCACGTCCGCCTCCCGCAGCGCGGACTTGGCGAGGGCCGCGAGGATCGCGCGGTTACCGGACACCATCCCGTACTCGCAGGCCGGCGCGAGCTGCCGGGCGATGGCCTGGCCGCGATCCTTGAGCGCCTGTTCGAGCCCCTGAATACGGGTCAGGACAAAGTGCACGGAGATGAGCAGCACGACCGCCGCCAGCGGCGCCAGCGCCAGCACCAACACCCGTGCTTTTATGCCCCATTCTTTCATCTTAGAAAAAGCAGTTAACCGCGGATAAACGCGGATAAACGCGGATATTCAATGCGCTTGCCTGTATTCGCCAGCCCACCGAAAGGGTGAATGGCTTCGGTGCATCAACGGCATGATTCATTTGCGTTCATCTGCGTTCATCTGCGGTTAAACGTCGTTTTTTGGTTCATGGATACACCATCAAGCGGTGTCCGCTGCGATTCGCGCCCCATCAGCCCGGCTCCACCGGGTCTCCGATTCCGAATCCGAGCGCCGCGGCGGCGCTGGCGCCGTTGACGGCGATCTCGAGCAGGCCGTTGGCGTTCTCGTACCAGAACGCCTGCCCGGGCGGGGCCTCGCTGAAGGTACGCGCGTGCCGAAGACGCGCACCGCGCAGGCGCACCGCTCGGTCGCGGTCGAGCGCCGCGGCGCGCAGCCCCGTGATGCCGTTGCCGTAATGGTCGATGTAGATAATCTCGGGGACATCGTCCGGCCAATCGCCGGCGGGCACGGTGAGCGTGGCCGGCTCGGAATCCGGGATGACGCCGCGCGCGATCCGCGCCGCCACGGGCGCGAAGAGGTCGCGCCCGTGGAAGCTCGCGGAAAGTCGCTGCGGTCGCCAGCGGATCCGGCGGCACTCAAGGCGGCGCGCGCGGCGCGCGAGGACGTGGAACAACCCGTTGTCCGGCCCGACGTACCAGCGGTGGTCGGCCCGGACCATGACCGGCGCGCGCACCCCGCCCACGCCGGGATCCACCACGCACACGAACACCGCGCCCTCCGGGAAGTCCGCGCTGTAGGCCGGCAGCAGATAGGCGGCGGCGCGGACACTGAAGCTCGGAACGCAGTGAAACAGGTCGATCACCCGCACGTGCGGCGCCTCCCGCGCAAGCGCCGCGTGCATCTGTCCCACATAGGGGTCGGCGAGCCCGAAGTCGGTAAACAGCGCTATCATGCCCCGAAATACTAACAGCTTTTCCGGATGCTTCCTGACGCAAAAAAGCCGGGGTTCGCCCGGCTTTTTCAGTCAATGGGTTATGCGGCCCCTGCGGCTATTCCTTCGTCTTGGCGGCCCCGGCCTTCGCCTTGGTCTTCGCTTTCGCCTTGGGCGTGCCTTTGACCGTGCCCTTGGCTTTGGTCTTGCCTTTGGTCGCGGCCGCGCCCGCGGTTTTTCCCGCCTCGCCCGGCGCTTGCGCCGCGCCGCGCTCGACGAGCTGCACCAGGGCCATCGGCGCGCTATCGCCGGCCCGGAAGCCGGACTTGAGAATGCGCATATAGCCCCCGTGGCGCTCCTTGAAACGCGGGCCGAGATCATCGAAGAGCTTGCCCACGATCTCGCGGTCGCGCAGGCGCGCGTAGGCCAGACGCCGATTGGCGAGGCTCGCGCTCTTGCCGAGCGTAATCAGGGGCTCGGCCACGCGCCGCAGTTCCTTGGCCTTGGGCACGGTGGTCACGATCTGCTCGTGTTTGAGCAGCGACACCGCCATGTTGCGGAACATCGCCTGGCGATGACTGCTGGTGCGGTTCAGTTTGCGGCCGCTTTTGTGGTGACGCATGGTTACACCTTGAAATCGCTATTGCTGTGAACCGGCTCGGTCGCTTTTTCCTTGAGCTGCGGCGGCGGCCAGTTTTCGAGCTTCATCCCGAGCGAAAGCCCGTGCTGCGCCAGCACATCCTTGATCTCGGTGAGCGACTTCTTGCCGAGGTTGGGCGTCTTCAGAAGCTCATACTCGCTGCGCTGGATGAGATCGCCGATAAAGAAGATGTTCTCGGCCTTGAGACAGTTGGCGGAGCGCACGGTGAGTTCGAGGTCGTCCACGGGCCGCAGCAGCAACGGATCCATCTCCGGCTCCTTGCGCTCCGCCGGGCGCGTCTCCGGGCTCTTCAAGTCCACGAAGACCGAAATCTGCTCTTGCAGAATATTGGCCGCGCGCCGCACCGCCTCTTCGGGGTCGATCGCGCCGTTGGTTTCGATGTCGAGGACCAATTTGTCCAAGTCGGTGCGCTGCTCCACGCGCGCGTTCTCGACGGTATAGGAGACGCGCCGGACCGGACTGAAGGAGGCGTCGAGCTGCATCGCGCCGATGGCCCGGCTCGATTCCGCGGGGCGGCTCGTGACCGGCTCATAGCCGCGCCCGCGCACGACCTTGAGCTCCATGGTGAGCGTGGCGTCCTTGGTGAGGGTGGCGATCGCCTGCCTCGGGTCGACGACCTCCACATCGTGCTCGAGCTGGATGTCTCCGGCGGTGACGACGCCCGGGCCCTTCTTGGAGAGCTTCAGCATCACCTCCTCGCGCCCATGCATCCGGAAGGCGATCGTCTTCAGGTTGAGCAGGATCTCGATGACATCCTCCTGCACGCCCTCGATCGTGGAGTATTCGTGCAGCACGCCGTCGATGCGCGCCTCGGTGACCGCGCAACCGGGCATGGAGGAGAGCAGGATGCGGCGCAGCGCGTTACCCAGGGTGTAGCCGAAACCGCGCTCGAGCGGCTCGAGTGTGATCTTGGCGTGCGTGGCGGAAAGCGTGTGCACGTCCACATGACGCGGCTTCAGAAAATCGGTTGCGGAACTCTGCATGGTGCGTCCTCGGCTCAGTCCTGTCTCGTTACTTGGAATACAGCGCCACCACCAGGCTTTCGTTGATCTCCGAAGGCAGCTCGGACCGCTCCGGGGCGTTCTTGAACACGCCCTTCATGGCCTTGGTGTCCACCTCGAGCCATTCGGGAATGCCACGCTGCTCGGCGGCCTCGACCGCGGCCTTGATGCGCAGGTGCTCCTTGGCCGCGCCCGCGATCTCGATGACGTCGTTGGGTCTGATCTGGTACGACGGCAGGTTCACGCGCTTGCCGTTCACCAGTACCGCGTTGTGGCGCACGAGCTGGCGCGCCTCGGAGCGCGATATGCCGAAGCCCATGCGGTACACCACATTGTCCAGGCGTCGCTCAAGCAGCTTCAGCAGATCCTCGCCGGTCGAGCCCTTGTGGCGCGCGGCCTCCTTGTAGTAATTGCGGAACTGGCGCTCCATCACGCCGTAGATGCGACGCAACTTCTGTTTCTCGCGCAACTGCTTGCCGTAGTCGGTCGGGCGGCTGCGCCGCTGGCCGTGCTGACCCGGCGGATAGGCGCGTTTCTCCACCGGGCACTTCTCGGTGAAGCATTTCTCGCCCTTCAGAAAGAGCTTGCCGCCCTCGCGCCGGCACAAACGGCATTTCGCATCGGTATAACGCGCCACTGTTCAAACCTCTTTAAAATATCTCTTGACCACAGAGATCACAGAGGACACTGAGAAATTCAGGTCGGGAAAATGCGGCCTATACGCCTTTATCCCTCTGTGTTCTCTGTGCTCTCTGTGGTTGAAAATAGTTAAACCCGCCGCCGCTTGGCCGGACGGCAACCGTTGTGCGGCATCGGCGTCACGTCGAAGATATTGGCTATCTCGTAGCCCAGGGCGTGCAGCGCCCGCACGGCGGACTCGCGCCCCGGACCCGGACCCTTGACCCGGACCTCGAGCGAACGCACGCCATATTCCTGGGCCGCACGCCCGGCCTTGTCGGCCGCCACCTGCGCCGCGAACGGCGTGCTCTTGCGCGAGCCCTTGAAGCCCGCGCCACCGCAGGTCGCCCAGGAGAGCACGTTGCCCTGGCGATCGGTGATGGTCACGATCGTGTTGTTGAACGAGGCATGGATGTGCACCACGCCCTCGGACACGCTCTTGCGCGCGCGCTTCTTTTTCGCCGGCGCGGCGGCGGTTTCGGTCGTGGTCGGATTCGTCGCCATCGTATTTCAGTCCTCGCTGACTAGTCGCTTTTCGGCTTGCCGGTCCCGCGGACGATGCCCTTGCGCGGACCCTTGCGGGTGCGCGCGTTGGTGCGGGTGCGCTGTCCGCGCACGGGCAGGCCCCGGCGGTGGCGCATGCCGCGGTAGGTGCCGAGGTCCATGAGGCGCTTGATGTTCATCGACACCTGGCGCCGCAGATCGCCCTCCACGGTATGCTTACCGACCTCGAGGCGGATCTTGTCGAGTTCGGCCTCGGTCATGTCCTTGACCTTGGTCTCGGTCGGCACGCCGGCGGCGACGCAGATTCCGCGCGCGCGGGTGCATCCGATCCCGAAGATCGAGGTGAGTGCGACCCAGATGTGCTTCTGGTTCGGAAGATTGATGCCTGCAATGCGGGCCATTTCGCCTCTCTCCTGCTACGCCCCAGCGCGGGAAAACGCGCAAGGGTACTGATTCATCCGGTAAAAATCAACTAGTTAGCGTTGGTCTCTTTCTACGCTCCGCCCCGGCTCACCCCTGCCGTTGCTTATGGGTCGGGTCGGAGCAGATCACCCGCACCACCCGCTTGCGCCGCACGATCTTGCAGTTGCGGCACATTTTCTTGACCGATGCTCTGACTTTCATGCTAAAACTCCTGCCTTTCTATGATTTTTCACCGCAGAGGTCGCGGAGAAAACCATGAAAATTCAAAATAAAATAACAATGCTCTGCGTGCTCCGCGGTGAATCAACCCGTTACCGCGGCATGCCCATGCCGCCGGTAAGATTGGCCTTCTTCAACAGACTCTCGTACTGGTGCGACATCAAATGCGCCTGCACCTGGGCCATGAAGTCCATGCACACCACCACGACGATCAACAGCGAGGTGCCGCCGAAATAGAACGGCACATTCCACTTCACGATCATGAACTCCGGCAGCAGACACACGGCCGTTACGTAGGCCGCACCCGCGAGCGTGAGCCGTGACATCACCCCGTCAATGTATCCCGCCGTCTGTTCGCCCGGACGAATCCCGGGAATGAAAGCGCCGGACTTCTTCAGGTTCTCCGCCGTCTCCTTGGGATTGAACACCAAGGCGGTGTAGAAAAAACAGAAAAACACGATCGCCGCCGCATACAGCACCACATAGATCGGCTGACCCGGCGATAGCGTGGTGGCGATGTCGCTCAGCCACCCCATGCCCTCCGACTGGCCGAACCAGCTCACCACCGTAGCCGGCAGCAGGATGATCGAAGAGGCGAAGATCGGCGGGATCACGCCCGCCATGTTGACCTTGAGCGGCAGATGGCTCGTCTGCCCCGCGAGGATCCTGCGCCCCTGCTGGCGCTTGGCGTAGTTCACCGTGATACGCCGCTGCCCGCGCTCGACGAAGACCACCAGCCCCGTCACACCGATCGCGATACCGAAGAGCAGCAGCGCGAACAGCGGCTGGAACGTGCCGCGCCCGACGAGCTCGAGCGTTTGCGCGATCGCCCCGGGCAGCCCGGCCACGATGCCGGCGAAAATGATGATCGAGATGCCGTTACCGACACCGCGCTCGGTCACCTGCTCGCCGAGCCACATGATGAACATCGTCCCCGTGACGAGCGTCACGACGGTGATGAGCTTGAACCCGATCCCCGGGCTCACCACCACCGGCATGCCGCCGGCCGTCTGCGACTCCAGCGCGATCGCGATGCCGAGCGCCTGGAACGTCGCCAGCAGCACCGTGCCGTAGCGGGTGTACTGGGTGATCTTGCGCCGCCCGCTCTCGCCTTCCTTCTTCAACTGCTCGAGCTGCGGGATCACGCTCGACATCAGCTGCATGATGATCGAGGCCGAGATGTAGGGCATGATCCCGAGCGCAAACAGCGAGAAGCGCCCGAGCGCCCCGCCGGAGAACATGTCAAAGAGCCCGACGATGGAGCTCTGCGTGCCCTTGAACAACTCCGCCAACGCCACCGGGTTGATGCCCGGAACCGGCACGTAGGTCCCGACGCGGTATACGACCAGCGCACCCAGGACGAAAAAGAGCCGCTGCCGCAGATCCTTGAGTTTCCCCAGCCCGGCGAGGCCCCCGAGGCGTGCGCCCGGACTACTCATAAGATAGGACGAACGCAGCAGGGCTTCATTACCTACTCCTCGACCTTGCCGCCGGACTGGGCGATCGCCACACGCGCGCCCGCGGTCAGGGCGATCCCTTTCAGAGTGACTGCCTTCTTGATCTCGCCGGAGCGAAACACCTTGGCGCGCAGCGCCCGCGCCGGCACGACATTGGCCTGCTTGAGGGCCGCAAGATCAATCACCGCCGCCTCAACGCGGTTGAGATCCGAAAGCCGCACCGAGGCCGTGAGACCCGCGAGCGGGGAGTGGAAGCCACGCTTGGGAAGCCGGCGCTGCAGCGGCATCTGGCCGCCCTCGAAGCCGAGCTTGTGGTAGCCGCCGGCGCGCGCGTGCTGGCCCTTGTGGCCCTTGCCGCTGGTCTTGCCGAGCCCCGAGCCGACACCGCGCCCCAGGCGCTTGCCCGTGGGCTTGGACCCGCACGCGGGTTTGATGGTATTCAGGCGCACGCTAGATCTCCTCGCATTTCACCATGAAGGACACTTTATGGATCATCCCGCGCACGGCGGGCGTGTCCTCGACCTCCACCATATGATGCCGGCGGCGCAGCCCCAGGCCGCGCACGCAGGCCATGTGGGTCTTGCCCGTGCCATAATGGCTTTTCAACAGCGTCACGCGCAGTTTTTTGCCTGATTTCGGATTCGCGCTCATGCCCTAGCTCCTACCCCAGGATCTCCTCCACAGTCTTGCCGCGCTTTTCGGCGATCTGCTGCGGACTGTGGATGCCTTTGAGGCCATTAATGGTGGCGCGCACCACGTTCACCGGGTTGCGCGAGCCGATGCACTTGGCGAGCACATCCTGCACGCCCGCCACCTCGAACACCGCGCGCATGGCGCCGCCGGCGATGATACCGGTGCCGACCGAGGCGGGTTTCATCAGCACCATGGCCGCCCCGTGCTCGGCGACAATGGCATGGTGCAGTGTCGGACCCTTGAGCTCGACGCGCACCATGTTGCGGCGCGCGTTCTCCATCGCCTTTGCGACGGCGGCCGGCACCTCGCGCGCCTTGCCGCGCCCGATACCGACGCGCCCGGCGCCGTCGCCCACCACGGTGAGTGCGGAGAAGCCGAAGATCCGGCCGCCCTTCACCACCTTGGCGACGCGTCGGATGCCGATCAGCTTCTCCTGGAAGTTGTCCGTCCGTTGTTCGGTTTCGCCGTATGCGCTCACGTCATCCGTCCTCGTCTTAGAATTGCAGGCCGCCTTCGCGCGCGGCATCCGCCAGGGCCTTCACGCGCCCGTGGTACATGTAGCCCGAGCGGTCGAAGGCAACCCGTGTGACGCCGGCGGCCTTGGCCTTCTCGGCGATGCGTTTGCCAACCATTCTCGCCGCCTCGGCATTGCCGCCGTTCTTGACGCCCGCGCGCACCTCGCGCTCGAGCGTCGAGGCGGACGCCAATACCCGCCCGCCGGTCTTGTCGACGATCTGGGCGTAGATGTGCCGCGGCGTGCGGTGCACCGTCAGCCGCTCGACCTGCAGCGACCTGATCTTGCGCCGCACGCGCTCAGAACGACGCTCGCGCTTTTCTATCTTGCTGTTCATGTTGAAATCCGCCCGTTACTTCTTCTTGGCCTCTTTCTTCACCACCACCTCATCGGCATAGCGCACGCCCTTGCCCTTGTAAGGCTCCGGCGCGCGGAAGTCGCGAATCTCGGCGGCCACCTGGCCGACGAGCTGCCGATCCGGACCACGCACAACGACGCTGGTCTGGTCCGGGCATTCGATCGCGATGCCGGCGGGAATGTCGTATGCCACGGGATGCGAGTAGCCGAGCGTGAGGTTCAGTTTCTTCCCCTGCACGGCGGCGCGGTAGCCGACCCCGATGATGGTAAGCTTCTTCTCGAACCCCTTCGTGACGCCCTGCACCATGTTGTTCACGAGCGCCCGGGTCGTGCCCGACACCGCGCGCGCAAGCAACGAGTCGTTCGTGCGCTCGAACTTGAGGAGGCTTCCCTCCTGCATCACCTTCACCAGCGGATGGACCTGGTGCTCCAGGTTCCCCTTGGGGCCTTTGACGCTCAGCCGCCCGTCGAGGAGCTTCACCTCGACGCCGCCGGGAACGGCCACCGGATTTTTTGCGATTCGGGACATGGTCTTCAGCCGATTATGCAACCACACACAGCACTTCACCGCCCAGGCCCGCCTTACGCGCGGCCCGGTCCGACATGACGCCCTGGGAGGTGGACACCACCGCGACCCCCAGGCCGCCGGATACGCGCGGCAGGCGGTCCTTCGGCAGGTACACCCGTCGACCGGGCTTGCTTACGCGCTCGATCCGCTCGATCACGGGACGCCCGGTATGATACTTCAAGGCGATCTCCAGCACCGGGCGCTTGCCGTCCCCGGCGACGTCGCTGAACCCCTCGATATAGCCCTCGTCCTTCAAGACCTGGGCGATCGCGCGACGCAGCCTGGACGCGGGCATGCGCACGCCCAGCTTCTCGGCCTGAAGGCCGTTGCGGATGCGGGTCAGCATGTCTGCAATCGGATCGGTCATCATAAGTTCAGTTCCAAGTGAAAAGATACAAGAGCAAAGCGAAGAGAACCGTGGCCTACCTTTTTTTCACTTTTCTCTCTTTCCACTTTTCTCTTTTCTCCGCCTTTTACCAACTCGCCTTCACCATTCCCGGGATCTCGCCGCGCATCATGATCTCGCGCAGCTTGCTGCGCCCGAGCCCGAACCGGCGGTAGTAGCCGCGCGGGCGTCCCGTGAGGCCGCAGCGGTTGCGCTGGCGGATCGGACTCGAATCGCGCGGCAGCTTCTGGAGCGCCAGCATCGCCTCGTGCCGCTCCTCGTCGGAGCGCTTCACGTTCTTCACGGTCTCGCGCAGCTCCTTGCGCCTGGCGGCATACTTGTCGGCAAGCTGTTTGCGGCGCTTGTCGCGTTCGATCATGCTACGCTTGGCCATGGGATCCGCTCCGTAACGGGAAATTAAAGGCCTGGAGGAGCGCGCGCGCCTCCTCGTCGGTCCGGGCGCTGGTGCAGATGGTGATGTCCATGCCGCGCAGCGCGTCGACCTTGTCAAAATCGATCTCGGGGAAGATGATCTGCTCCTTGATGCCGAGCGAATAGTTACCATGGCCGTCGAAGGAGCGCGCCGGCAGCCCCCGGAAATCGCGGATGCGCGGGATGGCCACGCCGATCAAGCGATCCAGAAACTCGTACATGCGCGCCCCGCGCAGCGTCACCTTGCAGCCGATCGGCCAGTTCTCACGCACCTTGAAGTTGGCGATGGACTTGCGCGCCCGGGTGATCAGCGGCTTCTGGCCGCTGATGCGCGTCATGTCGTTGGCGGCGTTCTCAATGACCTTCTTATCGGCCATCGCCTCGCCCACGCCCATATTCAGGGTGATCTTGACGATCTTCGGAACCTGCATCACGTTCCCGTAGCCGAACTGCGCCTGGAGCTTCGGCACCACCGCAGTTTTATAGAATTCTTGAAGCCTTGCCATGACTGAACCTTATTTCGCGACGTCCGCGACCTCGCCGGTTTTCTTGAAATAACGCACCTTGGCCCCGTCGGCGAGGGTCTTGAAACCCACGCGACCGCCCTTTTTCGTCGCGGCGTTGTAGAGCGCGACATTGGAGACATGGATCGACGCTTCCTTGTCGAGGATCCCGCCGGTCACGCCGCGGTTGGGATTCGGGCGGGTATGGCGCTTTACCATGTTGATGTTCTGCACCACCACGCGGCCATCGGTCAGCACGCGCAGCACGGCACCGCGCTTGCCCCGGTCCCGGCCGGTGAGCACCACCACCTCGTCGCCTTTTCGTATCTTGTTCATATCTAACCTATAGATTCTCTCAAACTCTCCCTCTCCCCTTGAGGGAGAGGGATGGGGAGAGGGGTCCGCGACCTCCTCAACGCCCCCCTCACCCTTTGCCCTCTCCCGCGAGGGGAGAGGGGAAGTCGGTAAGAGTCTTCCTCTACAAAACTTCGGGCGCGAGCGAGATGATCTTCATGAATTGCTCGCTCCTGAGCTCGCGCGTCACCGGCCCGAAGATACGCGTTCCGATCAGCTCGCGCTTGGGGTCGAGCAACACCGCGGCGTTCGAGTCGAAGCGGATCACCGAGCCGTCGGAACGGCGCACACCCTTGCGGGTGCGCACGATGACGGCGTCGTACACATCGCCCTTCTTCACCTTGCCGCGCGGGATCGCCTCTTTGATGCTCACCTTGATCACATCGCCGATGTTGGCGTAGCGGCGCTTGGACCCGCCGAGCACCTTGATGCACTGCACCGTCTTCGCCCCGCTGTTGTCCGCGACCGTCAGCACGGTTTGCATCTGAATCATTGCTGCCTCTCCGTGCCCACGCTTCCTGGAAAGCGGGGCATTATATCACTCGTCTGCGGCACTCGCCCAAAAACCGCTCAAACCTCGCGCGCCCGCTCGATCACCCGCACCAGTCTCCAGGACTTGGACCGCGAGAGCGGACGGCACGCCTCGATCATCACCACGTCGCCCTCTTTGCACTCGTTGGTCTCATCGTGGGCGTGCAACTTGGTGCGGCGCGTGACGTACTTACCGTAAAGCGGGTGCTGAACGCGCCGCTCCACCAAGACCGTGATGGTCTTATTCATCTTGTTGCTGATGACGCGCCCGCTCAGCGCGCGCGCCGTCTTTTCGGTCTTTTCGCTCATACCGGCTGCCCTGGTTTCTCGTTCATCACGGTCTTGAGCCGCGCGATGTTGCGCCGCACGTTCTTGACATTCGCGGTGTTCGCAATCTGCGCCGTTGCCTTCTGCATGCGCAGGTTGAACTGCTCGCGCAGAAGCCCTTCGAGCTCCTTCTTGCGCGCATCGTGATCCATCGTCCGGTAGTCTTTCACCTTCACTTTCATTGTCATCGTCCGCCTACAGTGACCGGGTGACGAAAATCGTCCTGACCGGCAGCTTCGCCGCCGCGAGTTTAAACGCCTCGCGCGCCTCGACCTCGGGCACACCCTCCATCTCGTAGAGCACGGCCCCGGGCTTGATCGGCGCCACCCAGAACTCCGGGTTGCCCTTGCCGCTGCCCATACGCACCTCGAGGGGCTTGCGCGTCACCGGCTTGTCCGGGAACACGCGGATCCAGATGCGCCCGCCGCGCTTGACGAAGCGCGTCAGCGCGCGGCGCGCCGCCTCGATTTGGCGCGAGGTGAGCGCCCCGCGGGTCGTGGCCTTGAGCCCGAACTCGCCGAAGCTCACCTTGTTGCCGCGCTGCGCCAGGCCACGGTTGCGGCCTTTCTGCTGTTTGCGGTACTTCGTTCGTTTCGGTTGCAGCATTGTGTAAGCCTATAGCTCTTAGCCTATAGCCTTTAGCCCTTGGCCTTTAGCGGTTCGCTATCGGCTGAAGGCTATGGGCTATCGGCTGCCTTTACGCAGTCGCCTTTTTCGCCTCGGCGTCCTCGCCCTTGGGCGCATCCTGGTCGAACACCTCGCCCTTGAAGATCCAGACCTTCACGCCGATCGCACCGTAGGTGGTGAATGCCTCGGCGAATCCATAGTCGATGTCCGCGCGCAGGGTATGCAACGGCACCCGCCCCTCACGGTACCACTCGGTGCGCGCGATCTCGGCGCCGTTGAGCCGTCCCGCGACCATGATCTTGATGCCGGGCGCGCGCAGCCGCATGGCGTTCGTCACGGCGCGCTTCATGGCGCGCCGGAACATGATGCGTTTCTCGAGCTGCTGCGCGACGTTCTCCGCGACCAGCTGGGCATCGAGCTCGGGCTGGCGCACCTCCTCGACCGCAAGCTCGACCTTCCTGCCGGCGAGCTTCGTGAGCTCCTGCCGCAGCTTCTCGATGTCCTCGCCCTTCTTGCCGATCACGATGCCGGGGCGCGCCGTATGCACGGTGATATGGACGCTCTGCGCCGGGCGCTCGATCACGATGGTGCTCACCGCCGCGTTCTTGAGCTTCTCTCTGAGGCGTGCGCGCAGATTGATATCCGAAAGCAGGTTCGCGGTGTAGTCCCGGCGCGCGGAATACCATTTCGCGGTCCAGTCGCGCGTCACCCCCACACGGAAGCCGATCGGATTGACTTTCTGGCCCATTAGCTCTTCCTCTTCCTCGACGCGGCCTTGGCGGGCTTCTCGTCGCTCACCGTGACCGTGATGTGACTCGTGCGCTTGATGATCCGCGCCCCGCGCCCCTTGGCGCGCGCGTGCGAGCGCTTGAGCGTCGGACCGCCGTCCACAAAGACGCGCGCCACGCGCAACTCATCGACGTCGGCGCCTTCGTTATGCTCGGCGTTGGCGATGGCCGACTCCAACGTCTTGCGCAGTTCTCTGGCCGCCTTTTTCTGGCTGAACTCGAGGACCTCGATCGCCCGCGCCACGGGCAACCCGCGGATGAGGTCGGCCACCAGCCGTCCCTTCTGCGGCGAGAGCCGCGCGTATTTCATCACTGCGGTCGCTTGCATGGCCTATTTCTTTTCCTCGGTCGTGGCCTTGCGGGTGCCGGAGTGCACCTTGAAGCTGCGGGTCGCGGCGAACTCACCGAGCTTGTGGCCAACCATGTTCTCGGTCACCAGGATCGGCACGTGCTGCCTGCCATTGTGCACGGCGATCGTAAGCCCCACGAAATCGGGTGTGATGGTCGAGCGCCGCGACCAGGTCTTGATCGGCTTCTTCGACCCATCGACACGCGCCTTGTCCACCTTCTTCACGAGGTGGGCATCCACAAACGGACCTTTCTTGACGGAACGTGGCACGGGTCAAATCCTCTTATTTCTTGCGCCGCTGTACGATCATGCGATCGGTGCGCTTGTTGTGGCGCGTCCTATAACCCTTGGTCGGCGTACCCCATGGGCTCTGCGGGTGATTGCCGCCCTTGCCGCGGCCCTCGCCGCCGCCGTGCGGGTGATCCACCGGGTTCATGGCTACGCCGCGCACCGTGGGCCGGATGCCGCGCCAGCGCTTGGCGCCGGCCTTGCCGAGTTGGCGCAGGTTATGCCCGGAATTCCCCACCTCGCCGAGGGTCGCACGGCATTCGACATGCACCCGGCGCACCTCGCCGGAGCGCAGCCGCAACTGCGCATAGTCGCCCTCGCGCGCGACGAGCTGGATAGCCGCGCCCGCGGCACGTCCCACCTGGGCGCCGCGTCCGGGCTTCAATTCCACACAGTGCACGGTGCTGCCGACCGGGATGTTCTTGAGCGGCAGGCAGTTGCCCGGTTTGATCGGCGCCTCGGGACCCGACACGACCCGATCGTCCACGCGCGCGCCCTTGGGGGCGATGATGTAGCGACGCTCGCCGTCGGCGTAGAGCACGAGCGCAAGGTGGGCGCTGCGGTTCGGATCGTACTCGATATGCTCGATGCGCCCGGGGACGCCGTCCTTGTCGCGCCTGAAATCGACCACACGGTAATGGCGCTTATGCCCACCACCCTGATGGCGCACGCAGATGCGCCCGTGATTGTTACGGCCGCTACGGCGGTTCTTCTTCTCCAGAAGCGGCGCATGGGGCTTGCCACGGTGCAGCTCCGGGCTCACCACCTTGACCAGCGCGCGTACGCCCGCGGAGGTCGGTCTGACTTTTACCAGTGCCATTTCCGGTTACCTTTTATTGCGGACCGATAAAGTTGATGTCTTGGCCGGGCTTCAACCGCACATAGGCCTTCTTCCAGTCCTGGCGCCGGCCGCTGATGCGTCCGGACTGCTTGCGCTTGCCCTGGACGTTCGCGACGGTCACGCATTCGACCTGCACGCTGAACAGTTTCTCGACCGCCTGCTTGATCTCGGGCTTGGTCGCGTCGCGGCGCACCTCGAACACGAACTGGCGGTGCTTGTCGGCGACGCGCGTGCTCTTCTCCGAGACGTGCGGCCCAAGAATGACCTGAAACAACCTCTCCTCGTTCACGCCAGCATCTCCTCGAGCTTCTTGACCGCTCCCGACGTCAATATCACCTTCTCGTGCCGCACCAGGCTCACCGGATCGGCCGCGCCCACGCTGCGCACATCCACACGCGGAAGATTGCGCGCCGCGAGCGCGAGCACGTCGTCCGGGCCGTCGGTCACGATCAGCGCATCCGGCGTACCGAGCTTATTGAGCTTCTCCAGCAGCGCCTTGGTCTTGGGCTGATCGACCCTGAATTCCGCGACCGCCACCAGCCGCCCCTGGCGCGCGAGCTCGGAGAGGATCGCGCGCATCGCACCGCGGTACATCTTGCGATTGACCTTGTGCACGAAGTTCTCATCCGGCGAGGCCGGGAAGGTCCTGCCGCCGCCGCGCCACAAGGGGCTGCGGATGGTGCCGGCGCGCGCCTGGCCGGTACCCTTCTGCCGCCAGGGCTTACGCCCACCGCCGCGCACCTCGGACCGGGTCTTCTGCTTGCGCGTGCCCTGGCGCGCCTTGGCCTGATGGGCCACCACCACCTGGTGCACCAGCGGCTCGTTGAACGCAGCGCCAAACACGCCGTCGGAGACCTGCATCTCCGAGCTCGATCCGGCTTCATTCAGGACTGTCAGTTTCATAAATCACTCAATAATATTTTTTGGAGCCGCGGATGAACGCGGATTTTTATTTTTTTATCTGCGTCTATCTGCGTTCATCGGCGGTTTCAGGCCTTTTTTGCCTTTTCCTTCACGCTCGGGCGGATCACGACGTCCTGACCCTTCGGGCCCGGCACCGCGCCCTTGACGAGCACGAGGTTGCGCTCCATGTCCACTTCCACGACCTCGAGATTCAAGTTGGTGCGCGTCACATTGCCCAGGTGGCCGGCCATGGGCTTGCCCGGAAACACGCGGCCCGGCGTCTGGCGCTGGCCGATCGAGCCCGGGGCCCGGTGACTCAGCGAGTTACCGTGGCTCGCGCGCCCGCCACGGAAGTGGTGACGCTTGATCACGCCCGCGAAGCCTTTACCGATCGAGGTACCCTGGACGTCGACGTGCTGGCCCACCTTGAAAATATCCGCCTTGATCTCGGCGCCGGGCTTCAGCTCCGCGCCCTCGTCCGGCCCCAGGCGAAACTCCCACAGGCCCCAACCTGGCTCGACCCCGCCCTTGGCGTAATGCCCGGCGAGCGCCTTCGACACGCGATCGGCGCGGCGGCTGCCTGCGGTGACCTGCACCGCGGCGTAGCCGTCTTTGCCGGCGTCCTTTACCTGGGTGACGCGGTTACCCGTCACCTGCAACACCGTCACCGGCACGGCCGTGCCGTCCGCGGTGAACACGCGGGTCATGCCGATCTTTCTGCCTACGAGTCCGAGCGCCATTTTTAAAAACCTAAATATTTTGGAACCGCGGATGAACGCGGATGAACGCGGATAAAGAAAAAATAGATTCTTTACTATTATCTGTGTTCATCTGCGTTTATCTGCGGTTTCATCAGTTCAATTTTATTTCCACGTCCACGCCGGCGGAGAGGTCGAGTCGCATCAGCGCATCCACGGTCTTATCCGTGGGCTCGATGATGTCCATGATCCGCTTGTGCGTACGGATCTCGAACTGGTCGCGCGACTTCTTGTCCGAGTGCGGCGAGCGATTGACCGTGTAGCGCTCGATCTTCGTCGGCAACGGGATGGGCCCGTGCACGAGCGCGCCGGTGCGCTTCGCCGTCTCGACGATCTCCGCAGCCGAGCGGTCGATCAACCGGTGATCGAACGCCTTTAACCGAATTCTAATCCGCTGACTAGCCATCTTCTTTCACGCCGCTGTGAGCTACTGGCCTGTATAACAACAGGTACGAGATACGAGGGCCGAAGTACGAGACTTAATAACCGGGGTTCACCCACCACCCCTCGCCTCTCGTATCTCGCCCCTCGTCGCTTTATTCGATAACTTT
>MFSU01000087.1 GCA_001785115.1 Candidatus Muproteobacteria bacterium RBG_16_65_34
GCCGGGACAGCATCAGCAGATCGTCCACCAGCCGCTGCATGCGGTTCGCCTGCTCGTGCATGGTGGCGATGTGCTTCCTGAGCCCGTCGTTTTTCAGGGTCTCCATGTCGCGCAGCGTTTCCACGTAGCCGGCGAGCACCGTGAGCGGCGTGCGCAACTCGTGCGAGACGTTCGCGACGAAGGTGCGGCGCATCTGCTCGAGACGCATGAGCCGCGTGATGTCGCGCCCCATGATGAGCTTCTGGGCCTCCCCGAAGGGGATGATCTGCAGCGAAATAGTAAGCTCCGGGTTCGCCGGCGAGGCGAGCTCCAGCGGCTCCGAGAACTCGCCGCGTTGCAGGTAGGCCGCGAACTCGGGGGTGCGCAGCAGGTTCCCCAGTCGCAGGCCGGCGTCGCGCGGAAAGCTCACGCCGAGCAGGTGCGTGGCGGAGGGATTGGCCCATTCGATCTCGTCGTTGAGCGAGAGGATCACCACCGCATCGGGCATGGCGGAGGCCGCGCTCTGGAACCGCGCCAGCATGCCGGTCAACCGGTCCTCGCGCCGCTCGGACTGGCGGGTGAGCTTGCGGATCTCGTTGAACACATCGCCCCACAGACCCTCGGCCTCCGGGATCTCGCGGCTGTCGCGGTGCAGCAACCACTCGTGCAGCTTGTGCAGGTGGCGCAGGGCGCTCGCGATGTAGAGCCCGAAGCCGACGGCGATCACGATGAAGGGCCGGCCGATGACCGCACCCGCGAGCAGGCTCGCCGCCGCGATCGCCGCGACGATCCAGAGCTCGCGCCACAGGCCTTGCGCGCCCATCGTCGTCAGCCCCGGGAGGAAAGGCGGTAGCCCGCGCCGCGCACGGTCTGGATCAGCCGGTCGTGGCCGGAGGGCGCGAGCGCCCGGCGCAGCCGCCGGATGTGGACGTCCACGGTGCGCTCCTCGACGTAGACGTTCTCGCCCCACACGCCGTTCAGGAGCCGCTCGCGCGGGTGCACGCGCTCGGGGTGGGTCATCAAAAAATGCAGCAGGCGGAATTCGGTCGGTCCGAGCGCGAGGGTCCTGCCGTTCGCCGCCACCCGGTGCGTGGCGGGATCGAGCGCGAGCCCCTCGATCTCGACGGCGGATTGCGCGGCGTGCGGCGCCGTGCGCCGCAGCAGCGCCTTGATGCGGGCGATGAGCTCGCGGGTGGAGAAGGGCTTGGTGAGGTAGTCGTCGGCGCCGCTGTCGAGCCCCCGGATCTTGTCCTCCTCCTCGGTGCGCGCGGTGAGCATGATGATCGGGATAGCCTCGGTAAGTTTCTCGCGCCGCAGCCGCCGGGCGTAGTCCACGCCGCTCAGGTTCGGGAGCATCCAGTCGAGCAGAATGAGATCGGGCTTGCGCTCGAGGATCTGCGCCTGCGCCTCGGCGCTGTCCACGGCCTCCAGGCAGTCGTAGCCGGCCTGCGCGAGCGCCAGGCACACCATCTGGCGGATCGCCGGTTCGTCGTCAACGATGAGTATTCTGCCCGGCACGGACGATATTCCCTATTCGCGATAGACCTTTGGATGGCGCCATTTCATACCATAAATCCGGCAATTTGGTTACCATTACCGTCAATGACCTGCCGGCCGGGCAAGCGGCTCGGCCGGCGTCGTCGATTTGTCTTCGAGCAGCGGAAAAATCTCGCATGCGCAAGAACACCGTCAGACCCACGGACATCAAGCTGCACCAGAAGTCGCGCGTCCTCGAGATCGCCTTCGACGACGGCAGCCATTTCAATCTCCCCTGCGAGTACTTGCGGGTGTATTCGCCCTCGGCCGAGGTGCGCGGTCATGGACCCGGCCAGGAGGTGTTGCAACTGGGCAAGGAGAACGTGAACATCACCCAGATCGAGCCTGTCGGCAGCTACGCCGTCACCCTGCACTTCGACGACGGCCACAACACCGGTATTTACTCCTGGGACTGGCTGCATCATCTGGGCAAGGACCACGACGAGCTCTGGAAGCGCTACCTCGAGCGCCTCGAGAAGTCCGGGTACAAGCGCAAGGAAATTGAGTAGCTATCAGCTATCAGCTATCAGCCAATAGCCCATAGCCGATAGCCGTTAGCTAAAGGCTAAAGGCTAAAGGCTAAAGGCTAAAGGCTAAAGGCTAAAGGCTAAAGGCTAAAGGCTAAAGGCCCAATCCGTTCGGACCCCTGACTCACGACCGACGACTGACGACTCACGACTAGTTAAACGTATGTCCTCGCCCAAGAACGACAACGGCCCCACCACCCACTTCGGCTACCGCGAGGTGCCGGAGTCGGCCAAGCGCGGCCTGGTGGCGGAGGTGTTTCATTCGGTCGCGGACAGGTACGACCTGATGAACGACCTGATGTCCCTCGGCGTGCATCGGCTGTGGAAGCAGTTCGCGCTGGGGCAGAGCGGCGTGCGCCGCGGCCAGCGGGTGCTCGATGTGGCCGGCGGCACCGGCGACATGGCGGCCAGGTTCGCCGCGCGCGTGGGGCCCGAAGGCACGGTGACGATCGCCGACATCAACGATTCCATGCTCGCCGTCGGGCGCGGCCGCCTCGCCGACCGCGGACACGCGGGCAACATCGAGTTCGTGCAGGCGGACGCCGAGAACCTGCCGTTTCCCGCGGACTATTTCGATCGCATCTGCATCGCCTTCGGGCTGCGCAACGTGACGCATCAGGACCGGGCGCTCGCCTCGATGTTCCGCGTGCTCAGGCCCGGCGGCGCGGCGCTGGTGCTGGAGTTCTCCAAGCCCGTGTTCGAGCCGCTCGGCAAGGCCTACGACGCCTATTCCTTCACGGTGCTGCCCTGGCTGGGCAAAACGGTGGCGCAGGACGAGGGCAGCTATCGCTATCTCGCGGAATCCATCCGCAAGCATCCCGACCAGGAGACGCTCAAAACCATGATGGAGCAGGCCGGTTTCGAGCGCGTGCATTACTTCAACTTGAGCGGCGGCATCGTGGCGCTGCACAAAGGCTATAAATTCTAGGTACAAGGTACGAGGGCCGAGGGTCGAGGATCGAAATATAGGGTTCATCCACGACCCCTCGCCCCTCGTATCTCGCACCTCGCGCCTCTTTTACCGTTTAACCGGAGCATCCGTTGGCACTGCTTGCACTGATCGAAGAGGCTGGGAACCGTATGTTGCGGCTCGACCCCGAGACGCTGCGCCGGCTCGGCGAGTTGCAGGGTAAAGCGATCCGCGTGCGTCTGGTCGCGGCGTCGGGCGAGCCGATGGAGTTCTACCTTCTGCCTTCGGAGGCGGGCCTGCGCTGGCGAGTGAGCCACGAGACCGAGCCGGACGTTACCTTGAGCGGCGATCCGCCGTTTTTCCTGCGCATGCTCCTGGGCGAGGGTGCGACGCGCAAGGCCGGCGAGCTCAGGATCAGCGGCGATATCGAGCTCGGGCAGCGGTTCAAGCGCATCCTGGACGGTCTGGACCTCGACTGGGAGGAGCCGCTCTCGCGTCTCGTGGGCGACGTGGCGGCGCATGAGCTCGGGCGCGCGGCGCGCGCCTTCGGCGCCTGGGGCCGGCAATCCGTGGGTACCCTGGGGCAGGACCTCGCGGAGTATCTGCAACACGAATCGCAACTGCTCGCCACGCGGGCGCGCATCGAGACGTTTCTCTCCGCGGTCGATGAGCTGCGCGCCGACGCCGACCGCATGGAAAAGCGCCTGCAACGCCTGAGCGGATCGCGCTGATGGCGCGCCTCTCTCAGCTCGGCCGGCTGCTGCGCATCGCGACCATCCTGGTGCGGCACGACCTCGACGAATTCATCACCGCCATTCATCTCTTCCGGCCGTACCGCCTGTTGCTGCGTCTCATGCCGTGGCGTTGGTGGCCGCGCCGGCTCGCTGCCCGCGGCGTGCGGTTGCGCGAGGCGCTGGAGGACCTGGGGCCCATTTTCGTCAAGTTCGGGCAGGTGCTCTCGACGCGCCCGGACCTCCTGCCCGAGGACATCGCCGAAGAGCTCGCCAAGCTCCAGGACCGGGTGCCGCCGTTCTCCGGTGCGGAGGCGGCGCAAATCATCGAGCAGGCGCTCGGCGGTCCGCTCGAAAACCATTTCAGCGAATTCAACCGCGAGCCGCTCGCCTCGGCCTCGGTGGCGCAGGTGCACGCGGCGCGGCTGCACGCGGGCGCCGAGGTCGTGGTCAAGGTGCTGCGGCCCGGCATCGAGCCCGTCATTGAGCGCGACCTGATGATTTTGTATACGCTCGCGCGGCTCGCCATGCGCTACTGGCCGGACGCGCGCAGGCTTCGGCCCGTGGAGGTCGTGGAGGAGTTCAGCAAGACCATCCACCATGAGCTGGACTTTCGGATCGAGTCCGCCAACGCCTCCCAGCTGCGCGCCAACTTCGAGGGGTCTGAGCTGATCTACGTACCGAAGGTGTACTGGGATCTCACGCGCCGCAACGTCATGGTGATCGAGCGCATCCACGGCATCCCCGTCGGCGACATCGAGGCCCTGAAGGCCGCGGGCATCGACATGCGCCGGCTCGCGCACAACGGGGTGGAGATCTTCTTCACCCAGGCGTTCCGCGACGGCTTTTTCCACGCCGACATGCATCCGGGCAACATCTTCGTGTCGCCCGCGGGCCAGTACCAGGCGGTGGACTTCGGCATCATGGGGTCGCTCGGTGAGAAGGACAAAAGGTATCTGGCCGAGAATTTCATGGCTTTCTTCAACCGCGACTACCGCGCGGTCTCGGAGGCGCACCTGCGCGCCGGCTGGGTGCCGCCGGGGACCCGGGTGGATGAGTTCGAGGCCGCGATCCGCACCGTGTGCGAACCGATCTTCGCCAAGCCGATCAAGGACATCTCCTTCGGCCGGTTTCTCCTGGATCTCTTTCAGACCGCGCGGCGCTTCAACATGGAGGTTCAGCCGCAGCTCGTGCTGTTGCAAAAGACGCTGTTCAACATCGAGGGCCTGGGACGGCGGCTTTACCCCGAGCTCGATCTGTGGGTCACGGCCAAGCCCTACCTCGAAAAATGGACGCGCGCGAACATCGGGCCGATGAGCTTTCTGCGCACGCTCAAGCGCGAGCTGCCCAAGTGGTGGCAGGGACTGCCGGAGCTGCCGGGCCTCGTGCACGAGACGCTCAGGCTCGCGGCCGGCGGGGAGCTCGCGCTCGAATGGAAATCGCGCGAGCTCGAACAGTTGCGCCGTCAGATCCGGCTCAACCAGCGCCGGCTCTACTACACCATCGCCGGCAGCGGCATGCTGATTTTCTCGGGGCTGGCGCTCGGATTCGGGCCGGCGGCGGTCACGGCGCAGGCGCCGTCCCTGGTTGTCTGGCTGTTCGCCGGCCTGGGATTCGTGCTCCTGGCCTTTGGCTGGCCGCGCAAAAACTCCTGACCGGCGGCCGCGCGCGCCCCTGCCCGGAGCCCGGGGAACGGGGTGCTCGTGCTATACTTCGATCAAGCCCGATCTAAGGCGCACGCCTTGAAAAACCATGAGCCGTAACGCCGTCATCGCCGCAGTCGTTCTCTCGGCCCTGCCGTGGGCCGGCGTCGAGGCCGGGCGGTTTTCGTGGTTCGACAACGGCGCCACCGGCACCCTGAGCGGAACGCGTCCCGCGTTCAGTCTCGACCTTTATCAATCCCAGAAAGACCGCGTCTACGGCGATTACGCCACGACCGCCGAGAGCGACGAGCCGGAGGACGGGGTGCGCCTCTACGGCGGGCTTGGCGCCGAGCGCGCGTCCCCCGAGACGCCGAAAACCGCGCCCGCGTTTGCGGCCGATGTTTTGGAGCGGCGGCAGAATCTCCTCGGCGTCACTTGGCAGCATCGCGTGAACGCCCGCGACCGCTTCGCGGTATCCGCCGAGTTCGGCGAAAGCGCCCTCACGAACCTTTCCGCGCCCACGGCTTCATCGCCGGACGCCGTCGACACCCGCGCGGTGTTCTCCTGGACCACTCAGTGGGACGTCGCGCGCCGCCCGAGCATCACGGGCAGCGTGTATCTCGGCGGCGAGTCGGCGCGCGACGAGAGCTATCGCCACTTGGGCCGGCGCTATTTCGGGCTGGCGGTGGGTGGACAGCTCACGTTGTATCAGGCCCATACGCCCTATGTCTCGTTCCGCATGCAGCGCAGCGCCTATGGCGCGGCCGAAGAACCCGTGCCTGCCACACAATTGCGCGCCGAGGATCAGTCGCAGCTCGCAGCCGGTTGGCGCTGGCAGGTGCAGCGCGACTTCAGTCTCCAGGCCGAGGCGAGCTACGGCCTGGGCGGTCCCGGCCTGCAAAGTGTCTTGAACCCGGAGCGGGACAGCGCCCGAGTCTTGTTCGGCACGCGGTTTGACTTTAGGTAAAGCGTGAGGAGTAACAACATCGAGTGCTGAGGACTGAGCGCTTAGGACTGAGTAAGAACGATCCGGCCCGGAATCTTTTCTCAGTCCTCAGTCCTCAGTCCTCACGTTCCCTCGCCCCAATCCAGCCGCTTGATGAGGTTCGCGACATGGGCGCGTTCGTCGTAACCCAGGCCTGAGTAAAAGCCGCGCTTGTAGGACTCGCGCTCGCGGCTGTTGAGTACGCTGATGCGGAAACATTTGCGCTGGACCGCCTCGGCCTCGATCGCCGCCATCAGCGCCTGGCCGACCCCTTTGCTCCGGAATTTCTCGCGCACGAAGAGCTCGCTCACCAGCATCTCGCGTCCGGCGAACAGCAGGTAGGTCACGATCTCGCCGTGGACGTAGCCCGCCACCTCGCCGTTCAACTCGGCCACCAGCAGCAGCGCGTTCTCCCCGGAGATCAGGGCGGTCAGGCGTCCGCGCAAGGTGCTGCCGTCGGCCTTGAAGGCCGGGTTCCAGCCGAGTTCGCGATGCAGTTGCATCACCGCGTCGAGGTCGGCCGCGCGCAGCGGGCGGATGCGGACTTTGGGTTTTTTGAGCGGCCAGACCATGGTCAGCCCCATTCCGGGATCCGGTCGAGCATGTGCTCGGCCGGGCGTTGCAGCGCCGTCTCGACCTCAGCGCGTTTTTCCCGGCCCGCCAGCAGATCGATCAGCTCGAGCGCGAAGTCCATGGCGGTGCCGGGGCCGCGCGAGGTGGTCACGGCGCCGTCGGTAACGACGGAAAATTGCGTCAGGTGTATGTGCGGGTATTTCGACGGCTCCAGCGCACCTGGAAAGCTCGTGGCGCGCTTGCCGTCGAGCACCCCCGCGGCCGCGAGCACCTTGGGCGCGGCGCAGATCGCGGCGGTGCGTTTGTGCCGCGCGGCCATCGTCTTGAGCAGCTTCAGGATGCGCGCGTCGCCGGCGAGATTCGTCGCTCCGGGCTCGCCGCCCGGCAGCACGACCATGTCGTAGTCGCGCGTGAGCGCCTCATCGAGCGCGGTGTCCGGTACGATCGTCGTGCCGCGCGCGCACTTGACCGGCCCCGGGACGAGCCCGGCGGTCACCACTTCGATCTTCGCGCGGCGCAACAGATCGATGACGGTGACGGCCTCGAGCTCCTCACAGCCCTGGGCCAGCGG
This sequence comes from Candidatus Muproteobacteria bacterium RBG_16_65_34, assembly GCA_001785115.1. GTDB lineage: Bacteria > Pseudomonadota > Gammaproteobacteria > Acidiferrobacterales > Sulfurifustaceae > RBG-16-65-34. The sequence continues at coordinate 7,456 of MFSU01000087.1, forward strand.
AACGAGTACGGTCGCCATGGGCCTCCTCCGGTGAACGCCGTTTTAGCATAACCGAAAGCGGGACGAGCTGGATATGGCGCGCCGCCAGCCCGGGCAGCCAGCGCTCCAGCGCCTCGAGCGTCTCGGGATAAGGGTGGCCGATGGCGAGCGCCGTGCCGCGGGTGCGGGCGCGCCGCTCGATCTCCTGGAGACGTTGCGCGATGGCGGTGGAGGTGCGCTCGCTGTCGAGAAACACATCGCGCACGAGGTAGGGCACGCCGGATTCCGCGGCGATACGCGCGGCGACGGAATCGGCGCTCGTGAGTGAGTCGATGAAAAAGAGCCCCCCGCGCGCCTTGATCGCCTGCATGAGCGCGCGCACGGCGGGTTCGCGCTGCGTGAAGACGCTGCCCATGTGGGAGCTGACGCCCGCGGCGTGGGGGATGGATGCGAGGTCGTAGGCGAGCGTCGCCGCGAGCTCGCGTGCCGGCATGGCGGTGTCGATTTGTCCCGGCCCGGCCTCATGATCTGCCGGGGCCTCGAGCGGCAGATGCAGGATCACCTCCTTGCCGAGTGCCTGGGCGCGTTCGGCCAGGCGCGCCCCGTAAAGCGTGTGCGGCAGGATGGCGCAGGCGACGGGGCCGGGGAGCTTGAGGACGCGCGCGCCCTCGCGCAGGCTGTAGCCCAGATCGTCTATGACGACGGCGATATAGGCGGGAGGCGGGGCGGCGGGATTCTCCGCCGCCGCGGCGGGCAGCAAGCCGCAGGACAACGCGACCGCCGCCCACCGCGCGCCGCGCATCAGCCGCCCTGGGCCTTCTTGAAGAAGCTGATCCCCTTGAGCAGGTTCAGCGCCTCGTTGAGCTGATAGTCCTCGGCCGGCGGCAGCGGGCGACCGGCCTCGTCCTTCTTCTTGGCGTCCGGTTTTTCCTCCTTCTTCCCGTCCTTGGGCTTCGCCGGCTCGCCGTTTTCCAGATGGCGCGCGAGATCGGCCTCGCGCAGGCGCTCGCCCGCCTCGGCCTTCGTGACCTTGGCCTCTTCGGCGACGATGTCCGGCTCGATGCCGGAGGCCTGGATCGAGCGCCCGTTCGGCGTGTAGTAGCGCGCGGTCGTGAGCTTCAAGGCCGCGCCGTTCGAGATCGGAACGATGGTCTGCACCGAGCCCTTGCCGAAGGAGCGCGTGCCGAGCACGACGGCGCGCTTGTGGTCCTGGAGCGCGCCGGCGACGATCTCCGAGGCCGAGGCCGAGCCGCCGTTGACGAGCACCACCATGGGTGCGCCGCGCAGCAGGTCGCCGGGGGTGGCGCTGTACTTGAGCTTGGAGTCCGCGACCCGGCCCTCGGTGTAGACGATGAGCCCCTTGTCCAGGAAGGCGTCGCTCACCGCCACCGCCCCGTTGAGCACCCCGCCCGGGTTGTTGCGCAGGTCGAGCACCAGCCCCTTGAGCGCGCCGTGGCTTTCCTGCTCGAGCTTTTTCACCGACTCGACGAGGCTCTTGTCGGTGGTCTGCTGGAACTGCGTGATGCGCACGTAGCCGTAGCCGGGCTCGAGCAGCTTGTGCTTGACGCTCTGGATCTTGATGACCGAGCGCGTGAGCGTGACCTTGAGGGGCTTGGTCTGGCCCTCGCGCACCACCAGCAGCGTGATGTCGCTGCCGGGCTTGCCGCGCATGAGACGCACCGCATCGGTGAGCGTCATGCCCTTCACCGCCTTGTCGTCCAGCCGGATGATGAGGTCGCCGGTCTTGATCCCCGCGCGCGCGGCCGGGGTGTCCTCGATCGGCGTCACCACCTTTACGAAGCCGTTCTCCATGGTGACCTCGATCCCGAGGCCGCCGAAGTGACCCTCGGTCTCGGCGCGCATGTCCTTGAAGGAGTCGGCGTCGAGGTAGCTCGAATGCGGATCGAGCCCGGAGAGCATGCCCTGGATCGCATCGGTGAGGAGCTTCTTGTCCTCCACCGGCTCCACGTAATCGGCCTTGATGCGCGAGAAGATCTCGCTGAAGTTCCGCAGCTCATCGAGCGGCAGCGGGGACGCGCCCTCCTTCGCCGGGTCGCGCTCGGCGAATACGGCCATGTCGAGGGTGACGACGCCGCCGATGACGGCGCCGAGGCCAAGGACCAACAGGTAACGTGTGGCGGACTTCATTATGTCACTCCATGCATTCACGGCCGGACCGCGAAGAAAATAAGTTAAGACTACAACCATAAACTAAAACGGCGATTGCATCCGCAGATTACGCAGATT
>MFSU01000088.1 GCA_001785115.1 Candidatus Muproteobacteria bacterium RBG_16_65_34
GCTAAAGCTTTTCCCATTCTTCTTTGCCGATTTGGGCCTGGCGTAGAATTCTTGTGAGAAGCTCCCGCCCGATATCGCCGCGGTGAGGATTTGGTATATGGAGAGTAAGGCTGCCACGGATCATGAACTGGTGCCGCCCACCGGAATAAGGCCCGTCGAAACCAAGGCGCTTCAACTACCGGATCAACTCGTGGCGCTTGACCGGCCCGAATCGCGGCATCAAGCCACTTCCCTGACCTTCAGCTCGATCCCATCGACCACCGGCAAGGCAAGATTCTTGTGAACCCGGAAGAGAACCCATTCTTCAAGCACTTCTTCCAGATGCTTGCGGCATTCTTCGAGTGTCGGCGCATTGGCATAGACGCCGTCAAACCCGGGAATCTCTCCATAGTAACTCTTGTCATCGCCCAGGATTTCATAGCGAGCGAGCCGCATAGCGGCCTGAATGTATTCCATCAGCATGACTTGCTACCTCCGTCACCCAGAACCAGCAGCGCGAGCGATTCGGCCTTCGCCATGGCGTCCTTGGGGGTCTCGCCATAGGCGAGCACGCCCGGAAGACCGACCACCTCGGCCAGCCAGCGCCCGTCCTCATCTTGTTCGTACTCTATGCTGAAGTTCATCGCGGTCGGTCCTTCAGTGGTCGGTGCGATAAATCACTACCATTATAGCCACGCGGCTTGCGATCCGTGAACGGTGAACCTCAGTCCTCTCCTCCCTTCCCCCGCGGATTCCGCCCGCCTCGCCCGCGCGCCGAGGCCCGCGATCGCGCCGGACCGCGGCCCCTGCGTTGCGGTGTTGCGCTCGTCTCGAGGCTTGCGGGCGGTTCCAGGCCGACGCTGCGGTAAAGCTCCGCCGCCTGACCTTGCTCCAGGTCCTCCGAGCGCTTGGGGCGCAACTGGCGCGGGAGCGTGACGTTGCCGTAGCGCACGTGAAGGAAAACCCGTGGTATGCTTAAAAAACGAGTTCACCTCAACGGGAAGGCAACCGATGCACACCGCCAAGCAGGACGTGAGAGAGCTGTTGGACCACCTGCCGGATGACAGCACCATCGAGGACATCCAATACCATCTCTACGTGCTGGAGAAGATCCGCCGCGGCCGGGAGGAGATCCGCGACGGGCGACGCTGCACCCACGAGCAGGCCAAAGAACGGTTAAGCCGATGGCTCAAACCCTGATCTGGTCGCAGGAGGCCCTGGACGATATCGACAGCATCGCCGAATACATCAGCCGAGATTCCCTCTACCACGCCCAGCAAGTCGTCGAGCACATCGTCGATCTGGGGGAATCGCTGCCGGCGCAACCCAAACTCGGGCGAGTCGTGCCGGAGCTGAACAATCCCGAGGTGCGCGAGCGCTTCATCTACAGTTACCGCCTGATCTATGAGCTCAAAAACGACGCCATCCATATCCTGGCGGTGATCCACGGAAAACGCCTGCTTGAATCCGTGGAGCGGTTTACTCCATAACCCTCGGCATCATCGTAGGACAGAAATCGATACCCTCCCATCAACCTAAAAACGGCGATTGCATCCGCAGATTACACCGATTTCCGCAGATTTTAAGGGAGCCTCTAAAAATTCCCGTTATTCACGGTGCGTCCGGCCCACCGCAGCGCCGTAGAGGCACGGAGCTACTGAAACAGGAATGGATTTTCTCTGCGTGCTCTGCGTTCTCTGCGGTGAAAAAGATCTTTTCAGGTATTTGTGGAGTCGAGGTTTCCTTAAGGTAGCGCCATCTCAAAGCTCACGTACGTTGCCGAATCTTCTTCCGCGGATTCCGCCCGCCTCGTCCGCGCGCGGGAGCCCTCGATCTTGCCGGACCGCGGCCCCTGATTTGCGGCGCTGCGCTCATCTCGAGGCTTGAGGGCGGTTCCAGGCCGACGCTGCGGTAAAGCTCCGCCGCCTGATCTTGCGCCAAGTCCTCCGAGCGCTTGGGGCGCACGTGGCGCGGGAGCTGGACGTTGCCGTAGCGCACGCGGATGACGCGGCTCACCGCCGCGCGGACCGCCTCCCAGAGCCGGCGCACATCGCGGTTGCGGGCCTCCTTGAACGTGACGTGATACCAACGATTGGCGCCCGTGCCACCGGCGTCGACGATGGTGTCGAAACGCGCCGGACCGTCTTCGAGCATCACGCCCTCCTTGAGACGCGCGAGCATCTCATCGCTCGCCTCGCCCAGTATGCGCACCGCGTATTCGCGCTCGACCTCGCGCGAGGGGTGCGTGAGCCGGTGCGCCAGCTCGCCGTCGGTGGTGAGCAGCAGAATCCCCGAGGTGCCGAAATCGAGCGGCGCGATGACGATCCAACGGGCGTGGCGCAGCTTCGGCAGATTAACGAAAACGCTCGGGCGACCTTGGGCATCGGAAGGCGTGCACACCTCGCCCTCGGGCTTGTGGTAAATGAGGGTGCGGGGTTTCGTGGCGACCCGCTCGGTGGGGACGACGCGGCCGTCGAGGGCGATGCGGGCCTCCGGCATCACGCGCTCGCCGAGCTGCGCCGGCCGGCCGTCGACCATGATGCGGCCTTCCTCGATCCAGCCCTCGATCTGGCGACGCGAGCCGAGCCCGAGCCGCGCCAGCACCTTTTGCAGCCTCTCGCCCGGGGGGACCTTCGCGCTACCCACGTTCGGCCGGCAGGGCCTGGGCGACGACCGCCGGCTCGGGTTCGGATTCCGCCGCTTCCGCCGTGGGCGGGGCATTGTCCCCATCGCGGTCCGCCGGGGCGACGGTCCGTTCGATCTCGGGCTCGGATTCCGTCTCGGCCGCAGTCGCCGGCGCCTCGCCCGCCGCAACATCGGCCAGGGCCGCCGGCTGGACGCGGCTTTCGAGCTCGGCACTGATCTCCTCGATGGGCCTCAAGGCGGCGAGCGGCGGCATCTCCTCGAGGCTCTTTAGGTTGAAATGCTCCAGGAACTGGCGCGTGGTCCCGTAGAGCGCCGGCCGCCCCGGCACCTCGCGCCGGCCGACCTCGCGGATCCATTCGCGCTCGATCAGGGTGCGGATAATGTCGGTGCTCACCGAAACGCCGCGGATGTCCTCGATCTCGCCACGCGTCACCGGCTGGCGGTAGACGATGATGGCGAGCGTCTCGAGCAGCGCGCGCGAGTAGCGCGGCGGACGTTCCTCCAGCAGCCGCGCCACCCAGGGGGTGTATTTTTCGCGCGTCTGGACGCGCCAGCCCTTGTCGATCTGCTTCAGTTCGATGCCGCGCTCGGCGTACTCGCGATCGAGCTCATCGAGCGCGGCGCGCAGCTCCTCGCGCGTCGGCTGCGAGCCCTCGGGAAAGAGCGCCAGCAATCGCTCGATCGCAAGCGGCTGGCCGGCGACCAGCAGCGCCGCCTCGACGATGTTCTTGAGTTCGGAATTGGCTTGCGTCATCAGGCGGCCGTCTTTACGTGAATGGGGGCGAAGGGTTCGTGCTGCACGATCACAACCAGCGTCTCCTTGAGCAGCTCGAGCAGGGCAAGGAACGTCACCACCAGACCCATGCGCCCCTCGGCAAGATCGAACAGGGAACCGAAGCTCACGAAACCCTCGGCGCTCACCCGCGCGAGCACCTGGGTCATGCGCTCGCGCACCGAAAGCGGCTCGCGCAGCACGTGGTGATGCTTGTGAAGCTCCGCGCGCACCAGCACGTCGCGGAAGGCGTCCAGCAGGTCGGTCAGCGTCGCCTTGGGCGGCGGCCGCTTCACCGGCAGGTTGCCGCCATCGATGACCGTCAGGTGCACCTCGCGGCCTACGCGCGGATGCCGTTCGAGATTCTCCGCGGCGGCGCGGTAGCGCTCGTACTCCTGAAGCCGGCGCACCAGCTCGGCCCGCGGGTCCGCCTCGTCGCCCTCTTCCTCCGCCGGGCGCGGCAGCAGCATGCGCGACTTGATCTCGGCCAGCATCGCCGCCATCAGCAGATACTCCGCGGCCAGCTCGACGCGAAGCCCTTGCATGAGGTCGATATAGGCCATGTACTGACGCGTCACCTCGGCGACCGGGATATCGAGGATGTCGAGGTTCTGCTTGCGGATGAGATAGAGCAGCAGGTCGAGCGGCCCGTGAAAGGCATCGAGAAACACTTCGAGCGCATCCGGCGGAATGTAAAGATCCTGCGGCAACTGCGCGAGCGGCTCGCCGCGCACCCGCGCGACACGGTCGCTCCCCGGGTCGTCCACGGTCGTATTCATCAGCTGTACCCCAACCCCATCGCCGCGCGCACGTCGGCCAGCGTTTCACCGGCAATCTCGCGCGCGCGCTTGCCACCTTCGGCGACGATGTTGCGCACGAGCTGGGGATCGCGGGCGAACTCCGCGGCGCGCTCCTGGATCGGCTTCAGCTCCGCGAGCACCGCCTCGATCATCGGGCGCTTGCATTCGAGGCAGCCGATGCCCGCCGAGCGGCAGCCCTGGTCCGCCCACGCGCGGGTCTTGTCGTCGGAATACACGAGGTGAAACGGCCACACCGGGCACTTGCCCGGATCTCCGGGGTCGGTACGACGAACGCGCGCGGGGTCGGTCGGCATGGTCTTGAGCTTATTTTCGATCACAGCGGGGTCGTCGCGCAATGCGATCACGTTGTCGTAGGATTTGGACATCTTGCGCCCGTCGAGGCCCGGCATCCTGGCCGTGGGCGCGAGCAGCGCCGCCGGCTCGGGCAGGATGATCTTGCCCCCGCCCTCGAGATAGCCGAAGAGCCGCTCCTTGTCGCCCAAGGTGATGTTCTTCTGGCGCTCGAGCAAGGCGCGCGCCGTCGTGAGCGCCTCGCGGTCGCCGCGCTCGAGATAGGCCCGGCGCAGTTCATGGTAGAGCTTGCCGTTTTTCTTGCCGATCTGCTTGATCGCCTCCTCGGCGCGCGCCTCGTAATCCGGCTCGCGGCCGTAAAGATGGTTGAAGCGCCGCGCCACCTCGCGCGTCAGCTCCACGTGCGCCACCTGGTCCTCCCCCACCGGGACCATGGCCGCCCGGTAAATCAGGATATCCGCGCCCTGGAGCAGCGGATAGCCGAGAAACCCGAAGGTCGAGAGGTCGCGGTCCTTGAGCTGGGCCTGCTGGTCCTTGTACGAGGGCACGCGCTCGAGCCAGGAAAGCGGCGTAATCATCGAGAGCAGCACGTGCAACTCCGCGTGCTCCGGGATGCGCGACTGGATGAAGAGCGTCGCAGAGTTGGGATCGACGCCCGCGGCGAGCCAGTCGATCACCATATCCCACACGTTTTCCTCAATGACGTGCGGCTCGTTGTAATGGGTCGTGAGCGCGTGCCAGTCGGCGACGAAGAAAAAGCACTCGTACTCGGTCTGGAGCTTGACCCAGTTCTTGAGCACGCCGTGGTAATGCCCGAGATGCAGCCGGCCCGTGGGACGCATGCCGGAGAGCACCCGCGGCGCCTGGCCGGGAAAGACCGTGCTCACGTGCTGGAGCCCCACCAGCATGAATGGCCGGGAAAGACCGTGCTCACTAGAGCCCCACCAACATGAAGATCAGCCGTTCAATGAGATGGACCGGCGGCCCGAGGATGTAGCCGAGCAGACCCGTGGCGAGCAGCCCGAGCAGGATGAAAAAACCGTAGGGCTCGAGCCGGGAGAGCTGCCATGCCATCGGCCCCGGCAGCAACCCCACCGCCACGCGCCCGCCGTCGAGCGGCGGCAGCGGCAGCAAATTGAGCACCATGAGCACGACGTTAATGACGATCCCGAACTGGCCCATGTACTGCATGGGCAGCGCCGCCCAGTCATACCCCGCCGGCAGAACCGAGCCGAGCTTGGCGAGGAGCCCCCAGAGGATCGCCATCACGAAATTCGAGCCGGGACCGGCGGCGGCGACGATAGCCATGTCGCGCTTGGGATGGCGCAGGTTCTCCCAGGTCACCGGCACGGGCTTGGCCCAGCCGAAGATGAAACCCCCGAGCAGCAACAGCAGCCCCGGCACCAGGATGGTGCCGATCGGGTCGATGTGCTTGATGGGATTGAGCGTCAGGCGCCCGAGGCGCTGCGCCGTCGCGTCGCCCAATTGCTTCGCGACCCATCCATGGGCGACCTCGTGGACGATGATGGCGAAGAGCAGCGGGAGGGCGGCGACTGCGATGAGTTGAGGCAGGCTTAATCCGGACATTGGCGCGAGTATATCAGGCCCCGCCCGCGACATAAATCAACCCGGAAAAAAGCGGGTAACCGCAGATGAACGCAGATAAACGTGGATAGAACGAAAAGAAAGGGCGGAACCACGGATAAACACGGATGGACACAGATAGAAAATCAAGAGATGAACGTGGGAAAAGCAACGAGTTATCCGCAGATTTCGCAGATAAACTTTAGATGAATCGATTGTTTTGAACGACTGCCTGGCGCAACCATAGGCGAGAGAAGGACAATCAATAACCATTCTTAGAAATCTGCGGAAATCTGCGTAATCTGCGGATGCAAGCGCCGTTTTTGGGATTATGCCGCTGATACACCGAAGCCATTCCCCCTTCGGTCGGCCGGCGACTGCAGACGGCGCATTGAATATCTGCGTTATTGACCCGGCACGATTGCCGTTGAACGAAGTGCACCGGATGCGGCTAGCATGGCGCCAATAAGGGCTTGGGTGTGCCGGGTCAATAACGACAATCCTATGGGTTTTCGATTATTGCGGCGGCATGGGGGCTTCGATCCCGCGCTGGCGCGGATTCGGGCCTCCCCGGCAGGTTCGAATGGATTCGTGCCGCCGCAATAATCTGCGTTCATCTGCGGTTACCCGTCTTTTTTAACATTCATAAAATCAGCGGAATTCAGGCCTGCGCGCGGGCGCGCTCGAAGGGCGCCGGATCCCCCTTGCCCAGGCGCACGATGCGGCTCACGCCGCCTTCGAGCGCCACCACCGTGGTCGGCTCGAGCCCGCAGAAACCGCCGTCCACTACCAGGTCCACGTCGTGCTCCAGGCGCGCGCGGATCTCCTCCGGATCGCTCAGGGGCGCGTCTTCCGTCGGCAGGATCAGCGTGGTGCTGAAAATCGGCTCGTTCAACTCGGCGAGCAACGCGCGCACGATGGGCGCGTCCGGCACGCGCAGCCCGATGGTCCGGCGCTTGGGGTGCTGGAGCCGGCGCGGCACCTCGCGCGTGGCCGGCAATATAAAGGTGTACGGCCCGGGGGTATTGGCGCGGAGCACGCGGTAGTCGCTGTTCGACACGCGCGCGTACTGCGACAGCTCGGAGAGGTCGCGGCACACCAGCGTGAAGTTGTGGTCCTCGCCGAGGCGGCGGATGCGGCGGATGCGCTCCATCGCCGCCTTGTCGCCGAGATGGCAGCCCAGCGCATAGCTCGAATCCGTGGGATAGGCGATCACGCCGCCGGCGCGGACGATCTCCACCGCGCGCTTCACGAGCCGCGGCTGGGGATGGGTCGGGTGGATCTGGAAAAATTGAGCCATTAAATCGAGGACTGAGGACTTAGGACTGAGCGCTGAGGGCCGAGGACTGAGGGCGGTGAACTCAGTCCTGAGTCCTCAGTCCTCAGTACTTTCCAGTCGTGCCAAACCGGCGTGCAGGATTCCGGCAACGGCGCCAGCCGGCCCAGATCCACCCACGGTCCCTCCAGACCGTGGTAATCCGAGCCCAGCGAGGCGAGCAGCCCGTGCTCGAGCGCCACCGCCGCGAAGCGCAGATTCGCCTGGGGATCGTGGCGGCCGCAGACCACTTCGATCCCCGCGCCGCCGCAGTCCTTGAATTCCGTAATCAGCCGGCGCAGCCTGCCGGCGCTCAAAGGGTAACGCGCCGGATGCGCGATCACCGCCTGCCCGCCGGCGCCGCGGATCCAGCCGACGACCTCCGGAAGCGCGGCCCATTTTCCGGGCACGTACGCCGCCCCGCCGCGCGCGAGGAACTGCTTGAACGCCCGCTGCGCGCTGCGCACATAGCCCTGCTCCAGGAGAAAACGCGCGAAGTGCGTGCGCGAAAGGATCGAGCCGCGCGCGAGGCGGGCAGCGCCCTCGAGGGCGCCGTGGATGCGCCTCTTCTCGAGCCGCCGGGCGATCTCCTGCGCGCGCCAGTCGCGAAAGGCACGCTGCCGCGCGAGACCCTGCGCCAGCACGGGGTTCGCGGGATCGAGGCCGAGACCCACGACATGCACGGTCTGGCCCTCCCAGGTCACGGAGATTTCGGCGCCGGGGATCAACGCGATACCCGAGGCCGCCGCGGCCGCGGCGGCCTCGGACACGCCCTCCGTCGTGTCGTGGTCCGTGAGCGCAAGCACCTCCACGCCCTGCGCCCGGGCGCGCGCGACGAGCTCGGCCGGCGTCAATATTCCGTCGGAACAAACGGTATGGGCGTGCAGATCGTAGCGACTGGACATGTCCGCACGCGGCTGGAAAGGCGGTCTACACTAAGGATTGTAGCCCGACAGGGTAACATGACCGGACATCCGAGTCGCGACGCCTTTCGCACCATGAACATGGCCTTTCCGCCGAAAATTGCCGATGCCGCGCACCGACTCAAACACGCGGCTGCGGAGCTGAACGAGGCCTTCGCGCCGCGCCGCAGCACCTTCCCCGATTCGGTGACCCCGGCGCAACTGGCCGAGGCCGCCGATCAGTTCATGGCCGTCATGGCCCGGATCGACCAGGAGGAAGGCGAGACCGGACCGATCTTCAAAGACGACGTCAGCAAGCTCGGGGAGTACGGTCTCACCGTGCTCATGGACCTCGCCACCTGGGCCACGCAGCTCGACCTGGATGAACCGCGCCGGGCGCTGGAGCAGGCGGCGATCGCCGCGGCCTACTGGATCATGCGCCACGACGGCGAGATTCGCGCGCTCGAGCCGGTGGTCAACGCGCTCGCCAATTATGCCAACCGCTCGCACAATCCCGTGGAGCTCTCGGCGCTCGCGGCCTTCATGGGGCGCGCGGCGCAGGCGGCTCCCGCCATCGTCCGGCAGGATCTGGAGAAGGCCAACCCGGCGCGGGCCTGGCGGCTGCTGCATTTGAACCGCGGGATCGTTGCCACCCGCTCGCACAACCCGCTGTTGATGGAGCAGGTCTTCGACGAACTGGTGCGCCAGTTGCCGGACGATGCCCCCGCCTTCTTCGCCGAGGGCATGCAGCAGATGGAAGCGCTCGGCTACCCGCCCCCGGTACAGCAGGTACTGCGGCGCTATTTCGACCGCTGGACGCGCCCGACCCTGCACTGAACTTGACATCGGCATGCCGGCTGCTAAACACCAATTGTCCCCCGGGCGCAAACTGCCTGGATTTGCTCCAGCGATGCCCTGGCATCGGTGCCACCCCGACCCTTCACTCACTCACGCGGAGAACAACCGGATGAAAAGATCATTAACAACCGTCTTGGGGCTGATCCTGACGGCGCTCGTGCCCGCGCTCGCCTCGGCCGCGAGCGTCGGCGTGGCGGCCCGCGGCAACTCGACGATCCTCAACTCGGGCATCGGCGCGGAGGTCACCCTCAGCCCGTGGGAGCGGGTGGACTTTCGGCTCGGTCTCGGCAACTACTCCGACAGCACGTATAGCAGCTCCGAGGGCGGGATCAACTACAGCCTCGCCTCGAAGCTCAAGGCCTCGAGCCTGCTGCTCGACTGGTACCCGTTCGCCGGGACGTTTCGGTTAAGCGCCGGCCTCGTGAAGACCGATTTCACGATCACCGGCACCGCGAGCGGCCCCGTCACGGTGGGTCCCACCACAACCACGGCCACCGTCTCCTCGGAAGTGAAGTGGCCGTCCTCCGGCACCTACTTCGGCCTCGGTTGGGGCGATGCGCCCGCGCGCGGTACCGGCTTCGTGTGGGCCATCGACGCGGGGGTCATTATGATGGGCTCACCGAGCGCCAGGATCACCCTCGCGAACATCGCCGGTTCGACACCCAGCGCCGCCGACATCGCCCAGGAAGAGCGAGAGCTGACAGACGCCCTCAGCCCCTTTAAGGCGCTGCCGCTCTTCGGGCTGAGCCTCGGCTGGCGTTTCTAGGTTCCCGTCCCGACCGCCGCCGCGCCCGCGGCGGCGGTTTCTCAGCCAGTCCCGCGGCCGGGGCCGCCGCGGTTGTAAGGCCGGAGGCGCTCGGGCACAATACCGGCTGACGCCCGCGTAGCCCCATGAAATTTCTCTACGACCTCGCCCCGCTGCTGCTGTTTTTCGCGGCTTTCAAGCTCTATGACATCTACACCGCCACCGCCGTGGCGATCGTGGCCTCCTTCGTCCAGGTCGGCGGTTACTGGCTCAGGCACCGGCGTTTCGAGACCGCGCACCTCATCACGCTGGGCGTCATCGCCGTGTTCGGTGGACTCACGCTGGCGCTCCACGACGATACCTTCATCAAATGGAAGCCCACGCTGGTGTACTGGATCCTGGCGGCGAGCCTGTTCGGGAGCCATTTCATCGGCGAGCGAACGCTCATCGACCGCATGCTCGGCGCGCACCTCGAGCTGCCGCAACGGCTGTGGCGGCGGCTGAGCCTGGCTTGGGTGGCGTTCTTCGCCCTGCTCGGCGGGCTCAATCTCTATGTCGCGTTTTACTACGGCCTCGACCTCGACGAAGAGACGCGCCGCGGCATCTGGGTCAACTTCAAGGTATTCGGGCTCCTCGGGCTGACGCTCGTCTTCACCCTCGTCCAGGCGTTCTTCATGAGCCGGCACATGCCGGGCGAAGCCGAAGGGCGGTAATCCCGATGTTCTACGCCGTTCAGGGAACCGACGCGGAAGGAAGCCTCGAGCGCCGCATCGGCGCGCGTCCCGCGCACGTCGCGCGCTTGCAGCAACTCCAGAACGAAGGTCGCCTCCTGCTCGCCGGCCCCTTCCCCGCGGTGGACGGCAACGACCCCGGAGCGGCGGGTTACACCGGCAATCTCATCGTCGCCGAGTTCGATTCGCTCGCGGAGGCCCGCGCCTGGGCGCAGGCCGATCCGTACGTTGCCGCGGGGGTCTATCGAAGCGTGAACGTGCAACCGTTCCGCAAGGCGCTGCCTCGATGAACCGGGCCGACGAGATCGCCGAGCGCCTGCGCCGGGCGTTCGCGCCCGAACGCATCGAGATCCACGACGAGTCGCATCGGCATGCGGGGCACGCCGGCGCCCGCGACGGCGGCGGACACTTCGAGGTCCTGATCGTCTCGCCCAGGTTCCGGGGCCTGACCGTGCTTCAACGCCACCGCCTGGTCTACGAGGCCGTGGGCGATATGATGCGCCGCGAAATCCACGCGCTCGGCATTCGCGCGCTTTCGCCGGACGAGCTTTGATCCTAAGAACGGCGTTTAACCGCAGATGAACGCAGATAAACGCGGATAAGACGAAAAGAAAGGGCGGAACCACGGATAAACACAGATGGACACAGATAGAAAATCAAGAGATGAACCTGGAAAAAGCAGTTATCCGCAGATTTCGCAGATGAATCGTTTGGTTTGAATGGCTGCCTGGCACACCCCCATGGTGAGAGAAGGAGAGTCAATAACCATTCTTAAAAATCTGCGGAAATCTGCGTAATCTGCGGATGCGTCGCCATTTTTGGGATTATGCCGCTGATGCACCGAAGCCATTCACCCTTCGGTCGGCTGGCGACTACAGACAGCGCATTGAATATCTGCGTCTATCTGCGTTCATCTGCGGTTACCTGTTTATTTAACTTGACCCTACGTTTAACGAAAACTCGAAAGGAAACCCCATGTCCATTCTACGCCCGGTCGTTTTCGCGCTTGTATCGCTCCCCTTGCTGATCGCCTCCGGCTGCGGCCCGAAGAGCGTCGACGACACCAAGGCGGTCGCCACGGTGAACGGCGAGCGCATCACCGAGAACGATCTCCAGAAATATCTCGCGCTGCGCCAATCGACACAGGCGGCGCTCCCGGACAAGGACAAGGAGCTCAAGGTCGCGCGCGATGAGCTGATCGATCGGGCGCTGCTCGCGAAACACGCCGTGGACAGCGGGCTCGACCGGGAGCCGGACGTGCATTTCCGGCTGAAGCAGACGCGCGTGAACATCCTCGCCCAGGCGGTGATCAACAACTACCTCAAGGACCGCCCCGTCACCGACGAGGACACGAAAAAGCGCTTCCAGCAGGAATTCGAGCAGACCGACAAGAACGAATACCGCGTGCGCCACATCCTGGTGAAGACCGAGGACGAGGCCAAGGACCTCCTGGCCCAATTGCACAAGGGCGCGGCCTTCGCGGCGCTGGCGAAGCAGAAATCCACCGATCTGTTCAGCAAGGACAAGGGCGGCGACCTCGGCTGGATCAACCAGGGGATGGGCTTCGTGCCCGAGTTCTTCAGCGCCGTCGCCGCGATGAGAAAAGGCGACATCTCCAAGGCGCCGGTCAAATCCGACTTCGGCTGGCACGTGATGAAGCTCGAGGACACGCGCGCGCTCAAGCTTCCGACCTACGAGCAGTTCGTCGCCAATCCGCAGGCGCAGGACCGGCTGCGGCGCAAGATCCAGGAAGAACGCATCAACGCCTTACTCAAGGAACTCAAGGACACGGCCAAGATCGAGATCAAGTGATCGCGCTTTTCCTTCCAACCCATCCCGCGTTCCGCGGGATGGGTTTTTCTGCGGGCTGAGATGGGTCGGGTTCGCGTGCTCGGCCTGCTGCTCGGCGCCGTGGCCGCCGCGTGCGGACCCGCACGCGCGGCTGAGGGTGAGATCGCGCTGCGTGCAGCGCCGGTTGCGCTGTCGGAAACCCTGCGCGACGGCGACCGCATCGGCTCGATCCGCCTGCGCGGCATGCTGGAGCTTCCGACGCTGACAATCGGCAAACTCCAGTTCTCCCAGCTCTCCGGGCTCGCCTGGGACGACGACGACGGAATTCTCTACGCGATCTCGGACAAGGGAGGGCTCTTCCACCTGCGGCCGGAGTTCGCCAACGGCATGCTGGTCGGCGTGAAACTGGTCAAAGCGGTGCCGCTCCTGGAGCTGAAGGACGGCAAGCCGCTCAAGGGGCGGCGCGCCGACTCCGAGGGTCTCGACATTCTCAACGGCCGCAATGGCCGCAGGGGCGATGCCGAGCTCGTCGTGAGCTTCGAGCGGTTCCCGCGGATCGTGCGTTACCGCCCCGACGGGCACGCACTCGGCGAGCACCCTCTGCCCGAACCGCTTAACGATCCCAAAGCCTACCGCGACCCGAACCAGATGCTCGAGGGCGTCTGCGTAGACCCACGGCTGGGTGTCCTGACCGCACCCGAATCGCCGCTCAAAGGCGAGACCGAGGGGATGACCCGGATCTACAGCCTCTCCGGAAAATCCTGGCTGTATCCGCTCACGGACGGAAACCGCATCTCCGCCCTCGAATGCCCGGGCGATGGACGCGTGCTTGTGCTCGAGCGCGAATTCGGCCGGCTCTTCGGACGCGCGGTCGTCGCGCTCAAGCAGGCGCAGCTTCCGCCCGAACCCTCCCCCGCCGAACCCGTCGCGGTGAAAACGCTCGTCTCGCTGGACGCCGCCGAAGGCTTCTACATCGACAACTTCGAAGGCCTCGCGCGCCACCAGGGCGACCGCTTCTTCATGGTCAGCGACGACAACGATCTGTTCTTTCAGCGCACGCTGCTGCTTTACTTCGAGATCCTGAACGACTGAACCTAAAAACGGCGATTGCATCCGCAGATTACGCAGATTTCCCCAGATTTTAAGCCCTTGTAGCCCTTGTAGGTTGGGGTGAGCCCCGCGAACCCCAACAAACTCATCGTTCGCCATATTCGTTATCGGTTTCGTGCCGATCCCCTTCCGCCCAATCCGGACTCACGATGCCTTGGGCGATAAACCGATGGATACTTGAATGGGGCCAATCCACCGGCGTTGCCACGTAACCGTGTTTCACCGGGTTATGGTGGATGTAATCCACGTGGCGCTCATAATCCTTTTCATCACGTATCAAATGCTCCCAGAAGCGCCGCTGCCAGATGCCGCGCTCTCCCTTTCCCGCCCGGCTTCTGTTGCGCCGTTCGCCCGCCGGCAGCCGGCGCGAGAATCCGCTCTTGATCAGCATCCAGCGGGTGGAGAAATCCTTGTCGTCCTTCGGCATTGTCCAGATGGCGTGGAGATGGTCCGGGAGCACCACCATCGCATCGATGCGAAACGGATGCCGAGATCGCACCGCGCGGATTACCGCTCGCAGCACATCGGCGTGGTCCACCAGCAATCCCCGACTCCGCTCGGCAAGATTGACGGTGAAGAAATAGCTCGCTCCGGGAACCCCTGCGCGGCGGTAACGCATGAGAGCAATAATTCAACGAGGTTGGATTTATATTTGTTGGGGTTCGCTGCGCTCACCCCAACCTACATATTCAACTGCCGATGAGTTTCAGGAATTCTTTCTCATCCAACATGGTGACGCCCAGGTCCCGGGCCTTGTCCGCCTTGGAGCCGGCTTCTTCGCCGACGATCACATAATCGGTTTTCTTCGACACGCTGCCAACGACCTTGGCGCCGAGTCCATACAGCTTGCGCCTGGCTTCATCGCGGGTCATGGAAGCAAGACCGCCGGTGAGGACGAAGGTTTTGCCGGCGAGCGGGGAATCCTTCTTTGCGCGCGCGGGTTTGGGCCAGTGGATGCCGGCTTTGAGCAGGTCGCGGATGACTTCACGGTTGTGTCTTTCGCGGAAGAATCCGTAGATGTCCTCGGCCATGGTGGGACCGATGCCGTGTATCTGCTCGAGCGTTTCGCGGTCCGCATCCATGATGCCATCGAGCGATCCGAAATGATCCGCGAGTAACTGCGCCGTGGCCTCGCCCACTTGCGGGATGCCGAGGGCGTGCAGGAAACGCGCGAGCGTGGTGTCCTTGCTCTTTTCGATCTGTTCCAGAAGATTCTGCGCCGACTTTTCAGCCATGCGTTCCAACGCAGCGAGTTCGTCTTTTTCGAGACGGTAGAGATCGGCCACGGTCTTGACCAGGTCCTTCGCCACCAGTTGCTCGACGAGCTTGTCGCCCAGACCCTCGATGTCCAGGGCGTGGCGCGAGGCGAAGTGCAAAATCGCGCCCATGCGTTGCGCCGAGCAGACAAGGCCGCCCATGCAGCGGTGCGCGGCCTCCTCTTCCTCGCGGAGGACTCGCGAGCCGCAGACCGGGCACTTGTTCGGCGTGCGCCACTTGCGCGTACCGCGCGGACGCTTCTCTTTGATGACGCCCACGACTTCAGGGATCACGTCGCCCGCTCGGCGCACGATCACGGTATCGCCGATGCGAACGTCCTTGCGCTCGACCTCGTCCTGATTGTGCAGCGTCGCGTGCGTCACGGTCACGCCACTTACTTGCACTGGACGCAGCACCGCCACCGGCGTAATGACACCCGTGCGCCCGACCGAGGCGATGATGTCTTCCACCACGGTGGTTTCTTCGTGTGCCGGGAATTTGTGCGCGATGGCCCAGCGCGGGGCGCGCGCGGTGAAGCCGAGACTGTCGCGCGATGCGAGATCGTCCACCTTGTAAACCACGCCGTCAATTTCAAACGGGAGCTTCTCCCGTTTGGCGAGGATTTCCCGGTAATACCCGAGGCACTCGTCCACACCCCTTGCCACACGGAAGAATTCGGTCACACGGAAGCCCCAGTCCTTGAGATGCTTCACCGCCTCCGAATAATGCCATGCAACGGGTTCGGACGTTTCGCCGAGACCCCAAGGCAGGAAACTCAGCGGACGCGAAGCGGTGATGCGCGGGTCGAGCTGACGTAGGGAACCGGCGGCGGCGTTGCGGGGATTGGCGAAAATCTTGCCGCCCTGCTTCAATTGCTCGGCATTGAGACGCTCGAAATCCTTCTTCGGGATCACCACTTCACCGCGCACCTCCACCACGCGCGGCCAGCCTTCGCCTTGCAGATGCAGCGGCACGGTCTTGATGGTGCGCACGTTCGCCGTGACGTCCTCGCCGGTGGTGCCGTCACCGCGTGTGCCGGCCCGGGTGAGCACGCCGTTTTCATAACGCAGGCTCACCGAGGTGCCGTCGAATTTGGGCTCGGCGGTGAAAGCGACGTCGCCCTCGACTTCGAGCCCCTTGCGCACGCGTTGGTCCCACTCGCCCACCTCCCCATCCGAGAAGGCGTTGTCCATCGACGTCATGGGAATGGAATACCGGACCTCGCCAAATTCTTTTAAAGGAGCGGCGCCGACGCGCTGGGTCGGCGAGTCCGGTGTGACCAGTTGGGGATGCTGTGCTTCGATCTCCTGCAACGCACGCAGCAGCTTGTCGTATTGCGCGTCGGAGACAACGGGGCTGTCAAGAACGTAGTAGCGGTAGTTGTGGTAATTGATCTGTTCGCGCAACTCCTCGGCGCGCTTCTTAAGCTTTTCGATTTCGCGCATGGGGTCCTAGCCGATAGCTGATAGCCGATAGCTGATAGCTGATCGCTACTTGCCAGCCGCCGCGTTCTCGCCGAAGAGCTTGAGCGCCGTCTCCTCGCCCGGCACGATGCCGAAGGCGCGCATCTTGTCCTCGATGATCTCGATCTGGCCGCGGATGACCGCGAGCCCCTCCCGCGTGAGCGGCCGCATGTCCTGATCGAACAGCCCGCCGCCGAGCGCCTCGCACAGACCGCGCGCGGCGTCGATCATCTTGTCGAACACCGCCGGGGGATGATGCGCGCAGGGCACGCTCATGAACAGCGCCAACCCGCCGGTTTCGAAGGTATCCCATTGCGCGGGATCGAACGCACCGGGCTCGTACAGATTTGCCAGACTGAAGAGGTGGCTGCAGCCGGGCGAGATCTCGTTCTTCAGTTGAAAGATGTTCATGGCGCCGAGCTGCATGCCGGCCTTGCGCGCGGCGAGCTCGATGGCGCGGCCCTTGAACGCCTGGCCCTCCCGGGCGGCCACGTTGACGCCGGCGATCACGTCGTAGGCCTCGCAGAAGGCCTGGATCTCGCGGGCGCGCGCGAGCGCCTGCTCGAAGCTCGTGGCGAATTTGGTCGGGCGGTGCAGCGCGTCGGCGAGCTTGAGCCCGATCTGGGCGAAGGCATTGAGCTCCGATTCGCCGATGGGGCCGCTGCGGTCCACCATCTGGATCGCGAGCGCCAGCTCACCGTAGAGCGTGTGCTCCGGGTCGCGCGCGAGCTCGGTCCAGAGCCCCGAGCGGTGCCGCTGGCCGAAAAGCTTGCGCGGCTTCTCAAGCTCGTACTCGTGCTGCTTGAAGATGCCGAGCGCGAGGTTGCGCGGCGCCTCCAGCTCCCCGGGCAGGTTCAGGATGAAATCGAGCCGCTCGTCCGGTTTGGCCTCGCGCGTCCGCTCCTCGGAGACCGTCCGCAGGCGAAGCGGCATGGTGGCCATCTCCTCGATGGTCTCGAGCTCCGCGCGGAGGGTCTGCTCCGGGGTCTTGGGCCGGGCCGCCGTGGCGGCGTCGGGGCTCAGGTGTCGTTTGTCGGAGGTGGCGGTGGGCGGAGGGTTGATGTCGAGCCCGGAGAGCGGGGCCCGCGCGGCGATGCGCGGCCTCAGGACCGCCGCGCCCCGCCGCAGGTGGCGCATCAGGCGCGCCTTGTCGAGGGCGTTGAAGGCGATGACGGCGACGATGACGGTTCCGATCAGCAGCAGGACATATTGCAGGTCCATCAGCGCGCGACCATTTTCATGGCCTCGTCCACGTCGACCGCCACCAGGCGCGAGACGCCCGGCTCCGTCATGGTGACGCCGAGCAGGATTTCGGCCATTTCCATGCTGATCTTGTTGTGCGTCACATAGACGAGCTGCGTACGCTTGGCCATCTCCTTGAGCGTCTCGCAGTAGCGCAGCACGTTCGCGTCATCGAGCGGCGCGTCCACCTCATCGAGCAGACAGAACGGCGCGGGGTTCAACTGAAAGATCGAAAACAGCAACGCCACCGCGGTGAGCGCCTTCTCGCCGCCGGAAAGCAGATGAATCGTGCTGTTACGCTTGCCCGGCGGGCGCGCCATGACGGTGACACCGGTCTCGAGCAGATCGTTATCCGTCGTCTCCAGATGCGCGCTGCCGCCGCCGAAGAGCTGCGGGAAGAAACCCTGGAAGTTCTCGTTCACCTTGTCGAAGGTCTCCTTGAAGCGCGTGCGCGTCTCGCGGTCGATCTTGCGGATCGCCTCCTCGAGAGTCGCGAGCGCCTGCGAGAGATCCTCCGATTGCTTGTCGAGGTAGTTCTTGCGGCTGCTCGCCTCCTCGAACTCCTCGATCGCAACGAGGTTGATGGGGCCCAGCCGCTCGATGCGCGCGCCGAGCGCCTCGAGGCGCACGACCCATTCGGCCTCCGTCGCCTCCGGCGCCAGATCCCGCACGACCTCCTCGGCCGCGGCGCCGGCCTCGCGCAACTGCTCGGCGAATGTGTCGCGCCGCACCATGACCTCCTGACGCGCGACGCGCTCCGCCTCGAGCTCCTCGCGCAGCGCCTGTGCCTGCTTGTCCTCCTGCGCGCGCGCCTGCTCCCTGCCGCGCAACAGCGTGTCGAGCCCGGACAGCGCCTCGCGCGCGGCGGCGAGCCGCGTCTCGATCTCGAGGCGCGTCTGCAAGAACCCATCGAGCTTGTGCTTGAGCTCGATCTCGGGATGGCGGTCATCGGCGAGCAGCAGGACGAGCTGTCCGCGGCGCTCGATGAGATTTTTCAACTGGCCCTCCAGGCGCTCGATACCCGCGTGGGTCGCCGCGCGCGCCGCCTGGCGCGCCTCGCGTTCGATCTCGAGGCGATGCAGCGCCTCGCGCGCATCGCTCTCGGCCTGGCGCGTGCGCTCGACCTCGGCGGTCAGCGGCGCGCGCCGACCGCCCAGCTCCGCGCGCCGCGCCTCGAGCGCCGGCAGCCCGGCCTCGGCCTGCGCCGCCAGCCGCCGCGCCTCCTCGAGCGCCGCGCGGTCGACGCGCATCTGGCCTTCAAGCTCCGCGTGCTCCTGCGCCGCGCGTGCCGCGCGCTCGGTGAGCTCGGCATGCTGCGCCTCGTGGTGACCCAGCCGCTCGCGCGCCCCGGCGCGCACGCGGTGCGCCTCGTTGAGCCCGCGTCCCAGCTCCTCGCGCCGGGTCTCGAGGCCCGTCACCTCGGCGGAGGTCTGCGCCAGCCGCTCCTGGTCCGCGACCAGACGCGTCCGCAGCTCCTCGGCCTGCGCCGCGAGACGCTCGATCTCCTGGCGCCGCGCGAGCAATCCCGCGGCCTGGCCGTTCTCGCTCCCGAGGCGCAGCCAGTTGCGCCCGACCCAGTCGCCCTCGCGCGTGACGAGCGACTCATGCGCCCCGAGCGTGGCGCGCGCGGCGATCGCCTCGCCGAGCGAACCGGCGACGCTGACGCCCGCCAGGAGCGGCGCCAGATCGATATTCGTCGCGAGCTTGTCGAGCAGCGCCGCGCCGCCCGTGCTTGCGCGCTCGGCGGGCCGCGCCGCGACATCGATGAGCGTCACGCTGGTCCGCTCGGGCGCGGCGAGCCCGTCGAAACCCTGCGTCTCCGTGACGCACAGCGCCGTGAGGTCGGCGCCCAGCACGCGCTCGACCGCCTTCTCCCAGCCCGGCTCCACCGAAAGCGTCTCGGCGAGCCGCGGCGCATCGCTCAGACGATGGCGCTCGAGCCACTCGCGCAGCGCCGCATCGTCACGCCGCTCGGCCGCCGCTTGCAGCTCCTTGAGCGAGGTGAGCCGCGCCTCGCAACCGCTCAACTCGCCGCGGCTGACGTCGAGCGTGCCGGCAAGCGCCTCGCGCCGGGCGCGCGTATCGCGCAGCCGCTCCTCGAGCGCCGCGAGCTCGCGCTCCTGCGCGTTCAGGGATTCGTCCAGATGCGTGGCCTGCGCGCGCAGCGCCTGCGCCGAAAGGCTGCCGCGGCGCGTCTCGAGCGCCGCCAGCTCTTCCTCGAGCCGCGCGCGGCGGTTCTCCAGCCGCGCGATCTGCTCCTCGGCCTGCGCGGTGCGCGCGCCCTGAATCTCGCGCTGCTTGACCTGCTCGGCCACCTGCGTGGTAAGGGCCTCCCAGTGTGCCTGCCACTCGGCGGCCGCGCGCTCGGCCTCGACGCGCGCCGCGGCCGCGGCCGCACGCGCGCCGACGTGCTCGGTGAGCAGCGGCGCGAGCGCATCGAGCGCGGCGCCGTGCTCCGCCAATCGCGCCCGATCGGCCCCCAGGTGCTCGGAGGCCTCGTCGTAGGCGCGGTTGAGCTGCTCCTGCTCGCGCTTCTGCTGCGCGCGCGTCTCGCGCGCGTGCTCGATCGCCTGCTCGATGCGCGAGATCTCGGCGCCGGCCGCATAGAACTCGGCCTGCACCGCGTTGAAGGCGTCGGTCGCCTCGGTCTGGCGCACGCGCACGCCCTCGATCTCGGCCTCGATCCGGCGCTGCTGCGCGAGCACCGCCTCAAGGGCGTTCTGGCGCGCCGCGAGCTCGCGGTCGTGGGTCTGAAGCTTTCCATCGAGCTCGCGCCAGCGCAGCGCGAGGAGCTGCGCGCGCGTGAGCCGCTCCTCCTGCTTCAGCTCCTTGTACTTCGCCGCGGCCTTGGACTGCTTCTGGAGTTTCTGCAGCTGGGTTTCGAGCTCACGGCGGATGTCCTCGACGCGCGCCAGGTTCTCGCGCGTGTGGCGGATGCGGTTTTCGGTCTCGCGCCGCCGCTCCTTGTAGCGCGAGATGCCGGCGGCCTCCTCGATGAAGCCGCGCAGGTCCTCGGGCTTGGCCTCGATCACGCGCGAGATCATGCCCTGCTCGATGATCGAGTAGGCGCGCGGGCCCAGGCCGGTGCCGAGAAACAGATCGGTGATGTCCTTGCGCCGGCACCGGACCTTGTTCAGGAAATAATCCGACTGCCCGTCGCGCCCGGCCTCGCGCCGGATGGCGATCTCGGCGTAGGCCGCGTACTGGCCGCCGGCGCGGCCCTCGGAGTTGTCGAATATAAGCTCCACCGAGGCCTCGGCCACGGGCTTGCGCGCGTTCGAGCCGTTGAAGACCACATCCGCCATGGAGTCGCCGCGCAGATGCTTGGCCGACATCTCGCCCATCACCCAGCGCACGGCGTCGATGATGTTCGACTTGCCGCAACCGTTCGGGCCGACGACGCCGACGAGGCTCGCGGAGATGGGGATGGTGGTGGATTCGACGAAGGATTTGAAACCGGAAAGCTTGATCGTTTTGAGGCGCATCGTGAGGCCCTAAGCCTGTCTCCTCGCGGAAATTGCGTTACAATGCCGCGACATTCTACCGGGAATTTCGTCCGCCGTAAGCCGCATGCCCACTCAGCCGAGCAAGAGCCTCGAGACGTTCCCGAACCCGCGTCCGGACCGGGATTATATCATCGAAATCGAGGCGCCCGAGTTCACCTGTCTGTGCCCGAAGACCGGCCAGCCGGACTTCGCCACGCTCTTGATGGAGTACGTCCCCGACAAGCTGTGCGTCGAGCTGAAATCCCTCAAGCTCTACATCTGGTCGTACCGCAACGAGGGGCATTTTCACGAGGACGTGACCAACCGCATCCTGAGCGACCTCGTGGCGGCGACCGCGCCGCGCTGGATGCGGTTGAGCGCGCAGTTCTATGTGCGCGGGGGGATCTACACGACGGTCACGGTGGAACACCGCCAAAGCAACTGGACCCCGCCGCCCCCGCCGCCGGAGGGTCTGCCACGCGAGACCGCGCGCGAGGCTGAAATGCCCCCGTCCGCCCCGGCCGAAGCGCCTCCCGCGGCAGTGGGCGAAGCCCCCGGCGCGCGGGCGCCGGGACGTTTTCGCATGCTCGACCGCGCCCGCCCCGCGGCACCCGCCGAGGCGGGCGCGGCGGAGACGGCCGCCCGCGAACCGGCGGGAACGGGAGCGCCGCCCGGCCCGCAACCCGGCCCGGCGGTCTTCGTCGGCATCGACCTCGGCAGCACCGGCTGCCGCGCCGTCGCGGTGAATCCCGAGGGCGAGATCCTGGCCGTGAGCGAAGCGCCGATGGCGGCGCCGCTGCGAAACGACGACCAGATCACCCAGGACCCGACCCAGTGGTGGAAGGCGGCGAGCGCCTGTCTGCAAAACCTGCTCGCCCAGGTGGACCCCGCCGCCGTGCGCGCGCTCGCCGTGGACGGCACCTCGGCCACGCTCCTGCTGTGCGACGAGAAAGGCGCGCCGCTCACCCCGGCCCTCATGTACAACGATCAGCGCGCGCTCGCCGAGGCCCAAGAGATCGGCGCGGTCGCCGAGAAAAACTCCGGCGCGCACGGGGCGAGCAGCAGCCTCGCCAAGCTCCTGTGGCTCAAGCGCAAGGGGCTCGACAAGCGCGCCGCCCACGCGCTGCACCAGGCCGATTGGGTGAGCGGGCGGCTGACCGGCCGCTTCGGCCACAGCGACTACAACAATTGTCTCAAGCTCGGGTTCGACCAGGAAAAGCTTCGCTGGCCGGCGTGGCTCGGAAAGCTCGGAGTGGATGAGCGGCTGCTGCCGCAGGTACACGCCCCGGGCGAAACATTCGGCGCGGTGAGCACCGACATCGCCACGGCCTTCGGGCTCTCGCCCGAGACGCAGGTGGTGGCCGGCACCACCGACGGCGTGGCCGCGTTTCTCGCCGCCGGCGCCGGCCGGCCGGGCCACGGCGTCACCTCGCTCGGTACCACTTTGGTGCTGAAACTCCTCGCCGACAAGCCGGTGTTCTCCGCCGAGCACGGCGTCTACAGCCATCGCCTGGGGAAATACTGGCTGGCGGGCGGGGCTTCCAACAGCGGCGGCGCGGCGCTGCTTCAATACTTCAAGATCGAGCAGATCCGCGCGATGACCCCGCTGCTCGATCCCGAGAACCACACCGGCCTCGACTACTATCCGCTGCCCGGGGCGGGCGAGCGCTTCCCGGTGAACGACCCGCAAATGATCGCACGGCTCGAGCCGCTGCCGGGCGACTCGGTCACGTTTTTCCAGGGAATGCTCGAAGGCATCGCGCGCATCGAGGCGCAAGGTTATCAACTGCTCGAGAAACTCGGCGCGCCGAAGCTTACGGAGGTATGGACGACCGGGGGCGGGGCGCAGAACGCCGCCTGGGAGCGCATCCGCAGCCGCACGCTCAACGTCAAGATGCGCAAACCGCGCTCAGGTTACGCGGCGTACGGCACGGCACTGCTCGCGGCGGGAATTGTGGCGAAGACGTTTCAATAAAAGCGTGAGGGGTAACAACATCGAGTGCTGAGGACTGAGGACTTAGGACTGAGTAAGAACGCTCCGGCCCGGAATCTTTTCTCAGTCCTCAGTCCTCAGTCCTCAGTCCTCAGTCCTCAGTCCTCAGTCCTCAGTCCTCAGTCCTCAGTCCTCAGTCCTCAGTCCTCAGTCCTCAGTCCTCAGTCCTCAGTCCTCAGTCCTCGGTCCTCAGTCCTCGGTCCTCGGTCCTCGGTCCTCACGCCCTTCACGAAACGTCCACAACGGCTTCCATGCTGCCCGACTCGCCCAGGTTGTCGCGCCAGATCACCTTCACCTTGTCGCCGTTCTTGGCGTTCTTGAGACGAAAGCCGACCAACGGGTCCTCGGACATGGCGATGCCCACATCCACATCGGCCACCACGGTGCCGTTGTGCTCCAGCGTCACCTTTTGAATAAAGTGCGCCGGGATCGGTTTGCCGGTCTGTTTGTCCTTGCGCAACCCGGTCTCCATGGGATGCGTAATCAGCGCCAGCACCTCGACCAGACCTTCCTGGGCGCGGGTACGGACCTTCATTTTGCGTTCAGCCATCTAATCATTCCTCAAAATATGATCTTTGAAACGCAGATGAACGCCGATAAGTCAAAATGATGAACGCAGATAAGGTGAAAAACAAGATTCTGCCTTGACTCAGTTCAATCTGCGCTTATCTGCGTATTCATCCGCGTTCATCTGCGCCGGTTCTTAAATTTCATAAAGTCCATTATCCCCCGCACCCGCCCACCGTGACCTTGATGTTTTGCCTGGCGCTGTAGAGCTTGCCGGCGGATTTGACGATGACGTGCACATCGGAGGTCGCGTTC
>MFSU01000089.1 GCA_001785115.1 Candidatus Muproteobacteria bacterium RBG_16_65_34
CGAAGCGACCGGGGCGGCCTTTTCTTTGGTGACTTTACTTTTGGCCGCGCAAAAGAAAGACACCTGCCGTGGGTCAGCCACCCACAAGTAGCCGTTCAATCATCGCCGGAGGCGATTCGACCGAGACCCGAGCAATAACCGTAACCGGTGAAACGCAGTCGGAGGTTCCGTGGCCGAGTCGGTGCGGACGGCGGTTACGCCGCCGGCGCAAGTGAGTACGTCCGCAGCTTGCTGGAGAAGTCGCGCAGGGCCTGGATGCCGCTTGCCTCCGCCTCGCGGCACCATTCCTGCAGCGCCTGGATAAGGTTTTCCTGCGTAACGGCCGAGCGGTTCCAGATGTCGGCAAGCTTCTGCTTCATCGCGTACACGGTCTTGAGCGTATTGCTGCATTCCAGGGCGTTATTGAGCCAGCGGCGCGAGGTCTCATCGAGCAGCGCCGCTTCGCGCACCATGAGCCGCTTGGCGTGTTTCAGCAGCGTCCAGATTTCTTTGTCCGCGCGACCGAGCTTTTTCAATTCCTCGCGGTGCACCCGGCGCAGGACCTCGCGCGCGAACTGCGCCATCACCTGAAAGCGCGCCTGCACCACCGCGCGCACGGTGTCGCGATCGATGTGTTGCTTGGCGGCATTGCAGGCAAGCCGGGGCGGGACCTTCTTCACGCGCGCGAACCCGAGCGCCTCCAGGATGCGGATATAGAGCCAGCCGATATCGAACTCCCACCACTTCGAGGAAAGCTTCGCGGAGGCCGCGAAGGTGTGGTGGTTGTTGTGCAGCTCCTCGCCGCCGATCAGGATGCCCCAGGGCACGATGTTGGTCGAGGCGTCCGTGACCTCGTAGTTGCGATAGCCCCAGAAGTGGCCCACGCCGTTGATGACGCCGGCGGCGAAGAACGGAATCCACATCATCTGGACCGCCCAGACGCTCAGGCCGACGGGGCCGAACAGCGCGACATCGACCGCGAGCATGACCACGAGGCCCTTGCCGTTGTGCGGGGTGTAGAGACGGCGCTCGAGCCAGTCGTCGGGCGCGCCGTGGCCGTACCGCTCGACCGTTTCCCGGTTCCGGGTCTCCTTGCGGTAGAGGTCGGCGCCGTCGAACAATACCTTCCAAATGCCGAACTGCCGCGGGCTGTGCGGGTCCTCCGTGGTTTCCACCTTGGCGTGGTGCTTGCGGTGGATCGCCGCCCATTCCCGCGTCACCATGCCGGTCGTGAGCCAGAGCCAGAAGCGGAAGAAGTGGCTTATCGCCGGGTGCAGCTCGAGCGCGCGGTGCGCCTGGTGCCGGTGCAGAAAGATTGTGACGGCGACGATGGTGATATGCGTGAGGAGAAGCGTCGCGAGGATATAGCCCCACCAAGGCAATTCGATCAGTCCATTCGATAACATGGGTTAATCCGTCCCTTAAAAGAATTAATGTGTCTGAACGTCCAGTATAAAGGGAATCAGACTGGTCGCAGAGCTTGTCTCCTGCTATTTTGCTTGCGCCTGATGACAATGCCGACGGCGTCGCGTCGCAAAAGCTATTGCCCCGGCACGATCGCACTTGAACAAACCAGGCCGCACGCGCCTCGCAAGGCATCTGCAAGGTGTAGACGTGCCGGGCCAATAGCGAAAATCATATGAGTTTTCGATTATTGCGGCGGCATGAAGGCCTCGATCCCGCGCCGGCGCGAAGACAGCCTCTCGGGCATGTTCAAGTGGATTGATGCCGCCGCAATAATCACCGGACTCATCGCCCATGCCCCCGCCCGTTACGCCGTTGCTGACAACCGATATCGTCATCGAACTGATCGACAGGCCGGAGCGGCCGATCGTGCTCATCGAGCGCATGCACGAGCCGCTCGGCTGGGCCATCCCCGGAGGCTTTGTGGAAGTGGGCGAGACGGTGGAGGAGGCGGCGGTGCGCGAGGCGATCGAGGAGACCTCGCTCCACGTCACGCTCAAGGCGCTGCTCGGCGTGTACTCCGACCCCCGGCGCGATCCGCGCGGCCACACCGCGTCGGTCGTTTATGTGGCCGAGGCGCGCGGCGAGCCGAAGGCGCGCACCGACGCGCGCGCCGTGGCGCTCTTTACGCTCGAGGCGCTGCCCCGCGCGCTCGCTTTCGACCACGCGCGGATCCTGCGCGATTATCTGGTGTTCCGGCGGATCGCGAAGCGCCCCGCGCCGGCGGTTGTGTGAGGCGGACCTCGCGCTGCGGAAAGGGGAAGGTGAAGCGGGCCGCCTTGAACTCCTTGAAGATGCGCCGGTAAAGCTCGGCGCGTGCGCCCATCACGCGCTCGGGGTCGCCGACCCAGGCATGAAGCTCGAGCGCCACGCCGTTGTCGCCGAAGCCCGCGATCACCGCCTCGGGTCCCGGGTCCGCGAGCACCTCGGGGAGTTCCCGCGCGATGCGCTGAAGGAGCGCGATCGCCCTCTCGGGATCGTCGTCATAGGCGATCTGCACCGCGAGTTTCACGCGGATGCGCCGGTCGCCCTCGTAGGACCAGTTGGTAATCTCGCTCGTCAGAAGGTTTTCGTTCGGCACGAGGATGTCCAAGCCGTCGCGCGTATGCACCACGATGTGGCGCGCGTGCAGCGCCTGGACCGCCCCGAAGATCTGGCCGATCGAGATCACATCGCCCGGCTTGATCGAGCCCTCGAAGGCGAGGATGACGCCGCTGACGAAATTGCTCACGACGCGCTGAAGCCCCAGGCCCAACCCCACGCCGAGCGCGCCGCCGAAGACGGCGAAGGCGGTGAGGTCGATGCCGGCGGCGATCATCGCGCTCAGGACGGCGAGCGTGAGCAGCGTGAACTTGGAAAGCTTGGAGAGCGCGATCTTGAGGCTTTCGTCCAGGACCTGGCTGCGCATGACGCGCCAGTGGATGGCGTTGGAGATCCACAGCGCGGCGAGCAGCAGCAACGCCACGAGTAGCGCGAAGCTCGCGATCGTGTAGAGCGAGATCCGGACCTCGCCGACCGCCAGGGCGTATTCATCGAGCGCCTGCGCGATGTAGGGCAGCCACCCGAGGATGTGCAGCGCCACCAGGATCCAGATGGTGACGGTCAACGCCCCCTCCCATGCCTTGAGCCGGCTGCCGGGGCTGAAGCTGTGGCGCAGCACGAAGACGCTCATGCGGATGAGCGCGAGCGCCCCCACGAGCAGCATGGTCGGGCGCAGCAACTCGGTGGGGATCCCGAGGCGGCGCGCTGCCGCGTTCGCCCCGAGGAGCCACAACCACAGGATGGCGGGGACGAGCACCAGCGCCCCGGTGCGCATGGCGGTGCGCGTGACCTCGTTGGTCACCCCCGGGCGGATCACCGGTTGCAGCCGGCTCTGGAGGCGGCGCCCGAGCATCCGCGCGAGCAGGATGCCCGTCACGAACACGCCGATCTGCCACCAGGTCTGCGGCGCGCTCAGGTAGGCGCCCAGCCACTCCGCCGAGGGCAGTGCGTCGAGCAGTTCTTGCATGGGCAGAGGGTTCCGGTTGTTGTTAAGCCGATTGGCGACTGCCGCTTGCATGCGGCGCAGCTATCAGAATAGTCCGGCGCGCGGGCAAAAAAAAGCCCGCGGGGGCGCGGGCGGAGGAGGAAAACGATTCGGCCGCGGCCGGCGGCGGGTCCGGTGCGTTACGGTTTTACGTACGAATAGCCCTTGGCCTGGAGCGCCGCAATCTCGGCGACCCCGCTCGGGACGATGTCCTGCTCCGACACATCGAACAGGTCGTTCTTGTAGTTGAGCTTCTTGCCTTTCAGGGTGTTGGCGCAGACGTTGAAGTGGATGCCCTGCTTCTTCAGGTTGATGACCTTGCTCTGCATGTCGGCGTCGTTGTTGGCCTGCTGCAGCAGCGCGATGCCGTTGCCGTGCATCACCACGCGCAGGTCGAGGTTCTCCTGGCCGACGGCGTTGATGTGGTTCTGGACGTTCTGCACCGTCGCCTTGAGTTGCGCCGGATCGTCGACGTTAAGGTGGTAGACGACCTTCTGCTTGCCGTAGCCCTCGGCCGCCTGCCCCGCGGCGGCGAGGCCCACGCCCAGCCCAAGGGCCAATAAGAACGAAAGCATTTTACGCATAGCGTCTCTCCTTGTTGGGTGATTGAACGGCTTGTCGTTATGTCTCCTAGACCTGGATATAGGCCCAGCCCTGTTGCTGGCGGCGCATGATCTGCGCCACCCCGGAGTCGATCACGGTCACGCCGGGCAGAAGCTGCGCGGCGATTCCGGCCTCGCGCGCGAGCCGCTCGATGGTGTTCTGGCAGGCGGCGATCGTGAGGTTGCGGTGCTCCTTGAGCAGCGCCTCGACGCGGTCCGGGAATGCCGAGACGTCCGCGCGCACGAGATCGAGTCCGGCGCCGTTGACGACGACCTCGACCACCGCGTTCTGGCGATGCGCGCGGTAATAGGCGAGCAGCGCCTCGACCTCATCCAGGGCCTGCGCGAGGTGCACGGCATTGTTGTCGTTGATGTGAATCAGCACCCGGGCCGGCGCGGCGTCCCCCGGCGCCGCGCGAGCGGCGGCGCCCGCCGTGCGCGTGTCCGGCGCGGGCATCTGCGACGGCGCCGGGCCGGCGGCCGTGCGCAGGCCGACCGGCTCGCGCAGCAGCCAGCCGAGCAGGATGCCGAACGCGAGCGTCACCGCGGCGGCGATGTTCGCGCGGTAGCGCGTGTCGCCCGTCGCGCGCGGCGTCGAACCGGACTGCGGCGGATTTTGATAACCGGTGCGCACCAGGTCGTGGAGCGTCTTGAGCTCGCAGACGCGGCGGTTGAGCGCCTCGTCCTGGCTCATATCGAGCAGCACGCGGCTCTTTTCCTCGGGCGCGAGCTCGCCGTCGACGAAGGCGTTCAGGAATTCATCGGAAAACTTCTCGTGACTCATTTGATCCTCCGGAGATTCACTTCCGGCGCGGCGGCCGGACGCGCCAGATCGCGGAGCAGATCCTGCTTGAGCGCACCGCGCGCCCGGCACAGGCGGCTCATCACCGTGCCGATCGGAATGCTCAGGATCTGCGCCACCTCCATGTAGCTGAATCCCTCGATGTCGACCAGGGTGACGACTTGGCGCTGGCCGCCCGGAAGCCGCGCGATGGCGGCGCGCACCTTATGAACGATCTCCCGGGCGCCGCTTTCGTGCTCGGGCGTGACATCGTGCGCGAGCACGATGTCATCGATGTCCTCGGACTCGCGCAAGCGGCGGAAGTGGTCGTAGTAGCAGTTCGCGAGGATGCTGTAGAGCCAGGCGTCGAAGGCCGCCGGGTCGCGCAGTTGCCCCGATTTTTGCAACGCCTTGGCGAGCGCCTCCTGCGCGAGGTCGTCGGCGAGCGCCGGATTGTGCGTCCAGGCGTAGGCGATGCGGTACAGCCGCGCGCGCTGCTGCTCCAGTTTCTTCCTGGATTCGCGCTGGCGCGAGAAGATGTTCAAGACGTCCATTTATCGAATTGCCCGCCGGTGTTCCCTGATTCTGGCACTTTCGGCGCAAGCGTGTAATACGCCTGCTGATGCTGTGTAAGACGACCGGCTTGGGGGGTTTATTCCGGCGCGGGCGCGAAAGGCCCGTGAAAGACTCGCGAAAACCGCAGTTTATTGCGGCGGCATGAATCCACTTGAACATGCCCGATAGGCTATTACTTTGACGCAAAGGCGCAAAACAGGAATCCGTTAAACGTGAGACGTTAAACGTGAAACGTAAGATGTGAATCCGAGCTCGTTTCACGTTTCACGTTTAACGTTTAACGTTTAACGTTTAACGTTTCACGTTTCACGTTGCGTTCTCCGCGCTTCCGGGTCAAGTCATCATACAAAGGAACAGAGAATTAGCGGGATGCCGCGACCAGCCCCTGCTCGGGGCGTTGCGCCCCATCGAGGAGCACGCGCCCGTCGCGGATGCTCAGGCGATTTTCCGCGAACCAGCGGATGGCCTGGGGGTAGATCCGGTGTTCCTCCTCGAGCACACGCGCGGCGAGCGTCTCGGGGGTATCGTGCGCCAGCACCGGCACCGCGGCCTGGATGATGATGGGGCCTGAATCGACCTCGCGGGTGACGAAGTGGACGCTCGCCCCGTGGACCTTGGCCCCGCTCGCGAGCGCGCGCTCGTGGGTGTCGAGGCCGGGAAACTTAGGGAGCAGGGAGGGGTGGATATTGATGAGCCGCCCGGCGTAGTGGTCGATGAACTCGGGACCGAGGATGCGCATGAAGCCCGCCAGAGCCACAAGGTCGGGTGTGCGGGCGTCGATTTTTTCCATCAGCGCGCGGTCGAACTCGGTGCGGTTGCGATAGTCGCGGTGGTTCACGACCTCGGTCGCGACGTCCGCGGCGCGCGCCCGCTCGAGCCCCGCGGCCTCGGGCGCGTTGCTGATGACAGCCCGGATTTCGGCGGGAAAATCGCCCGCGCGCGCGGCCTCGAGGATCGCCTGCATGTTGCTCCCGCGCCCGGAAATGAGGATCACGATCCCCGCGCGGTTCATTTGAGGATGACGAGACTTTCGTCCTCGGGGTGGGCCTCGATGTGGCCGATGATGGCCGCGCGCTCGCCCTGCTGCGCGAGGATCGCCAGCGCCCGCTCGGCGTCGCCGGGCGCGACCGCGAGCACCATGCCGATGCCGCAGTTGAAGGTGCGGTACATCTCGAACTCCTCGACATTGCCGCCGTTCTGAAGCCAGTCGAAGATCGGCGGGCGGCTCCAGGCGCGGGCGTCGATCGCTGCGCGCACGCCCTTGGGCAGCACGCGCGGCACATTGCCGGGCAGGCCCCCGCCGGTGATGTGGGCGGCGGCATGCACCGGCAGCTCGCGCATCACGGCGAGCACCGATTTCACGTAAATGCGCGTCGGCGCGAGCAGCACTTCGCCCAAGGTCTTGCCCTGGTCGAAGGGCTCGTCGAGCCTGGCCTTGCGGGCCTTGATAATTTTGCGGATAAGCGAGTAGCCGTTCGAGTGCGGCCCGCTCGAGGCAATCCCAACAAGCGTGTCGTTCGGCTTCACCGCCGAGCCGTCGATGATCTTCGATTTCTCGACCACGCCCACGGTGAAGCCCGCGAGATCGTAGTCGCCCTCGGCGTACATGCCCGGCATCTCCGCGGTCTCGCCGCCGACGAGCGCGCAGCCGGCCTGTTTGCAGCCCTCGCCGATGCCGGCGATGATGCGGCGCGCCTGCTCGGTGTCGAGTCTGCCGGTGGCGAAGTAATCGAGGAAAAAAAGCGGCTCGGCGCCCTGCACCACGACATCGTTCACGCACATCGCGACGAGGTCGATGCCGATGGTGTCGTGGCGGTTCAGCTCGATCGCAAGCCTGAGCTTCGTGCCGACGCCGTCGGTGCTCGAGACGAGCACCGGCTCCCGGTACTGCCCCGGCGGGATCTGAAACAACGCGCCGAAACCGCCGACGCCGGCGAGCACCCCGGGGCGGTCGGTGGCGCGCGCGATCGGCTTGATCGCCTCGACCAGGGCATCGCCCGCGTCGATGTCGACGCCGGCGTCGCGGTAGGTGAGGGAGGGGCGCGGTTTGGTCACGGGTTTCGGCGCATTCGGGAGTGCGTATGGTAGGGCGGGGCTTGCGGGGTGTAAACCTTGACTTGGCGGGTGACCTCCCTTAGCTTGCGCCCCACCACCGGAGGGCGCCCCGCGGGCAGCGGCCGACAGCGTTTCATGAAATTTTCCCACCTGCCGAACCTGATTACGATCTCCCGGATCGCCCTGGCGCCGGTGCTCATCCTGGTGCTGAAGGACGGGGATTACGGCGCGGCCCTCATCGTCTTCGCGATCGCCGGGCTCTCGGACGGGCTCGACGGGTGGATCGCCAAGCGTTTCAAGCTCATCACCCACATGGGCGCGGTGCTCGACCCGCTGGCGGACAAGATCCTGCTCGTAAGCGCGTACGTGATGCTGACGGTGCTCGGGCACCTGCCGTTCTGGCTCGTGCTCGCGGTGGCGTTCCGCGATCTGCTCATCATCGGGGGTTATCTGCTCTACACCTCGATGGCCGGGGCGGTGCAGATGCATCCGAGCCGCCTGAGCAAGTTCAACACCGTCATGCAGATCGTGCTGGTCATCGCCATACTCGGCCACGAGGCGGCGGGATTGTCCTATCCTATACTGTTGGAGGGGTTGATCTACGCGGTGCTCGTGACCACGGTCGCAAGCGGCGCGCACTATTTATGGATCTGGATCGTGATGAAAGACATTCGACCGGCGCTACCGAAGAAGAGGCCGCATGCCTGAGGCGCGGATTGCGGGCGGTGTGGTTCTGGCCGCGGCCGCGGGCGGGCTCGTCTACCTGCTCGCGCCCATACTCACGCCGTTTCTGGCGGGGGCGCTGCTGGCCTATATCGCCGATCCGCTGGTCGATCGGCTCGAGGGCTGGCGCATCCCGCGCGCGGCGGCGGTCGTTCTTATTTTCATATTGTCGATCGCGGCCGTCCTCGGCGCTTTGTTCTTTCTCGTTCCCGGCGCGCAGCGCCAGCTTGCGGCCTTCGCCGCCAAGGCGCCGCAGTATCTCGAGTGGCTGCGCCAGAACCTGCTGCCGCGATTGGAAACCCTGCTCGGGCGGCCGATCGCGCTCGATCCGGAGACGCTGCGCCAGAGCGTCACGGCGCATTGGCAGGAAGTCGGCGACTGGCTCGGCGCGGCGCTCGCGGGCGCGAAACTCTCTGGCCTCAAGCTGCTCGGCTGGTTGGTGAATCTCATCCTGATCCCGATCGTGACCTTTTATCTGCTGCTCGACTGGGACCGGCTCGGGGCGCGCGCCGTCGCGTTGTTCCCGGCGCCGCTTCGCGAGCGCACCCGCCGCCTGGCGCGCGAGACCGATGAGGTGCTCGGGAGCTTCCTGCGCGGCCAGCTTACCGTGATGCTGTGTCTCGCGGTCCTGTACTCCGTCGGGCTTTGGGCGATCGGGCTCGACCTGGCATTGCCGATCGGGCTGCTCGCGGGGCTCGTGAGCTTCGTCCCGTATCTCGGTTTTCTCACCGGTGTCATCGCCGCCGGCATCGCCGCCTATCTTCAGTTCCACGACGCCATGTATATAGTCTGGGTGCTCGCGGTGTTTCTCGCGGGGCAGGTGCTCGACGGGCTGCTGCTCACGCCGCGGCTCGTGGGCGGGCGCATCGGGCTGCATCCGGTGGCGGTGATCTTCGCCGTCATGGCGGGCGGTCAGCTCTTCGGGTTCCTCGGCGTGTTGCTCGCGTTGCCGGCGGCCGCGGCGCTCAAGGTGTGGCTCCGGCACGCGCATGAAAGCCTGATCGGCGCGGCGCCGGTACCCCCCGCGAAACGCCGCCCCCGCCGCGCCCCGCCATGAGCGCGCAGCTCGCGCTCAACCTGCGTCTCAAGGACGCCGCATCGTTTGAAAATTTTTTCCCGGGGCGAAACGCCGAGGCGCTCGCGCACACGCGCGCCGCGGCCGAGGCGGCCGGCCGTGGCGAGATCGCGGAGCGTATCTTGTTTCTCGCCGGTCCCGAGGGCAGCGGCAAGACCCACCTGCTTCAGGCCGCCTGCCGCGCGGCGCAGGAGCGCGGTGCGACGCCGATTTATGTCCCGCTCGCCGAGGCCGTGCAGCTTTCGACCGCGATCCTCGAGGATGCGGATGCCGCGGCGCTCGTCTGCCTCGACGATGTCGAGCGCATCGCGGGGCGGAACGACTGGGAGCAGGCGCTGTTTGCGCTCTGCGAGCGGCTGCGCGCCGCGGGCGGTGTGCTGGTCGCCGCCGGCGCGGCGCATCCCAACAACCTCGGCCTGCGCCTGCCGGATCTCGCCACACGCCTCGCCTGGGGCCCGGTCTATGCGCTCCAGCCGCTCGACGACACCGAAAAGCTCGCCGCCATCCGGCTGCGCGCCCGCAACCGCGGCCTCGAGATGTCCGAAGAAGCGGCGCGCTACATCCTCGCCCGCCACCCGCGCGATTTGCACACGCTCTTCGACCTGCTCGACCGAATCGACCGCGCCGCGCTTGCCAGCCAGCGGCGTATTACCATTCCGTTTCTCCGTGGTCTGGAAGGCGACCTTAAGGGCTGAAGCGGACAAAAAGGACGGCGCCGGTTTTGGAGTGATTCCAGGGCTATCGATCGAGGACTTGACCCCCCCCAAGCTTCTTGACTACGCTCTTGTGCGAGGTACCACAAGACCATCCGAAGGGGAGGAGACATGGCGATCGAGGCTTGCGCGCCCGCGCAGATGAACCGCTCGTGGTTTGCGGTTTTCGTCCTTTTGATGCTTTCGCTCGTCTGCCAACCTGCCGGGGCAACAGATGAGCAGCTCATTCCGCCACTCGAATCGAAGTGGGCTTTCGCAGCTTACACGCCGGGATACACTGATTACATATATGAAGATATCTTCCTGGCAAATCTTTCATGTTCGTCCATGGATGCATGGAACGCGACGTGGCGTTTCTTGGAGTTCCGGCGCCCCGGCTATTCGAATTGGTCGTACCGGTCAGGGTATGGAAAAGTAGTCTATTCCTATAAGAGCATCCGCTGTATTGGGGTTGGCGGCGATGTCAAGGGAGTACTATCCGATACAACAAGCGTTCAAATGTTCTATTACTGCCCTTCGGGCGCGGAGTTCGTTTCGCGCGATTCGGGGGCGGGCGGGCTTCCGTTTGGCTGTAGGTGCGTCACGAGCGCCTGCGAACCCCCCGAGCCGCCACCCGATGAAGATCTGGGCGGGCCCGGCGATGGGCCGGGAGACGGTCCGGGAGACGGACCCGGGGATGGACCAGGAGACGGGCCAGGTCCGGATGGACCTGGAGACGGTCCAGGCGACGGTCCGGGTCCGGAAGGACCGCCGCCACCGAATGACACGTGTGTCGGCAACCCGTGCAACCCGGCCAACGGCAACAAATACCAGCGCGAGCGCGACTACCGAAGCGGCGGCGGGTCGCTGGCGTTTGTCCGGCACTACAACAGCCTCTTGAGCAAAGACGCCGGCCTCGGTTTCGGCTGGACTTCTAACTTGCAAGCGCGGCTTGAGATCAGCGCCTCCTCGATCCTTGTGCGCGAGGGCACGGGCCGCGGCGAGCGGTTCACCAAAAATGCCGCAGGCGTCTGGACGGGCGATGCGGATACGACGCTTGCTGTGACCCAGGACGCCTCGGGCTACACAGTTACCCGCAATAACGGCGCCACCCTACGCTATGACAGTTACGGCCGCCTGCTCTCGGCCGCCGACCGCAGCGGCAAGACCACGACCTATATGTACGACAGCTCCGGCAGGCTCGCAGCCGTCACCGGACCCTTCGGCCATACACTGAGCCTCGCCTACGACGCGACCGGCCACCTCAGCAGCCTGACCGACCCCACGGGCGCGGTTTTCGCGTACGGCTACGACGCCAACAACAACCTCGTACAGGTCACCTTCCCTGACCACACCGCCAAGGTCTACCACTACGAGGATGCGCGCTTCCCGCATCACCTGACCGGCATCTCCTATGTCGATACCGCGGGATTCGCAACGCGCTACAGCACTTACGCCTACGACGCCAAGGGCAAGGCCATCCGCACCGAGCACGCGGCGACCACGAACGGCGGCCCGCAGGAGTCCTTCGCGCTCGCCTACGACTCGCAGACCCAGACCACCGTCACCGATCCCGTCGGGACAAAAACGATCTACACCTTCGTTCAGAACCTCGGCGCGAAGAAGCTCCTGTCGAAGACCAATCTTACCGACGGCAAGACGCTCAGCCAGACCTTCGACGTAAACAATAACCTCACCTGCCGCAAGGACCCGGAGGGGCGCGTCACGCTCTACGCCTACAATGCCGCCAACCAGCGAGTAAGCCGCACGCAGGGCTTGGTGGGCGACTGCGCCCACCCCCTGACCACCCCGGAGACGCGCACGACCAGCTATCAATACCTCTCGGCCGACCTCGATCTCCCGACGCTCATCGAGCGCCCGAGCGTCTATGCCGGGGCCAAGAAGCAAACCGTCATTGCTTATGACACCAGCCGCAACCCGTTGAGCTTCACCCGGCGCGGGTATACGCCCGAAGGCGCCGCGGTCGCACGCACGGTCGCTTTCCACTACAACCACTCCGGCCAGGTGATCGAGATCGACGGTGCGCGCACGGACCTCGCCGACGTAACGACGCTGAGCTATTACGACTGCGCCACGGGCGGCGCCTGCGGGCGGTTGCGTGCGGTCACCAACGCCCTCAGACAGACAACGACCTTCGAGGCCTACGACGCCAATGGCCGGCTGCTCGCACTGACCGACCCCAACGGCCTCAAGACCGCTTATGCCTACGATGTCCGCGGGCGGCTCGTGCGCCTCACTCAGACACCGCCGGGCGGGACGCCCCGCGTGACGCACTACACCTACGACGGCGCGGGCCAGTTGGCGCAGTCCGTAGGGCCCGACGGGCTCACTCTGACTTACACCTACGACGCCGCGCGATACTTGCGTGCGATCACCGACAACGCCGGCAACGCGGTCTCCTACCGCTACGACTTAAAGGGCAACCTGATCGATACCGCGGTGACCAACCCCGACAGCACCGCCGCCCGCGCCCTCACCTGGGCCTACGATTCTCGCAACCAGGTAAACGAGATCAACGCCGGCGGCAGCCTCACGCGCCAGGTCCGCGATGCACTCGGCAATCTTCTCGCCGAAACCGACCCCAACGCCAATCCCCCGACCACCCACGCCTACGACGCCTTAAGCCGTCTTGTTGAGACGATCGACAGCCTGGGCGGCGCTACGCGCTACAGTTACGATGCCCAAGGCCGCGCGAGCGAGGTGCGGGCCCCGAACGGCGCAGCCACCCGCTATGCGCATGATGATCTTGGCAATCTCCTGAGCGAGGCGAGCCCCGACCGCGGCACGACACACTATGACTACGACGAAGCGGGCAACGTGATCACGCGCACCGACGCCCGGGGCGTTACGGCATACTTTAGCTACGATCCCCTCAACCGGCCCCTCACCGTGACGTACTCGGAAGGCAACGCTGGTGGCGGGCAACTGCTCGGCTGGCTGCACGGCCTGATGGAGCGCGGGCGCCACGCCGTGGGCTGGGGCGAGGACTCGGGCGCGATCAGCAGCACCGTCACCTATACCTACGACGCCTGCCCCGCGGGCCTCGGGCGTCTCTGCGCCGTCGAGGATCAAAGCGGACTGAAGCGCTTCGCCTACGATGCCTTCGGCAACCGCGTGGAGGAAACCCACGAGACTTTAGGACACGCCTACACCACGCGCTACAGCTACGACGCCGCCAACCGCATCAGCGCCATCACCTACCCCTCGGGGCGCCAAGTCGCCTATAGCCGCGACCCGATCGGACGCATCAATACCATCGCCACCACCGTCAACGGCGCCCTGGTCCCGGTCGTGAGCCACATCTCCTACCGCGCCGACGGCCTGCCGCTCTCGCTCACCTTCGGCAACGGGGTTGCGGATCAACGCGCCTACGACACCCGGGGGCGGCTCTTAAGCCAGTATATCGCCGGCGACTACCGCCTCTACGGCTACGACCAAAACGGTAACCTAACGGACTTGAGCACCGGCCGCGAGCGCTCCCGCTACGGCTACGATGCCCTCGATCGGCTAAGAGATGAGACCTTCGGCGCCGAGGCCATTGGCTTTGGCTATGACCCAAACGGCAACCGCTTGAGCCGCACCGGCCAAACGATTACGGTACCCTACATGTACGCACCCGAGAGCAACCGCTTAATCGAGGTAGGCCAGGAGGCAATCACCCTCGATGCCACCGGCAACACGATCCAAAGCGGGCGGCGCGGCTTCTCCTACCACCCCTCGGGGCGGCTCGCCTCGGTCTCCGAAGACGGCCGCCTCAAGGCCGCCTATCTCTATGACGCCCGCGGCCTTAGAAGCCAAAAGCTCACGGCCAAGGGGATGAGGCTCTATCACTACGACCTCACCGGCAACCTCTTGAGCGAAACCACCGACCGTGGAACCCTGATCCGAGACTATGTTTATCTCGGTGCGCTCCCCGTGGCCCAGATCGACAACCACGGCCGGCATGAGGCCAAGGGGCTCACGAAAGACCACAACAAGAAACCCGGCATGGCCGACGCTCAAGAGGGGCACGAAGACCCGCGCTACCCCGGCCGCCACGAGGCGATCGTCTATCTTCACAGCGATCACCTCAATACTCCGAGGCTTGCGACCGACCCCGAGCAGCGCATCCGCTGGCGCTGGGAGGGTGAAGCCTTCGGGGAGAGCAAGCCTCAGAGCGGCAAGGCGTTGGCCGAGACCGACGGCGAGGATGGTGATGAGGATGACGGCAAGGCCAAGACTATCGTCAATCTGCGCTTTGCGGGCCAGTATTACGATAGCGAGACTGGCCTGCATTACAACTGGAACCGTTACTATGATCCGAAGATTGGCAGATACCTCAGCAGTGATCCGATCGGCCTAGCTGGTGGCCTCAATACTTATGCGTATGTCTTTAACAGCCCTGTTAACTTAGTTGATCCGTCTGGTTTGGTTGCGCCAGTTGTTGCCGTAGGTATTGGCGCGTTGGTTGGAGGAACAGCCCAAGCGGTCACTACCGCTATACAGGGTGGAAGTCCAGGCGAAGTCGGCAACGCTTTTGTTGGTGGTGCCCTCGCTGGTGCAACTATTACTGCTGGGGCGTTAACTGGCGGTGTTGGGGGTTTAGTCTGGGGCACTGGTATCGGCCTTGGGCTTGATGCTGCTACGGCTGGTGATGTATTGGCAGGCGGAGGCGGAGGCAAGCAGTGTCGCTGAAGGATTTTTTTACGTTACTGGTGAATATAAGGTTTGTTAATATTGCGGTGCTGATGTTCGCTGTTCCCCATTTTATTATTACCTGGGGGGAGCCGGCTGGCAGACTGCCACGACCGATCGAAATCGTCGTAATGCTTGGTTTTTTGTATCTCATGGAGAAAGTTGTAGAACGGGGCGAGAACAAATTCCAACGGTTCATTGGATATTTCGGAAGTTACTTTCTTCTGGTGTTATATATGGCAACGGTCAGTTGTTATGTCTTTAATTTGGATCATATAGTAGGCATGCCTTGCACACAGCGGCGGTAAAAGAACAACGCAAAAAAGGGACGGAGGGATTAAACTTTAAGCAATCTTTCCGTCCTGTTATCCTCCCGTCGTCATCGGTCATGCAAAAGGATTTGCCATGCCGCGTCGTGCACGCATGTACCTTCCAGGACTGCCCTATCATGTGGTGCAGCGCGGCAATAACCGCGAAGCCTGTTTCATCGAACCCGAGAATTACCAGTTCTATCTGGTGCTGTGGGAGGAGCTTTCCCGGCGCTACGGTCTTTCCGTGCATGCCTTTAAAAATGGAAAAAGGGGACGCTACCCTTTATTTAACAATACCGACCCGTGGATGGTCGAGGAAGGAGCGGGATGAATAAGGGTGCGGAATAGGGGACGTACCACGGTTTCTGTTAATATCAGCCACCGCAAAACAACGGAAACGGGAGGCCCATCATGCCCCGCCGAGCGCGGATCGCCA
>MFSU01000090.1:0-9957 GCA_001785115.1 Candidatus Muproteobacteria bacterium RBG_16_65_34
ACCGATGGAGCTCTCGCAATACCGGTTGGCCAAAGAGGTCGGTGTGCCGCAGCGCCGTATCGGCGAGATCGTGGCGGGCAAACGCGCGATCACCGCCGACACCGATTTGCGGCTGTGCCGGTTCTTCGGGCTGTCGGACGGCTGGTGGTTGCGCTTGCAGGCGGACTATGACACCGAGCTGGCCAAGGATGCGTTGGCTAAGACCTTGGCCAAGATCAAGCCGTGGCCGGGTTCGAAGCGCGCGGCGTGACATCCATTTCCAAGCTGTAGCCCCTTGAGTTAGTTGGTACCGAGGGTCCGAATCGAACCGACACGCTGTCGCCGTCGCCAGAATTTAAGTCTGGCGCGTCTACCCGCTCCGTCACCTCGGCAGGGACTGGAAGCAAGACGACCCGCCCCGCGACATGAGGGCGCAGAGGGAGCGGATGGAATAGACTTTGGGCAGTCCCCCGTCTTTCCACGACCACCGCCCAAGAAAAGGCGCCAGATTTATTCTCGGCTCCCGGCAAATGACCGGCAAGCATGCCCTTCACCATAGATACGAAACATATGAAAATGCTGATGTCGTTATTATTTGCCGCGCTGCTGGCGAATTGCGGTCCGGCCCTTGCGGAAACGCCGGCCGGTCGGGTCACGGGCGGGGTAGCCCATTCTGCGCCCGAGTGGTTCAAGTCGAGCTTTCTCAATTTCCAGGACGAGGTTGAAGAGGCCCGCCGGGCCGGCCGGCATATTTTCGTGTTTATGGACCTCAACGATTGTCCGTATTGCGCCCGCATGCTCGATGAGAATTTCCATCGGGGCGAGAACAGGGAATACATCCGGAAGAATTTCGATGTCATCGCCGTCAACGTCCGCGGCGCACAGGAAGTGACCTGGATCGATGGGGCTACGTACACCGAACAGGACCTGGCCATCAAACTGAAAGTCGTCGGCACGCCGGCCCTGGTGTTCATCGACCCGGACGGGAAAAAAGTCTTGCAGCTGAACG
The DNA here is from genome assembly GCA_001785115.1 of Candidatus Muproteobacteria bacterium RBG_16_65_34. Taxonomy (GTDB): domain Bacteria; phylum Pseudomonadota; class Gammaproteobacteria; order Acidiferrobacterales; family Sulfurifustaceae; genus RBG-16-65-34. The sequence goes on from MFSU01000090.1 coordinate 989, forward strand.
GGTATCGCACGCCGCCGACGTTGCGTCACGCCCTCGAATATGTGCATGACAAGGCGTATCGCGACCAGTCGTTGTCGGCCTACATTGAAAAGAAACAGCAGGCGCCGCTTTATACGTTCCGCGGTCATCCGCGTTTTGAAAATGTCACGGACTTCGCGCGCTACCACAAACCGCTGGCGGTGATCTTCGAAGACAAGAACTGCGCGGACTGCGCCGGGTTCCACGAAAAGGTGCTCAACCATCCGGATGTGCTTGCCGAGCTCAAGCCGTTCCGGGTCGTGCGGCTGGATGCCTACGCCGAAACACCGATCGTCGATATCTCCGGTGCGCGTACCACGCCGCGGGCATGGGCCGCGTCACTGGGACTGACCTACCGCCCCGGCGTCGTGTTGTTTAGCGAAGGCAAGGAAGCCGCGCGCGTCGAGGGCCGCCTGTATCACTTCCACTTCAAGGAAATGCTGCGCTTCGTCGGCGGCCGGCACTACCAGCGCTACGACCGCTTCTCATCCTACCTGGCCGACCGCCAGTTGGACTTGTTGCGGCAGGGCGTCAGCATCGATTTCGGCGAGTAGCAGGGCGTTAGTAGTACAAAAATAGTTGAAAAGATGTTTTTCACCGCAGAGAACGCAGAGCACGCAGAGAAAATCCATTTCTGTTTCAGTAGCTTCGGGGCGCTACGGGTGGGCCGGAGCCGCGGTTTGGCGGTTTCCTCAGATTCTAAAATCCGCGTTCATCTGCGTTTATCTGCGGTTACAAAAATAAAAAGGGCCGCATCGCTGCGGCCCTTTGATTCAATGGTACCGAGGGTCGGAATCGAACCGACACGGTGTTGCCACCACCAGATTTTGAGTCTGGCGCGTCTACCAGTTCCGCCACCCCGGCAAGCAAGGGGCTGGAAGTATAACAATCCTCCCTGCATGATAACAGCGTAACGGTCTTGTCCCGAAGGAGCGGAGGCGATCATCCATGCACGTGCTGGCGGGCGACATCGGCGGAACCAAGACGCTGCTGCGGATTGCGGAGGTGGAGCGCGGCGCGCAGCGCGTGGTCGCCGAGCAGCGCTTCGAGAGCAGCGCCTTCGGCGGATTATTCGCGGTCCTAAGCGCATTCGTTTCCTCCATCGGTCGCGATGCGCTGGCTGGCGTGAACGCGGCGTGCTTCGGCATCGCCGGGCCGGTCCAGCGGACGGCTGCCGGCCAGTTCGCCAAGGTCACCAATCTCCCGTGGGAAGTGGACAGCGCTGCGCTCGCGCGCGAGTTCGAAATTCCCAAGGTCCGGCTCATCAACGACTTCCAGGCCATCGGCTACGGCATCGAGGCGTTGGGCCCGCAGGATCTGGTGACGCTGCAAGAAGGGAGGCCGGAGCCGCACGGCCCGCGCGCCGTCATCGGCGCCGGCACGGGGCTCGGGCAGGGCATCCTCGTGTGGCAGGGCGATCATTACGAAGCCCTGCCGACCGAGGGCGGCCACACCGACTTCGGTCCGACCGACGAGCTGCAAGCGGAGCTGTGGCGCTCGCTCAAGCGCGAGTTCGGGCGCGTGGGCTATGAGCGGCTGCTCTCCGGCCCGGGGCTCGCCCGGATATATATGTTCTTGCGCGACCGAGCCCCGGATCGGGAATCGCCGGAGCTGGCCAAGGCGATGCAATCGGGCGATCCGGCCGCTGCCGTCAGCGAGGCGGCGCTCATGCAAGGTAATTCCCTCGCTGCCGAAGCGCTCGGTCTGTTCGTGCGCATCTACGGTGCGCAGGCCGGAAACCTCGCGCTCACCGTGCTCGCCACGGGTGGCGTCTACATCGCCGGCGGCATCGCGCCGAAGATTATTTCAAAGCTCAAGGACGGTGCATTTCTGCGCGCCTTCAACGACAAAGGCCGCATGTCGGCGCTGGTTCAGGCCATGCCGGTGCATGTGATCGTGAACCCGAAGGTCGGGCTGATCGGCGCGGCGCTCGCCGGCGCGCGGATGTGAACCACGATCCCTGGCCGGGCGTATCGGCGTGCAGGCCGCGAGCGCAACGGTAAGAATAGCCAGGCATGGGTTTTAAAATCTGCGGAAATCTGCGTAATCTGTGGATGCAATCGCCGTTTTTAGGATAAAGCGTATAACTTGCTGCGGAGAGCGGACATGGCCTTATTCGACTGGCAAGACACCTACAGCGTCGGTATCGAGAAAATGGACAGCCAGCACCGGAAGCTGTTCGAGATCGCGAACGCTTTCCTTGCCGCGTTCGAGCGCGGCGAGCCGCGGGCGGCGTTGGTGGCGATCTTCGACGAGCTCGCGGCGCACACGGTGAGCCACTTCGCCGACGAGGAGCGCCTGATGCAGGAGTGCGGCTACGCGGGCTTCGACCGCCACAAGCTGAGCCACGAGAAGCTCGTGGAGCGGGTGCTCGGCTATAAGCGCCGAATCGAGAGCGTCGAGCCGGGCGTCGAGACGCGCGCCATGAATGTCATCAAGACCTGGCTCAACGCCCACCTGCTCGGCATGGACCGCGACTATCGCGACAGCGTCATGCGCTGGGAGGCGGGCAAGACCGCCGCCAAGCTCGCGTGATGGGTGCGGTGCCGGTCAGGCGCCGGAGGCGAGCGGCGAGCCCCGAGGCCCGCGTAGGGCGAAGCGAAGCGTATTGCGCCGGGCGATAACAATGCCCGCTCATTCCCCGACCGCGATCACGATCTTGCCCGCGGTGCGGCCTTGCTGACTGTAGGCGTGGGCGGCGGCGAGGTCTTCCAGGGGGAAGACACGATCGACGATGGGTCGAAGCTTCCCGGCCTCGCATAAGGCGCGCAACTCATCGAGGTCTTCGCCGCGCGGCTTTACACCGGCGATGCGCACGCGCCGCCTCGATACGAAAGGCAACAGGAACGCGGCCGTGACGCGGCTGAAAGACGGCAAACTGGCAACGTACAAGCCGTCCCGCGCCATGACCGGGAAGAACGCCCGCAGCGGCGTGCGCACGATCAGGTCGAGCACGATGTCGTAGGGCTGCGGCCCGCGGAAGTCGGCCCGCTTCGTGTAGTCGATTACATGATCGGCGCCCAGCTCGCGCAGCAGCTCTGCGTGTCGGCCGCTCGCGACGCCGGTTACGGTAGCGCCGCGGCTCTTGGCGATCTGCACCGCGAAGTGGCCGACTCCGCCGGAGGCGCCGACAACGAGCACGCGCTTGCCCGCGGTCATGTGCCCCAGATCGCGTAGGGCCTGGAGGGCTGTGAGGCCGGCAAGCGGTATCGCCGCGGCCTCGCGCGCGGTGAGGTTTGCCGGCATGCGGGCGGCCGCGTGTTCGCCGACGACCGCGTACTCGGCGCTCGCCCCGCCGGGGCGCGTGTCGAGCATGGCGAAAATCCGGTCGCCGGGCTTGAAGCGCGTGACCTGCGTGCCCACCTCGGTCACCTCGCCGGCGATGTCGAAACCCGGAATGGAAGGAAAGCGCACCGGCATCAGCCGGCGATACTGGCCGCTGCGCAGCTTCCAGTCGACCGGATTCACCGACGCGGCCAGCACCCGAACCAGAAGCTGCGACGGCGCCGGGCGCGGCGCCGGCACATCGGCCGGCTTGAGCCGATCCGGGCCACCGTATGCCAGGTATTGCATGGCTTTCATGGCGTTGCGTCCCTGCTGAAATGGCGCGGCACGGGTAGCGGGATGTCGGAGAGGAAATTATTCCCCGATCGTTTCCCGGTTGTCTCGCCGGGGACGGAGGGCCGGGTCCGGAAATATCGCAAAACCCGCGACCCTGGAAAAAGCAGTTGTCCGCAGATTTCGCAGATTATTGCGACGGCACAAATCTATCTGAACATGCCCGAGGTACTGTCTCCGCGCCGGCTCCGGATCGAAGCCTCCATGCCGCCGCAATAATCGAAAACTCATATGATATTCGTCCCGCCACTAAATCGACACAAAGGGACTGCAAATTGGCACGGCGGTACCGTCGATTTAGTGGCGGGACGCAGATGAATCAACTGGTTTGAATGACTGCCTCGCGCACCCATGCGGTGAGAGAAGGAGAGTCAATAACATTCCTAAAAATCTGCGGAAATCTGCGTAATCTGCGGATGCAACCGCCGTTCTTAGGTTAAAGCCACGGCCGCGTTTGAAATACCCGGTAATCCATATCCGGAAACAGGCTGTCGCGCGCGGCAACTTCTCTTAGATAGTTCTCGTCGTAGTGCCCGCTTTCCGCCATCCCGGCCAGGCGGTCGAAGCGGTGGATGTGGGTCTTGAAGCGGCGCACGGCGTACTCCACGCTGGTTCCGGTTTTCATGATGAACGCCCAGTCGCTCGATTGCGCGAGCAGCAGCTCGCGCGCCGCCTGATCAAGCGCCCAGCGCCGCACTCCGTCGGCGCCGGGGAAGCGTTGCACGAGCGCGGCCATGCGCTCGGCGGCGGCGTGCAGGTAGGGATAGATCCAGTCGTTCGCGCCGTTCAACCAGACCTCGTGAAATCCGCCCGCGCCCCAACTGCACTCGGGCGGCGCCGTGAGCTGGAGGTCGCCGAAGCGGTCGAGATATTCCGCCGGCGTGATCGTGCGCACGTCATTCTGGTCGTAGGCGATCTTGCGCAGCAGAAAATCGATCCACTGCGGACCCTCGAACCACCAGTGGCCGAAGAGCTCGGCGTCGTACGGCGCGACCACGATCGGCGGGCGATCGAAGAACGACGCCAGCCACCCGGCCTGCTGTTGGCGGTTGAACATGAAGTGCCCCGCATGCACCGCGGCGCGCTCGCGCGCCCAGCCGGGATGGTACGGCTCCTTCCAGTCGGTCTTGCCGGTGATGCGGTGGTACTTCAAGCCGGTGAAGGTCGCGACGCCGGCGTGCCGCAGTTTCTCGATGTGCGGTTCGTGCACATCGAAGCCCGCATCGCGGTAGAACTCGCGGTACAGTCCGTCGCCGGGATAGCCTTCCTCCGCGGCCCAGACCTGCTTGCTCGATTCGTGATCGCGCGCGAAGGCGGCCGGCCCGCCGGGCGTGCGGATAGGACGATGCACGCCGTACTTCGGGCGCGGGTCGGCGTTCAACAGGCCGTGGGAATCGAGGATGAAATACTCGATGCCGAATTCGTTGAGGATGCGGTCGACGCCCGGTTTGTAGCCGCACTCGGGCAGCCAGATGCCGCGTGGCCGTCGCCCGAGGATGCGGGTGTGCGTGCGCACCGCCATGGAGACCTGGGCGTACAGGCTCTCTTCGTTCGCCGCGAGCAGCGGGAAGTAGCCATGGGTGGCGCCGCAAGTGAGGATCTCGAGGTAACCCGCCTCCGTGAGCCGGCGAAACGCCTGTGTCACGTCCTTGCGGTCCTGCTCCACGAAGCGGCGCCGCAGACGCGTGAGCAGGTCGCGGTAGAACTGCACCACCGGATGGAAATAGGGGTCGCCCGCGGTGCGCCGGCGCTCGCCCGCGAGCGCCTCGAGCCGCTCGTCGAGATAGCGCACATAGCGGTCCTGCAGCAGCGGATCGGTCATCATCGAAAGCAGCGTCGGTGTGAGCGACAGGGTGACGCGAAAGTGCACGCCGTCGCGCGCCAGGCCCTCGAAGACCTCGAGCAGCGGAAGGTAGGTTTCGGTCAGGGCCTCGAAGAACCAGTCCTCTTCGAGGAAGTGTTCGTGCTCCGGGTGGCGCACGAACGGGAGGTGTGCGTGCAGTACGAGCGCGAGGTAGCCTTTGGGTTCCAAGGTCGGAAGATCGTTCGAAGTTCTGATTTGTATGATGGTTCGACGCGGAGGCGCAAAGACGCAGAGAAAGAAGACTGTTCAGGTAACCGCACAAGAATGCGGGCGCAATCGGAATTATCCGAGTCTATCTGCGTTCATCTGCGGTTTCAAAGGTCCTGTTTTCTCCGCGCCTCCGCGTCTCTGCGGTGAATGTTGTTTTTGCTAAGAGTTTTGAAGCGATTCCCCTTCGCCCTCATTCCCTCTCCCGCTGTCGCGGGAGAGGGAGGCGAGCCGAGTGCTGCGCACGATTTCGTTCACTTTGGGAGAGGGGAAGTTGGTGGGAATCTTTTGTTATCTTTGACTGCTCACGCCACCCGGCCAGGCGAGGCGTTCGTGCGCGGCAGGCGGCGCGCCGACCGGGCTTCCGGTCGAGGCGGCCCAGCCCAGGCGTGCCCCGCGCGCAAAGCCGCCCGCGCGCAGGTACATCGCGCGGAACTGCTCCTCGCTCACCCACCACAGGCGGTCGGTGCGCTCGGAGGCGTAGAGGCTCGGAATGCGCGCGATGCCGCGGCGGATGGCGCTGACGAAACGCCCGGCGGATTCATAGTAGCCGAGCTGAAGATAAAGCGCGCCGTAGTCGGCGGCCTCCTCGACATGGAAGTACCAGTGGCCGTGGGCCTGCGCCACGGGGATCTCCTCGAGCACCTCGAATACCTCGCCCGTGATGCGCCCGAGCCGCAGCTTGAGCGGCCGCGGCTGCGCGCGGGTATCGGGCGCGAGCCGCCAGTAGCCGTGCAGGATGCCGGGCTTCTGCGGCAGCAGACCGAGCATCGGCTCGCCGATTGTGGGCAGGCGCTCGATGTCTTCACCGAGGTCGGGCACGAATCGGGGCTCCGCGAAACCGGCGCCGGGCGGTGCCATGGCGAACTTGGCCTGCTCGATGCGCTCTTCCTCGCCATCGATTCTTTCAGCCGATGAGGTCGGCGTCGCACCGGAGGCGAGGCGATCCGGGGTGCTTGCCGGCGGAGCAGCGGGGAACCCGGCCGCCGCTCTGGCCGCCGGTCTTGCGGCTTTGCGCGGCGTGGATTTCGCTGCGGGCGACTTAGTCTTCGCCGGGCGCGCCTTGTGCGGTATTGCCGGCGCGGTATTCTCTTTGGCGAGCAGCTTCAGGAGTTCGGCGCGGGTGAGTTTGCTATAGCCCGTCAGGCCTCGGGCCTTGGCCAAGGCGCGGAGCTCTTCGACGGTTTTTGTTTCCATTTCCTGCCTCCGCAGCAGTGGTGACCGGCGCGGGGCCGCCTGCATGTTTCATCCTTTCACTCCGGAGCGGGATTGTAAAGGGTGGGCGAGACGCGGTTTTTGATTTCAATCAATGTTTACGCCGCTTCGCTGCGCCATGATGCGATCAAATCAAGGCTATTTCAACGGATGCTTATCTTCGGGGAGGAAGGGCGCGAAACCGCAAACAAAAGGGATCATTTCCCTGAACCGAGGGCTGCTCCATGATGGAGGCGTATCTGCGCAACAGCGCCTTCAAGAAGGACGGTGTCGACTACCACGTCGCCACCGACCTCACCGGCCAGGCGAATCACCTCACCGTCACCATCGAGGCCGACATCGTGAAACAAAAACAGGCGGAGAATAACGGCGGATTCACGGCGCTCAACTTCGGCAAAACCCACAAGAAGGTCTATTCCGAGCTTACCCGCAGCCACCCGATCGACCTCACGCGCTGGCAGGTGGTGAACTGCTATCTCGGGCGGGCCGGGCTCATCAACTCCGGCGGGGCCGCGGGCGAGAACGACCTCGCCCAGGCGGTGCGCACGGCCGTTATCAATAAACGTGCCGGCGGCATGGGGCTTATTTCCGGGCGCAAGGCGCTCAGCGCCCGATGCAGGAGGGCGCGGAGTTGCTTCATGCCATCCAGGACGTGTATCTTGAGAAAAATGTCACGGTCGCGTGATTTAACGTACGTTCAACATGGGAGGTGTCTATGCAGATTCCGTTGCAGGTGACCTTTCGGGACATGCCGCAATCCGATGCGGTCGAGACCCGCATCCGCGAAAAGGCCGACAAACTCGAGCGCTACTACGACCGGATCATGGCCTGCCGCGTCGTCGTGGAGATGCCGCAGCGGCACAAGCATCAGGGCAAGCTCCACAGCGTGCGCATCGATCTCACCGTGCCCGGGGCGGAGCTGGTGGCGAACCACGCCCTGCACGAGGACGTGTACATCGCGATCCGTGAGGCGTTCGACGCGATGCAGCGTCAGCTCGAGGACTACGCGCGCCGCCAACGCGGCGAGGTGAAGAACCACGCGCAGGCCGGGCCGCTTAATTAGTAGTAGTTTGTTGGAAAAGTCCCTTTCGTCCCGAATCGGGGAGAGGGGGTTATTTCCAGCGCGATCCGGAGCGCAGATCCGGCCCGAGCCGGGACAACCGCAGCTTTCAAGGAGAGAACCGGTGGATCTCGAGGCGATTGAGAAGGTTTATCGCCGGTACGCCCCGGCCTACGATCTTTATTTCGGCGCGCTGTTTCAGCCGGGACGCCGGGGCGTGATCGAGCGGATGCGCTGCCGGCCCGGCGAGCGCATCCTCGAGGTCGGAGTGGGCACGGGGCTCTCGCTTCCGCTCTATCCGCACCATGTACAGGTGACGGGCATCGACCTCTCGCGCGAGATGCTGGCGCGTGCGCACGAGCGCAAGGCGCGGCTGCATCTCGATCATGTGGCGGCGCTGCGCTGCATGGATGCCGAGGACATGCAGTTTCCCGACGACAGCTTCGACAAGGTGGTGGCCATGTACGTCGTCTCGGTCGCGCCGAATCCGGCGCGGCTGGTGGAGGAGATGCGCCGTGTGTGTGCGCCCGGGGGCGAGCTTTACATCGTCAACCACTTCCATAACACAAGCCCCGCGATTGCGGCGCTCGAGCGTCTCATGGCGCCGTTTTCGAAGCTGATGGGATTTCGCCCGGACCTTTCCCTGGAGCAGTTCATCCGGGACACCGGGCTCGAGGTGATCGAGAAGGCGGCGGTGAACCTCTTCGGCTATTGGACCCTGCTGCGCGCCCGCAACAATAAGCCGCGCCGTGCATCAGAGGCGCAAAAAGCGACCGCAACCGCAGATGAACGCAGATGAACGCGGATAACGGATAAGAACGGGCTGAGCAATACTATCCCCTCGGGGCTTCTTAAAATCTGCGGAAATCTGCGTAATCTGCGGATGCGATCGCCGTTTTTAGGTTGATGCACCGAAGCCATTCACCCTTTCGGTGGGCTGGCGAATACAGGCAGCGCTTCGAATATCCGCGTTTATCCGCGTTTATC
>MFSU01000090.1:10032-41859 GCA_001785115.1 Candidatus Muproteobacteria bacterium RBG_16_65_34
TTTTTTTGCGCTCACCCCGGCGGCGCGTGCGCGGCCAGATCCGGCTCGCCGCAGTGCTGGAGGATCGTCGCGCGCGCGGCGTCGTGCAGCCTTAGGGTCTCGGCCCAGCCGGCGCCCCGCGGCGCCAGCGGCTCGCCGACGGTGACGCTCAGCGCCGCGCGCCGCGGAAACCACTGACCGGCGCGCAGCACCGAGCGCGTGCCGCGCAGGGCGACCGGCACGACCGGTGTTCCGGCCTCGGCCGCCGCGGCGAATGCGCCGAGGTGGAACGGCAGCAGGCCCGACATGCGCTGAAACGTCCCCTCGGGAAAGAACGCCAACGATTTTCCGGCGCGCGCGAACTGCGCCAGACGCCGCGCGTCCTCCGCGCCGCGGCTCGCCTCGAAGCGCTCGACGAATACGGCGTCGAGGCGTTTGAGAAAAATTCGCGCGATGAACCGATCCGCGAACTCGCGTTTGGCGGTAAAGGTGAAGACCGGCGGCAGCACCGCGCTCAGCACGATCCCGTCGATGTAGCTCGCGTGATTGGCCACCACCACGCACGGGCGCTGCGGGAGCCGATCCAGTCCCTGTACGCGAAGCGGCAGGCCCGAGAGCCGAAGCAGCAGCTTCGCCGCGGCCCGCGCGGCGGCGCGGCTCCAATCCGGGCGTGGCAGCACCGCCACGACGGCCCAGGTGAGCGGCGCGAGCAGCCAGAAGAGCGTCCCGACGTAGGCGGCGTACAGGATGTCGCCCGCAAGGTGCATCGCGCGCCGAAGCTGCGGCGCGGCCGTGGTCAGGGCGAGCCGCGTGAGTTGCCAGGCGAGCGCGCGCGGCGCGCCGAGGTGGCCGCTCTCATAAAGCTCGCGCGAGGCCGCGCGGCGGATCTTGCCGCTCGAGGTCTTGAGCACGGTATGCGGCGGGGCGAGCACGACCTCATCGGGCGCGTCGCCGATGAGGTCGACGACCACGGCGTTGACCTCGGCGCGCAGCCGCGCGCGCGCCGCTTCCTCGGTCGCGCGCGTCTCCGCGAGCACGACCAGGCGCTCGGTGCCGGCGGAGGTCGTCCCGAAAACGGCGACGCAGCCTTTGCGTATCCCCTCGATGTCGCCCACGGCCTCCTCGATCTCGTGCGGGTAGATGTTGCGCCCGGCGCGGATGATGAGATCCTTGACCCGCCCGGTGATGTAGACATCGCCCCCGGCGGTGTACGCCAGGTCGCCCGAGTCGAGCCAGTCGCCGTGGAACAGGCGCGCCGTTTCTTCCGGATTACGGAAGTAGCCGCTCGTGGCGGAGGGGCCCTTGAACTCGAGCCGGCCTTCCTCGCGCTCGCCGACCTCGAAGCCGGTCGCGTCCACCAGACGGATCTGGTGCCCGGGTAGCGGCTGACCGCAGGCGACGAAGCGCAGCGCCGCGGGGTCGTCGTCCGCGGCCGGTACCGCATGGCCGGTGTGCACGAACTCATCGCGCCGGATGCGGTCCACGAGCGGGCCGCGCCCGAGCGGCGGGAACGCAAGCCCCACGGAAGATTCGGCGAGCCCGTACACCGGCGCGAGCGCCTCGGGCCGAAGCCCGTAGCGCGCGAAGCGTTTCTGGAAGCGCGCCAGCGTCTCCGGGCTTACCGGCTCGGCGCCGTTGAAGGCCATGCGCCAGGAGGAAAGATCCAAGCCCGCAAGCGCCGAGTCCTCGATGCGCCGCAGGCAGAGCTCGTAGCCGAAGTTGGGCGCGCCGGAGAGCGTGGCGCGATGGCGGTGAACGGCCCAGAGCCAACGCTCGGGGTGCGTGAGGAAGGAAAGCGGCGACATCACCACGAGCGGCATGCCGTAGTAGAGGCTCCCGAGCCAGGCGCCGATCAACCCCATGTCGTGATAAAGCGGCATCCAGCTCACGAATACATCGCGTGCGCTCACCGCCGTCGCCGCGCCCATGGCGCGGATGTTGGCGAGGAGGTTCGCGTGCGTGAGGATCGCGCCCTTGGGATTGCCGGTGCTGCCGGAGGTGTATTGCAGCAGCGCGATGTCGTCGGCGCCGAGCGCGGCGGCCGCGCTTCCACCGCCCGCTTGCGCAAGCTCCCGCGCCGTAAGGATCTGGCGCAGCGCCGGCGCCGCGAGCTTGAGCAGCCGCGCCACGGGCCTCGCCTCGGGCACCGTGATGAGCAGGCGCGCCCGGGCGCTTTCGAGAATGCGCGCATGCCGGCGCAGGTGATCCTCGATCTGCGAGGCCCGCACCGGGGGATAGATCGGCACCGGGACGCCGCCCGCGAGCAGCACGCCGAAGAAGCTGAAGAAGTACTCGCGCCCCGTGGGCAGCATGATCGCGACCGTCTGGCCCGGCTGCAGACCGCGCTCGCGCAGGCCTCCCGCGAAGGCGGTCGCGCGGTCGCGCAATTCGGCGTAGGCGAGGGCCTCCTCTTGTTCGTTATCGCCGAGGAGGTAAATGTGCGTGCGTTGCGGCGTGCGCTGCACATGCCAGTCGAGCGCCTCAATAAGCGTGGTCGCTGCGACGGGCGCGGCGACCACGCCCTCGGGCGCGGCGATGCGCGGCGTTGCCGATGGCGGGACGCGCGCCTGGGCGCGCGCGCCCTGCAGGGCGCGCAACAAATCGCGCGGGGTTTCGGCGCTTGCGAGGATTTGCTCGGAGAGTGTCACATGCAAGGCGCGCTCGAGACGGGCGAGCAGTTCCACGCGGGCGAGGCTGTCGAGGCCGAGATCCCGCTCCAGGCGGCTGTCGAGGGTGAGGGCGCTTACCGTCTGTTGCGGCCGCCGCTCGGCGGCGAGGCCGCGGACGATCTCGAGCACGGCCGCCGCCAGCGCGTCCGTTTGGCTGCCTGCGGACTCAACGCGCGCGCTTTCCCCTGCTCCCTTTGGCGCTTCGGCCATCGCTTCCTCCGGCCCGCGGAGATCCCGAATGGATGAGTTCATCATACAGCTTGAGGTACTCGGCCGCACTGTGACGCCAGGAGAAGTCCTGGCCCATGCCCGTTGCGGCGATCCGCCGCCAGACCTTCGGGTCGCGGTGGAGCGCCAGCGCCCGGCGCACGGCCGCAACCAGGGTCTCGGGGCGCGCTTCAGCGAAACTGACGCCCGTGGCCCTGCCGGCCTTGAGCGCCTCGGGGGTTGCGTTCACCACGGTGTCGGCGAGCCCGCCGACGCGGCGCACGATCGGTACCGTGCCGTAACGCAGGCTGTAGAGCTGATTGAGCCCGCAGGGCTCGAAGCGCGAGGGCATGAGGAACATATCGGCCCCGGCCTCGACGCGGTGCGCCGTGGCCTCGTCGTAGTCTATGCGTGCGGCGAGTCGGCCGCGGTACTGCGCGGCCGCATCCCGGATCGCCTTCTCGTAGCCGGCCTCGCCCGTGCCGAGCAGCACGAGCTGCACCGAAAGCTTCATGAGCCGTGGCAGCGCCTCGAGCAGGAGGTCCACGCCTTTCTGGTGCGCGAGTCGACCGACCAGACCGATGAGCGGAATCCGCGCATCCGCCGGCAGCCCGAATTCCTTCTGCAATGCGGTTTTGTTCTTTTGCTTGGGCCGGAAGTTCTTCGCGGAGTAGCGCGCGGCGATGTGCGGGTCGCGCGCGGGGTTCCAGGCGTTGTCGTCGATGCCGTTGAGGATTCCGAGGAGTTTCTCAGCGCGATGGCGCAGCAGCCCGTCGAGCCCGTGCCCGAACTCGGGTGTCTGGATCTCGCGCGCGTAGGTGGGGCTCACGGTCGTGATGCGGTCGGCGTACACCAGCCCCCCTTTGATGAAGGCGAGGTCTCCATGGAACTCGAGCGCTTCGTGGGACCAGAACGCCTCGGGCAGGCCGAGCGCGGCGAGGGTGTCGCGGGGGAACAGTCCCTGGTACGCGAAATTGTGGATCGTAAAGAGCGTCGCCGGGCGCTCGGGCTCGCGGGCGAGCAGCGCCGGCGCGAGCCCGGTCTGCCAGTCGTGGGCGTGCACGATGTCGGGGCGCCAGTCGAGCCCCGCTTTGTCGAGCGCGACGGCCACGGCCGCGCGCGCGAGCAGCGCGAAGCGCGCGGCGTTGTCGTGCCAGGGATGGCCGTAACCGTTGAGATAGGGATTGCCGGGGCGGTCATAGGCCGGCGGGAAGTCCACGAGCCATACCGGGACGCGTGTGCCGGGCAGTACGGTCTCGAGCAGCGTGACCGGCTGGGCGAGCGGCGGGATCGTGATCTGCGCGACCGCCCTAAGTTTGCCCGCGCGGCGGATGGCGTCGTGATAGCCGGGCAGGAGCAGGCGCGCGTCCACGCCGAGCCCCTTGAGCGCGGCGGGGAGGCTGCCGCACACGTCCCCGAGCCCCCCGGTCTTCATCAGGGGATGGGCCTCGCTGGTCACGAACAGAACTTTGGGCATGCGGGATCCGGCGGTTCTTCGGGTTTTTCGCCTCGACGTCGAACTTGGGGCTAGTGCGTGTGGCCGATTGTAACGGTTGCCGGTTCGGCAGCGTACCTTGGCGGGCGGCTTCTTCTTTGACGCGCATCAAAGATCGGGTGGTTCCCATCGGTTGTCATGGGCGTGGCGATTTTCCTCGCCGGTAGTATCATGACGAAGCGCGCCTGCGTGCGCGCCAGGCAAGCAAGGGAGGAAGCGACAGCCATGATATCGGCCCAGAGTATGCGTTTTGTGAGCCGCCTGACGCGGGATACGCTGGCGCTCATCATGGCGGGCGGGCGGGGCGAGCGGCTGAAGCATCTGACGTTGTGGCGCGCCAAGCCCGCGGTGCCCTTCGGCGGCAAGTTCCGCATCATCGACTTCCCGCTGTCCAACTGCATGAACTCCGACATCCGTCGCGTGGGCGTGCTCACCCAGTACAAGGCGCATTCGCTCATCCAGCACATCCAGAAGGGCTGGGGGTTCCTGCGCGGGGAATTCGGCGAGTTCGTGGAGCTGCTGCCCGCGCAGCAGCGCATCGAGACCTCGTGGTACGCGGGCACCGCGGATGCGGTCTACCAGAACATCGACATCATCCGTAACCACAACCCGCGCTATGTGCTGATCCTCGCCGGCGACCACGTGTACAAGATGGACTACGGCCCGATGCTCGCCTACCACGTCGATCGCAACGCCGACATGACCGTGGGCTGCATCGAGGTGCCGCTCGATCGCGCGAGCGCTTTCGGCGTGATGACGGTGGGTGCGGACGGGCGCGTGGCGCGCTTTATCGAAAAGCCCGCGCAGCCCGAGCCGATGCCGGGCCAGCCGGGGGTGGCGCTCGCGAGCATGGGGATCTACGTCGTCAATACCGAGTTCCTGTACGAGCAGCTCATCCGCGACGCCGACCGCGCCGACTCCGCGCACGACTTCGGCCGGAACATCATCCCCGCCATCCTCGGGACCGCCCGGGTCGTGGCCTATCCGTTCCGCGACGTGCAGAACGGGCGGCGCGCGTACTGGCGCGACGTGGGCACGGTGGACGCCTTCTGGGAGGCGAACATGGAGCTGATCGGCGTGACCCCGGAGCTCAATCTCTACGATCAGGAATGGCCCATCTGGACCTACCAGGAGCAACTGCCGCCGGCGAAGTTCGTGTTCGACGACGACGATCGCCGCGGCATGGCGGTGGACTCCATGGTCTCGGGTGGCTGCATCATCTCGGGCGCGGTCGTGCGGCATTCGCTGCTGTTCTCCAATGTGTACGTGGATTCCTACAGCACGCTCGCGGATTCGGTCGTGATGCCCAACGTCTCCGTCGGTCAGCACTGCCGGCTGCGCAAGGTCGTGATCGAGAAAGGCTGCAACATCCCCGACGGCACCGTGATCGGAGAAGACCCCGAGGCGGACGCCAGGAAGTATTACGTCACCTCCGGTGGCGTCATCGTCGTGACCCCCGAGATGCTCGGCCAGGAACGGCACCATGTCCGGTGAGGGCGAGGCGGAGACGTCGCGCAGGCACTTAACGTGCCTGCGCGCCGCCGAGCGCCCGGACATGGGTGAGGCGGGGAGGTCACGAACGTTCTGCGAACGTTCGTGCCGCCGAACGGGCAGGCCATGGAGGGTCTGCCCTGGACCGGCAAGCGAAGCCGGAGGCGGAGCGCCGCCGGTCCGGGCCGGGGTCGAACGAAGCCAACCTAGTTACGCCAGGGAGGGCAGGCATGGCGGACACTGAGCGCCTTCAGGTCGTGCTCGCCTGGCACATGCACCAGCCGCAGTACCGCGACCTCGTAAGCGGCGCGTACTCCCAGCCCTGGACCTACCTGCACGCGATCAAGGATTACGTCGATATGGCGGCGCATCTCGAGGCCGTGCCCGCGGCGCGCGCCGTGGTCAATTTCGCGCCCATCCTGATCGAGCAGATCGAGGACTACGCGCGCCAAGTCGACGGCTTCCTCACCAACAGCCTCGCGATCCGCGATCCGGTGCTCGCGGCGCTCGCGAGCCCGGCGCTGCCCGTGGGTCGCGAGGAGCGGCTGATCCTCATCAAGGCCTGCCTGCGCGCGAACGAATCGCGCCTGATCCACCGCTTCCCGGCATACCGAAGGCTCGCGGAGATGGCCGGCTGGATTACCCGCCATCCGGAGGCCCTGGCGTACCTGGGCGATTCGTTTCTGGCGGACCTGCTGGTGTGGTATCACCTGGCCTGGCTCGGCGAGACCGTGCGCCGGACCGATGCGCGCGTGAAACATCTGCTGGAGAAGGGCGCCCAATACACGCTGCACGATCGGCGCACGCTGCTCGGCGTCATCGGCGAGCTGCTGTCGCGGGTGATCGCGCGCTACGCGCGCCTGGCAGAGCGCGGGCAGGTGGAGCTTTCGGTCACGCCCTACGCGCATCCGATTTTGCCGCTGCTCCTGGATTTCACCGCCGCGCACGAGGCCGCGCCCGAGGCGCCGCTGCCCTTGACGCCGCGGTACCCCGGGGGGATCGAGCGGGCGCGCTGGCATATCCGCGAGGGCATCCATGCGTTCGAGCGTCACTTCGGGCGCAGGCCATCCGGCTGCTGGCCCTCCGAGGGGAGCGTGAGCGCGGCCGCCGCCGCGTTGCTGGCGGAGGAGGGCTTCAGTTGGGCCGCGAGCGGCGAAAGCGTGCTGCGCCATTCCTTGAGCAAGCTCGGGCATGCACCGCACGCCAAGGCGGCGTGGCTGTATACGCCGTATGCGCTCGACGGCGGCCCGCGGCTCTTCTTCCGCGACGACGGGCTCTCCGACCTGATCGGTTTCACCTACGCGACCTGGCACGCCGATGACGCGGTGGCCGATTTCATCCGTCATCTCGAGAACATCGCCGACAGTTGCCACGGCCATCCGGACCACGTGGTGTCGATCATCCTCGACGGCGAGAACGCCTGGGAGCATTATCCCGAGAACGCCTATTATTTCCTGAACGCGCTCTATCGCCGGCTCTCCGAGCATCCGCGCCTTCAGCTCACCACATTTTCGGACTATCTCAAAGACCATCCGGCCAAGCTGCTGCCCGCGCTCGTGGCCGGCTCCTGGGTCTACGGCACCTTCTCCACCTGGATCGGCGATCCCGAGAAGAACCGCGGCTGGGACATGCTCGCCGACGCCAAGCGCGCCTTCGATGCGGCGGCGCCGAACCTCCCGCCGCCGCGGCGCGAGGCCGCCGAGGGCCAGCTCGGCGTGTGCGAGGGCTCGGACTGGTTCTGGTGGTTCGGCGACTACAACCCGCAGGCGACGGTGAGCGACTTCGAGCGCCTCTACCGCCAGCATCTCACCAACCTCTATCAACTGCTCAACCTCGAGCCGCCGGAATACCTCTCCCACGCCTTCACCCACGGGCGCGGCGCACCGCTGCACGGGGGCGCGATGCGGCCGGGTCAGCCGACGACTTAAATAGTTTTCGCCGCAGAGATCGCAGAGAACGCAGAGAACGCAGAGAAAAATGGAAAACGAAATAAATGGACTGACGGAGAAGATCATCAATGCGGCGATGACGGTTCATAAGGAGCTTGGGCCGGGGCTCTTGGAGTCCGCGTACGAAAGTTGTTTGGTTCATGAATTGGTGGCCCGCGGGTTGGCCGTTGAACGACAGAAAGAACCCCCTGTCGTTTATCGTGGCGCCAAAATCGATTGTGGATATCGTTGTAAGGGTTCTCAAGGACGGAATTCGTAGATTTGTTAATGGGCTGGGTTAATTTTATTAATCTCTGCGTTCTCTGCGATCTCTGCGGTGAAAATTCATAAATCCATTCTCGACCGCCGTCGCGCCGGCGTGCTGCTGCACCCGACCTCGCTGCCCGCCGGCGATCTCGGAGCGGACGCGTACCGGTTCGTGGATTTTCTCGCCGCCGCCGGCGCGAGCGTCTGGCAGATGCTGCCGCTCGGGCCCACGCACCACGAAGATGCCTCGCCCTACCACTGTCTGTCGGCGCACGCCTGCAATCCGCGGCTTATCTCCATATCCCGGCTCGTCGAGTGGGGCTGGCTCGCGGCGGCGGAAAATCCCGCGCTCGACCACCGCCGGAATCTGCACCTGGCATTCCGGCATTTCAGGCAGCACGCCGGCGGCGAGGAGCGCGCGGCCCACGATGCATTCGTTCAGGCCGAAGCGACGTGGCTCGAGGATTACGCGCTGTTCGAGACGCTGCGCAAGCAGCACGGCAGCCTGCCCTGGTGGCAGTGGCCCGCGCCGCTGCGCGACCGCGAACCCGCGGCCCTTCACGAGGCGCGCCAGCGGCTCACGGCCGATATCGAAGAGGTGCGCTTCGAGCAGTTCGTGGCGATCCGTCAGTGGCGCGAGCTGCGCGCGTACGCCAAGGCGCACGGCGTTTTGTTTCTCGGCGACATGCCGATCTTTGTCGCCCACGACAGCGCCGAGGTGTGGGCGCAGCGCGAATGCTTCAAGCTCGACGCGACCGGCCAGCCGACGGTCGTGGCCGGCGTGCCGCCGGATTATTTCTGCGCGAGCGGACAGCGCTGGGGCAATCCGCTCTATGACTGGGACTGCGCCCAGGCCCAGGGCTTCGGGTGGTGGATCGCGCGGATGAAGACCGAGCTCTCGCGCTGCGATCTCGTGCGCGTGGACCACTTCCGCGGCTTCGAGGCCTGCTGGGAGATTCCGGCCGCCGAGGAGACCGCCGTCAACGGTCGGTGGGTCAAGGCGCCCGGCGAGGCGCTGTTCGATGCGCTGCTCGAGCGCTTCGGCTCGCTGCCGCTGGTGGCGGAAGATTTGGGCCTCATCACGCCCGAGGTGCATCGGATGCGCGAGAAGTACGGCTTCCCCGGGATGCTCGTGTTGCAGTTCGCCTTCGACGGCGGTGCGGGCAATCCCTACCTGCCGCATCGCCACGAGCCCAATTCGGTGGCGTACACCGGCACGCACGACAACGACACCACGCGCGCGTGGTTCGAGGATCTGCCGGCGCAGAAGCAGCTTTATGTCGTGGACTATCTCGGGTTTCAGCACGAGGCGATGCCCTGGCCGCTCGTGCGCGCGGCGCTGATGTCCGTGGCGCGCCTCGCCGTGATCCCGATGCAGGACATCATGGGCCTCGGGCGCGGGCACCGGATGAATACGCCCGGTACCGTCGAGGGTAACTGGCGCTGGCGCTTCGAGTGGGAGCTGCTGACGGAGGATATCGTCGCGAAGCTGAAGCGCCTGATCGCGCTATACGGAAGAGGGGCGGGGTGAGTGTGCGACGGACGGAAAGGAAAAGAAATAGACAGGATTAACAGGATTTCTCAGGATTAACAGGATTAAGACGAATGCGCGTCGCCAATCAGGGCTGGGCCTGGGTTGCGCTTTGTCTCGCCTTTGCGGTTCGCATTGTCGACGAGGCGCTCACGGATTTTTTGAGGGACTTGCAGATGAGTGGATATACACATATCATCATATCATCCGATTCAGTCTGAGGGTTCCCCCATGAGCAATATCCGCTGGTCTGTCGTTGTGCCCGAGGCCACCGACCGCGCCTTGCGCACCTATCTCGCGCGCAAGGGCGGCAAGAAGGGCGACATCTCCCGGTTCATTGACGAGGCGGTCCAGGCGCGGCTGTTCGAGCTCACGGTGGAGAAGGTCAAGAAGCGCAACCGTCCGTACTCCCAGAAGGAAATCCTGGAGGCGATCGAAGAGGCCGTCGGCGTGCGCTGATCCCGATGCGGGTCGTCCTCGATACCGGCATCCTGATCGCGGCGCTGATCACCGCCGACACGCCGCCGGACCAGGTCTATCAGGCTTGGCGCAAGAAGCGCTTCACGCTCATCGCCTCAGCGTGGCAGATCGGGGAGTTCCGCCGTGCAAGCCGCTACGAACGGGTCAAGAAGTTCCTCAAGCCGTCGAGGCCGGCAACCTCATCAACGGCCTCAAGCGGCACGCGACGGTGTTGACGGAATTGCCGGAGGTGGATCTCTCCCGCGACCCGCAGGACAATCCGGTGATTGCCATGGCCATCGCGGGCCGAGCCGATTACCTCGTTACCGGCGACCGGCGAGGGCTGCTGTCGCTGAAGCGAGTAGGGGCCACGCGCATCGTGACGGCCGCAGAATTTCTAAAAATTCTCAAGTGAATACGCTGATGCATCCGCTCGGAGGGAACCGCCGATGCACCACCCCGAAGAGCTTCTTGTTACGAAATCATTTTCGCGATGCTGGAATATTAGTGGATATTGTGATCTGACCCCGAAGCTTCCATCGTGATCTCCTAAAAGCCCAACGTGGAGCTAAGGGGCTGCGCGCTTTTGCGCAGTCCCGCTTGAGCGTAGGGTTAGAAATTATTTCCATACGGTGTTTGCCCAAAAAGTGAATTTACATCTACTGATTGCCCAGAAGTAACATGATGACCAAAACCCTTATATGGCCCAGAAAAATAAACATCACCGACCGATGACACACCAAAAA
Source organism: Candidatus Muproteobacteria bacterium RBG_16_65_34 (assembly GCA_001785115.1). Classification (GTDB taxonomy): domain Bacteria; phylum Pseudomonadota; class Gammaproteobacteria; order Acidiferrobacterales; family Sulfurifustaceae; genus RBG-16-65-34. The sequence continues at coordinate 20,805 of MFSU01000090.1, forward strand.
CATAATTATAATTTTTAGTTAAATTACCATCGCTTCGTGCGACTAACAATTCGCCAGCCACTAAACCAACGGATGAATTAACCTGGGCATCCGTATAACCAGTAGCATAATAAGAAGATACACCTGTCATTTTCTTTATTTGTTCAGGCAATAAGGTATTGTTTATTGGGTAAACCACACCAGCCGAATTTGTTAAGGCCGTTAAAGTTTCTGCCGCCGCTGCGTTGACCCTGTGCCATTTAAATTCATCGCTTTGGTTTTTCATAATTTCTAACGCAGAGGTGTGCCGCACCGGCCACAGGTACAACAGGAAACTTGGCGCGCTGTCCCCGGTGTCGGCACGAGCACAAGCCCCGGGGTCACAGCCCCGGGGTCAGGTCTCGCCTTGTAACATTCGCTGTCGCACGATTCGACCTATCGCTGCCAAGCGAAAAATCGGGGTCGAACTGCGAATAACGGCAAATGACCAACGTCCTCAAACCGCGCGACCTTCGCCGATGCTGCGCCGACCACCGAACCCTCTGCCGTGCCGGGCTGCGATTGGGGCCATTCTTCTTTTCGCTGTCCTCGACGTGTTTCGTGAGCCGTGAGTCGTGAATCTCAGTCCTCAGTCCTCAGTCCTCCAGACTCCAGCCTAGCGCCGTTACAGCCAAACCATATACCCCGCCTCATACCGATGGCACAGCGCGGGATGGAACGGGTAGAGGCGGATCTTGTAGAACTGCAATCCCGGCAGGCGCGGTTGCAGATCGAGATGGAAGACGGTCTCGCCGTGCTCGCCGCGTTCACCGGGTGTGAAGATGTGGGTGTCGAGTTTCACGAACTCGCCGGACTCGGATTCGCGCCCCACGAGGCACTCGACCATGACGTCCTCGGCGCTGAGGCCGTCGAGATAGGCGGCGATGCGGATTGGCAGCACCTCGCCCGCGCGGATTTCCTGCGCGTTCTCGTCCAGGCGGCGGGCGCGCACGCGCGGCCAGCTCTGATCGAGTTTCTTGCGCCAGACGGCGAGCTCCTTGGCGCGCGCATACTGGTTCCCTTCCATCATCAGGCGCTGCTTGCGCGCCGGGGCGTAGTACTTGCGCACGTAGTCCATCACCATGCGCTGGGCGTTGAAGCGCGGCATGATGGACTTGAGCGAGGCCTTGGATTTCTTCACCCAGCCCTCGGAGTAGCCGTAGCCGTTGCGCTCGTAGTAGAGCGGCACGATCTGCTTCTCGACAATATCGAGCAGCTCCTGGCCTTCTTCGCGGTCGCGGTAACTGCGATCGAACTCCGGCCCGTGCGGCGTGATGGCCCAGCCGTTTTCGCCGTTGTAGCCCTCGCCCCACCAGCCGTCGAGGACGCTCAAGTTGATAACGCCGTTGATCGCGGCCTTCTCGCCCGAGGTGCCGGAGGCCTCGAGCGGATGCTCCGGGGTGTTGAGCCAGACGTCCACGCCGGTGACGAGCTTGCGCGCGAGCGCCAGATCGTAGCCCTCGAGGACGATGATCCGACCTTCGAATTCGGGGCGGCGCGAAAACTCGTGGATGAGCTTGATCAGGTTCTGCGCCGGGATGTCGTGCGGGTGGGCCTTGCCGGAGAAGATGAAGAGGCAGGGCTGCTTCGGATCGTTGAGCAGACGCGCGAGCCGCGCCGGGTCGGAAAAGAGCAGCCCCGCGCGCTTGTAGGTGGCGAAGCGGCGGGCGAAGCCCACCGTGAGCACGTCGGTTTCGTGCGGCGAAAGCCGCGCGGTGAGGCGCTCGATCAGCGAGGCGCTGCAGCCGTTGCGCCGAAGCTGGAACGTGAGGCGGTGGTACACCTCGGCGAGCATTTCGGTTTTGAGCGACTGGCGCAGACTCCAGTAGCTGTGATCGGGGATGGTTTCGACCTGCTCCCAGTACTCCTCGTTGAGCAGTTCATTGCGCCAGCCGCCGCCGAAGCGCATGTCGAACAGGCTCACCCACTCGCGCGCGAGGAAGGTCGGTACGTGCACGCCGTTGGTGATGTAGCCCACGGGGTTCTCCTCCGGCGGGATCTGCGGCCAGATGTAGGCCGCCATGCGCGAGGCCACGCCGCCGTGGATGCGCGAAACCCCGTTGCGGAAGCGCGAGCCGCGGAACGCAAGCGCCGTCTGGTTGAATCCGCCCTGGCTCGAGGGACTCGAGCCGAGCGCCATGAGTTGCTCGATGTCGATGCCGAGGCCCTTCACCTTGTGGCCGAAGTAGGTGCTCATCAGCTCATAGTCGAAGATGTCGTGGCCCGCGGGCACCGGCGTGTGCGTGGTGAAGACGGTGTTGGCCGCGGTCGCCTCGAGCGCGGCGTCGAACTCGAGCCCCTGCGCCACGAGCTCGCGGCAGCGCTCGATGATCATGAACGCCGCGTGGCCCTCGTTGATGTGCCAGACGGTGGGATGAAGCCCGATCGCGCGCAGCGCCCGCACGCCCCCAATCCCGAGCACGATCTCCTGCTGCATGCGGGTGTGGATGTCGCCGCCGTAGAGTTGGTAGGTGATGCGCCGGTCGGCCTCGGCGTTCTCGGGCAAATCGGAGTCGAGCAAATAGAGCGTGATGTGGCCGGCCTTGGCCTTCCAGACCTTGAGCGTCACCGGCCGCCCGGGCAGATCCACGCGTATGTGGACCTCGGTGCCGTTGTGGTTGTCGATTGCCGGCGCGATCGGGAGATCCGCGAAGTTGGTCGGCGCATAGTGGGCGACCTGGTTGCCCTGGCCGTCGATGGTCTGGGTAAAGTAGCCCTGCCGATAGAGCAGTCCCACGCCGACGAACGGGATCGCGAGGTCGCTCGCCGCCTTGCAGTGGTCGCCCGCGAGAATGCCGAGACCGCCGGAGTAGATCTGGAAGCTTTCGTGAAAGCCGAACTCGGCGCAGAAGTACGCCACCAGATCCTGTTTGGGGTCGAGCAGCTCCTGGATTCCCGAGCGGATGGTTTCCTGATGATAGGTGTCGTAGACCGAGAGGACGCGGTTGTAGTCCTCCGTGAAGATGCGGTCGTCCGCCGCCTCCTCGAGGCGCTGCTGCGAGACGCGCCGCAAGAACACCCTGGGGTTATGCCCGCAGGCCTCCCAGAGATTCTGGTCGAGGCGATAGAAGAGCCCGCGCACCTGCCGGTCCCAGCCGTAGAGCAGGTCGTTCGCAAGCTCCGTCAGCCGTCTCAGGCGCGGCGGGATGACGGGCTGGACCTCCAGCGTGTAGCGTGTGCCGGTCATGTGCGATTGAGCTTATGCGTGGTGTTCGCGCTTCATTGTATAGTTATGGCCGCCCCCGTTTTCAGACCGTCCGGGCGCGCCTCCTGGAGGGTTTATAGTATAACGGTTTCGCGCCCGGCGACAGAAAGGCACCTCTACCCATTTCATTTTCATGCAGAAATCCGAATTCCGTTACGAGCTGCCGCCGGAGCTGATCGCGCAGCGCCCCGCCGAGCCGCGCGGCGCCAGCCGCCTGCTGGTGCTCGACGCCGCCCGCGGCGCCTGCCGCGATCTCGGGTTTGCCGACCTGCCCACGCTGCTGCGCCCCGGCGACCTCCTCGTGTTCAACGACACGCGGGTGATCCCGGCGCGCCTCTACGGGGAGAAGGAGACGGGCGGGCGCGTGGAGCTGCTGGTGGAGCGGTTGCTCGATACACATCGGGTATTGGCGCAGTTGCGCGCGAGCAAACCGCCGAAGCCGGGGCAGCGGCTTACGCTCGAGGGCGGGGTTACCGTGCGGGTGCTCGCGCGCCGGGGCGAATTTTTCGAGCTGGCGTTCGAGGCCGGACAGCCGGTCCTGGAGATCCTGGAGCGCGCCGGCCACGTACCGCTGCCGCCCTATATCGCGCGCCCCGACGAGCCGCGCGACCGGGAGCGCTACCAAACGGTGTTCGCGCGCGACCCCGGCGCGGTGGCCGCGCCGACCGCGGGGCTGCATTTCGACGCGATCCTGCTCGCGCGGCTCGATGCCATGGGGATCGAGCGCGCATTCGTGACGCTGCACGTGGGCGCGGGCACGTTTCAGCCGCTGCGCGTGGACGATATCCGCAGCCACAAGATGCACGCCGAATATCTCAGGCTCGATCGGCGCGCCTGCGATCAGGTGAACGCCGCCCGGGCGTCCGGCCGCCGCGTTGTGGCCGTGGGGACCACCGTCGTGCGGGCGCTGGAATCGGCGGCGAAGGAGGGCCGGGTAACGCCGTTTGAAGGCGAGACGGATATCTTTATCTTTCCCGGCTACCGGTTTCAGATCGTGGATGCGCTCGTCACCAACTTTCATCTTCCCGAGTCCACGCTGCTTATGCTCGTGTGCGCCTTCGCCGGCAAGGACGCCGTGCTCGACGCGTATCGTCACGCGGTCGAACGGCGTTACCGGTTTTACAGCTATGGGGACGCGATGTTTGTGTTACCGCAGAGAAAAGAGGAAAGAGAAAAGGGCAAAGCCTAGCAATTTCCTCATTTCTCTTTTCTCTTGTATCTTTCCTCTCCTATGAAGTTTGAATTAATAGCCACCGACAGCGCCGCCCGCCGCGGGCGCATGACGTTCCCGCGCGGCGCTGTCGAGACCCCGGCCTTCATGCCGGTCGGCACCTATGGCACGGTCAAGGCCATGACCCCGGAGGAGCTGCGCGCGCTGGGGGCCGAGATCATCCTCGGCAACACCTTCCACCTCATGCTGCGCCCCGGCGTCGAGGTGATCCGCGCGCACGGTGGGCTGCATCGGTTCATGCACTGGGACGGACCCATCCTTACCGACTCGGGCGGATTTCAGGTCTGGAGTCTCGGGAAGCTGAGGAAACTCACCGAGCAGGGCGTGTGGTTTCAATCGCCGGTGGACGGCGCGCGGATTTTCCTCGGGCCCGAGGAGTCGATGGCGGTGCAACAGGCGCTGGATGCCGACATTATTATGGTGTTCGACGAGTGCACCGCGCATCCCGCGACCGAACCCGAGGCGCGCGCCTCGATGGAGCTCTCGCTGCGCTGGGCCGAGCGCAGCAAGCTCGCCCACGGCAGCCATCCCGCCGCGCTCTTCGGCATCGTCCAGGGCGGCATGCATGAGCACCTGCGCGACATCTCGCTCACCGGATTGAAGCAGATCGGCTTCGACGGCTATGCCGTCGGCGGGCTTTCGGTGGGCGAGACCAAGGAGGATATGTTCCGCATCGTCGAGCATATCGCGCCGCAGATGCCCGCCGACCGGCCGCGCTACCTGATGGGCGTGGGCACGCCGGAGGATCTCGTGGAGGCCGTGCGCCGGGGCATGGACATGTTCGACTGCGTGCTGCCGACGCGCAACGCGCGCAACGGCTGGCTCTTCACCCACCAGGGCCATGTAAAAATCCTGAACAGCCGCCATGCCGCCGACACTGGCCCGGTGGATCCGCACTGCGACTGCTACACCTGCCGCAATTACAGCCGGGCATACTTAAGACACCTGCAGAAGGCCAATGAGATCCTGGGGGCACGGCTCGCGACCATCCACAACCTTCATTACTACCAGACCCTGATGCGGGCCTTAAGGGCGGCGATCGCGGAAAAAAGACTGGATGATTTCGTCGAGAAGTTTTATCGTATGCGCCGCCCAGGGACGGGGTAGTGTCGCGAGAGGACAGGATGTCCGGAGCGACCGCCGCCCGGAAGGCCGGGCGGAGCTGAAGAAACTAGAAATGGACAGGATTAACAGGATTTCTCAGGATTAACAGGATTACTGCATTAACTTTTCTTTGTCTTTGAAATCCTGTAAATCCTGTAAATCCTGAGAAATCCTGTTAATCCTGTCTATTGCCTTTATCTATTTAAGGACACGTCATGAACTTGTTTATTTCCGAAGCCTGGGCCCAGGCGCCCGCCGCGGACGCCGCGCCGCAGGGCAGCCCCATCGTTACCTTCGTCCTTCTGGGCGTGATGTTTGCCGCGTTTTATTTCATTCTGATTCGCCCGCAGGCCAAGCGCGCCAAGGAGCATAAGGCCACGCTCGCCGCGCTCGCCAAGGGCGACGAGGTGGTCGCCGCGGGCGGCGTGCTCGGGCGCATCACGCACCTGGGCGATGCCTTCGTGACCCTGGAGGTGGCCGAAGGAACGCAGATCAAGGTCCAGCGTCATGCGATCCAGCAGGTGATGCCCAAGGGTACGATCAAATCGGCTTAATATTTTTTTGGAACCGCAGATGAACGCAGATAAACGCGGATCAAATCCTCAAGATGTTTTTGTTATCGGCGTTCATCTGCGTTAATCCGCGGTTTCAAATATAAAAATGAATAAGTACCCGCTCTGGAAGTACCTGCTCATCCTCGCCGTGCTGGCGATCGGGGTGGTCTACGGCCTGCCGAACGTCTTCGGCGAGTATCCCGCGATCCAGATCTCGCCCACGCGCACGACCAAGGTGGATGTCACCACCCTCGCGCGCGTGGAGACGGTCCTGATCCAGGCGAAACTCCCGTATCAGGGCGCGCTGCTCGACGACAAGGGCGCCAAGATCCGCTTTGCCGACACCGAGATCCAGATCCGCGCGCGCGATCTCGCGCAGAAAGAGTTGGGCGACGGCTATACCGTGGCGCTGAACCTGCTGCCCGCCACGCCTTCCTGGCTGAGCGCCCTCGGAGCGAAGCCCATGTACCTCGGGCTCGATCTGCGCGGCGGCGTGCATTTCCTCATGCAGGTGGACATGCGCGCGGTGGTGAAGAAGGCCGAGGAGTCGTACGCCGATGACATCCGCCGGACGCTGCGCGACAAGAAGGTGCGCTATCTCACGGTGAACCGCCTGGAGACGGGCGGCATCGAGATGCGTTTCCGCGAGCAGTCGGACCGCGAGACGGCACGCGAGACCATCAAAAAGGAGATCCCGGGCCTGGAGATCGCGGAGTCCGAGCGCGCCAACGAATTTATCGTCATGGCAAAACTGAGCCAGACGGCGCTCGCGGAGAAGGCCAGGTTCGCGCTCGAGCAGAACATGACCTCGCTCGGCAATCGCGTGAACGAGCTGGGCGTGGCCGAGCCCGTGATCCAGCAGCAGGGGGCGGACCGCATCGTGGTGCAGTTGCCCGGCGTGCAGGACACCGCCAAGGCGAAAGAGATCCTCGGCCGCACAGCGACCCTGGAGATCATGATGGTCGATGAGGAGCACGACCTGGCATCCGCGGCCGCGGGCAACGTGCCGGTGGGCTCCAAGCTCTACAAAATGCGCGACGGCCGCCCGATCCTGCTCAAGAACCGCGTGATCTACTCCGGCGACAACATCGTCGACTCGGCGCCGGGCTTCGACAGCCAGACGAGCCAGCCGATCGTCTCCATCACCCTGGACTCGCGCGGCGCGGCCATCAACCAGCGCGTCACCGGCGAGAACGTCGGCAAGCGCATGGCCGTGGTGTACATCGAGACCAAGTCGGAGCCGAAGCTGGATCAATCCGGGAAGCCGGTGCTGGATGAGCAGGGGCGTGAGCTGCGCGTGAGCCGACGGGTGGAGGAGGTCATCACGGCGCCGGTCATCCGCTCGCAGCTGGGCAAGCGCTTCCAGATCGAGGGGCTCGATTCGGTGCCGGAGGCGAACGAGCTGTCGCTGCTGCTGCGCGCGGGCGCGCTCGCCGCGCCGGTCGACATCATCGAGGAGCGCACCGTCGGTCCCTCGCTCGGCCAGGAGAATATCGATCAGGGCGTGAAGGCCACGCTCATCGGCTTCGTGGCCGTCGTCGTGTTCATGATCGTGTATTACAGCGGCTTCGGGCTGATCGCCAACCTGGCGCTGCTGCTGAACGGGATCCTGCTCGTGGCAGTGCTCTCGATGTTCCAGGCCACGCTCACGCTGCCCGGCATCGCCGGCATCCTGCTCACGCTCGGCATGGCGGTGGATGCGAACGTGCTCATCAACGAGCGCATCCGCGAGGAGTTGCGGAACGGCAACACGCCGCAGGCGAGCATCCACGCGGGCTACCAGAAGGCCTTCGGCACCATCGCCGACGCCAATATCACGACCCTCATTGCCGCGATGATGTTGTTCAATTTCGGCACCGGTCCGATCAAGGGCTTTGCCATCACGCTTTCGATCGGCATCCTCACCACCATGTTTACGGCGGTGATGGGCGCGCGCGCCATCACGAACCTCGCGTTCGGCGGCCGCCGGATCGAGAAGGTGCCGGTCTAGGGAGGCACCATGGAAATCTTCAAGCGCGAAACCCGGGTCGATTTCATCGGCAAGCGCCGCATTTCGATGACGGTGTCCATGCTGCTCAATCTCGCCACGCTCGCGGCGCTTGTCATTTTCGGCCTCAACTTCGGTCTCGACTTCACCGGCGGCACGTTGGTGGAGCTCAACTACACGCAGCCGGCGGACGTGACCGAGGTACGCAAGGCGCTCGTGGACAAGGGCTTCGGCGATGCCGTCGTGCAGCGCTTCGGCACCGCGCGCGATCTCATGGTGCGGTTGCCGGTGCGCGGGGACGAAGGCAAGGGCGCGGCGGTCGTGAGCGCCAAGCTGGTCGAGACGCTGCGCGCGGCGCTCGACGAGCGCGAAGTCGAGAGCCGCCCGGGCCAGGCGCAGAAGTGCCTCGGGAGGGATTCCAAGGCGCCCCCCGCGGCCTGCCAGGTGCAGGTCAAGCGCGTCGAATTCGTGGGGCCGCAGGTGGGACGGGAGCTCGCCGAGAAGGGCGCGCTCGCGCTGATCTTTGCGGCGATCGGTATCCTGATCTACGTGATCGTGCGGTTCGAATGGCGCTTTGCCGTCGGCGCGATCGCCGCCACCGCGCACGATGTGTTCCTGGTGTTCGGGTTCTTCGCGTTCACGCAGATGGAATTCTCGCTCTCCGTGCTCGCCGCGATCCTCGCCGTGCTCGGCTACTCCCTGAACGACACGGTGGTGGTGTTCGACCGCATCCGCGAGAACTTCCGCAAGATGCGCAAGAGCACCGTGCCGGAGATCATGAACGCCTCCCTCAACCAGACGCTTTCGCGCACCATCATCACCTCGGGCACGACGCTGCTCACGATGCTCGCGCTCTTTTTCTACGGCGGCGAGATCCTGCGTGGATTCTCGGCGGCGATGCTGGTCGGCATCGCCGTCGGTACCTACTCCTCGATCTTCATCGCCACCCCGGTGACGCTCGCGCTCGGGATCACGCGCGAGGACATGCTGCCGGTGAAGAAAGAGGGCGCCGCCGATACCACGCCCTGAGGAAGTCTGGTTTGTATGATTATCCGACGCAGAGAAAACCCACGGATAATCCTAAAAACGGCGATTGCATCCGCAGATTACGCAGATTTCCGCAGATTTTAAGAATGTTGTTGACGCTCCTTCTCTCACCATATGGGTGCGCCAGGCAGTCATTCAAACCAAATGATTCATCTGCGTTAATCTGCGAACAACTGCTTTTTCCAGGATAATAGAAGAATCTCTGCGCCTCCGCGCCCCTGCGTCAAAAACTCGTTTGATCGGTGGTTCCCTAAGCAATTTCCGCGCCGCCGACCCCGCCGGTAATCCACGAAAAGCGGTCATCCATCGGGGCTTCCTTGTCGCCCCTGCGGGCGCGTGCTATTCAAGCGATATCCCCCAACAGAAGGGAATTCGCCATGTCCTGGATGATTCTACCGGAGAATCCCGCCCTCTCCGCCGTGTTGCTGTTCCTGATTGCGCTGCCGTTTCTCTATGGCGCGCGCCGGCCCGTGCACGATGTCGTCGGTTCGCTCGCGCGCGCCGCAAGTCAGGCGCTGCGCCTCGGGGCGCATTGGCTCGAGCGCGCGGCGCAGACCCTGCGCGCCCGCAACCGGCTCGTGCTGCTCGCCCAGGGGCGCGAGGAGGCGACCCAGGCCATCGAGCGCGAGTTCGAGCGCGTCACGGGGCTGGTGCAGCGCGACCTGCAGGGGTACCCGGCGCTGCAACGCCGGCTGCTCGACCACATCACCCGCATCGAGGAGGACTACGCGAAATGCGGCGAGGTGCCCCCGCCGCCGCCGGAGTGGGTACGGGCGGTGGAGACCATCGCCGGCATCCAGAACACCGGCGATGGGCTGGCGCAGAAGCTGCTTCAGGACATCGGCGATTCGCTGGACAAAATCTACGCGCGCGTGGTGGCGGAGTACCGCCGCTCCAGCGAGGCGCGCCACAAGATCCTCGGGAAGTTCGTGCCTTTCGGGCGCGCGGTCAACGACACGCTCACGCGGGTCGATCGCAACATCGAGGGCCTGCGGGAAAGCGCCGCGCGCATCGACGCCCAGATGGAGCGCTACGAGCAGATCCACTCGGGCTCCGAGCAGGTGGAGCACACGCTCACGTCCTCGGCCGGGATTCAGTTCGCGATCTCCGGGCTCGTGCTCGCGGTGGGCTTCGGCGGGGCGTTCGTGAACTTCTGGCTCATCGCGCGGCCGATGTCGGCCATGGTGGGCGGGGGCGAGTATATCGCCGGCGGGCTCGAGGCCGCGCAGGTCGCGGCACTCGTGATCATCCTCGTCGAGGCGACCATGGGGCTGTTCCTCATGGAGACGCTGCGCTTCACGCACCTGTTTCCGCGCATCCATAACCTGAACGACCGCATGCGCCGGCGCATGATGTGGGCGGCATTCGCGATCCTGTTTATTCTCGCCGGTGTCGAGGTGGCGCTCGCCGTGATGCGCGATCAGATCATCGCCACCGATGTCGCGTTCAAGCGCGGTCTCAGCGATGCCGGGACCGCGGCGGTGGTCGCGGAGGGCTGGGTCATGAAGATCCCGGTCGCGGGGCAGATGATCCTCGGGTTCATCCTGCCGTTCGCGCTCGCCTTCGTCGCCGTGCCGCTTGAGTATTTCATCTTTGCCGCGCGCACCGTGTTCGGCGCGGGGCTTGTGCTCGCGATCCGCACGCTCGGGTTCGTGCTGCGCCTCGGCGGCAATGTCGCGTGGCACGCGGGCAAGACGCTGCGGCTGCTCTACGATGCGATAATCTTCCTGCCGCTTCTGATCGAGCGGGCGGTGCTCTCGCAGCGGGCCGGCGCGGCGGGGCAGATCCCGCGGTCCGTTTCCGCCGAGACCGCGCCGCTGCGCAAGACGGGGACGCTGTCATGAGCCGTGTCGTCCGCTTGACGTTCGTGCTCGTGGCGCTCATCGGGCTTGCCGCCTGCGGCGACAAGCAGGCGCATCAGCGCGCGGTGTACCTGCTGGTGGACACCTCCGGCACTTATGCCGGCGAGCTCGACAAGGCCCAGCGCGTGATCAATTACCTGCTCGGCACGCTCAACCCGGGCGACACGCTCGCCGTGGCGCGCGTGAAAAGCCGCTCCTTCAGCGAAAAGGACATCGTTGCGAAGACGACCTTCGCCAAGGATCCGCTCCAGGCCAACAACCAGAAGCACGCCTTCAAGGCGAAGATGGCGCTGCTCAAAGAGGCGGCCAAGGCCGGAAGCGCCTACACCGACATCACCGGCGGCATGCTCCAGGCGGCGGAGTTCCTGAACGAGACCGGCGCCGGCCGCAAGACCATCCTCATCTTCTCCGACATGCAGGAGGAGCTCGACCAGAAGACCATCCGCGACATCCCCATGAACCTGACCGGCATTCGCGTGGTGGCGCTCAATGTCACCAAGCTCAATACCGACAACGTCGATCCGCGCCGCTACAGCGGCCGGATCGAATTCTGGGAGAAGCGCGTGCGCGAGGCGGGCGCTTCCGAGTGGCGTGTGATCAACGACATCGAGCGCCTCGAGCGGGTCTTCGGCGGCTGAATTTTCCTTCCCCCGGCGCGATTCCGCGCTGGATTTTGTCCTCCCGGCTGTGAAATAATCCGCGCGCCCATGGACCGCCATGGGTTTCAGTTGTTGATTCATCCCAACCACACTAGGAGCCCTCTAATGTCACGCAACCTCAGGTTGACGCTTGCGCTGGTGCTGGGTGGCGCGCTGCTCGTACTGGCCGCCTGCGCGGGCCGGGACCAAGGCGCGGCGCCGCAGACCGCGGCCGAGCCGGTGCGTTCGGCGGACTGGATCGCGGCGCTGCCCGAAGGACCCACGCGCCGGCAGGTGGTGCTCGGTTGCACGCCGTGCCATCAGTTGGGTCTCCCGGTCGCGCACCGGAACACGCTCGAGGATTGGCGCGTCGTCGTCGCGCGCATGAAGAAGATCGACGACGACCTCGATCTCGCCCTGATTCCGCTGGATGCCGAGCAACTCGCGCAGTGGCTCAGCAAGAATGCCCGCATGCCGAAGCAAGGCTTCAGCGTGCCCGTGGCGCAGGCGGACATCCGCGAGTACCCGGCCGGACCGAAGAAGGCGTTTTATCACGACATGGCCGTGACGGCGGGCCGCGCCTGGATTGCGGACTATTTCGGCAACAAACTCTACGGCGTGAACGTCGAGAGCGGCGCGGTGGAGACCTATGACATCCCGGTGAACGTTGCGCCGGGCAAGCCGGGCGGGGCGCATCAGATCGATATCACCCGCGACGGCATGCTCTGGATCACCTTCACCAAGTCCGAGCAGGTGATGCGCTTCGATCCGGGCACGAAGGAGTTCAGGGTCTATAACGGCTTCGAGAAGGGCGGGAACGTGCAGTACTTCGTCGTGGACGCCGACCGCTACATGTACCAGGACGCGGGCGGCGGTGTCTGGATGACGCACTTCGCGCGCGAGATCCTCTCGCGGCTCGATCCGAAGACCGGCGAGATTACGGTTTACACGACGCCGCGCACGGAGCATGTGAAAGAGAAGGGCGTGCACCTCTACGCCGCCGTGGCCGACAGCCAGGGCCGGCTCTGGTACACCGAGACCCACGGCAACCGCCTGGGCGTGCTCGACCCCAAGACTGGCAAGGCCTCCGAGTTCGACATGCCGGAGCCCTGGTCCGGCCCGAAGCGTCTCGCCATCGACAAGGACGACGTGCTCTGGATTCCGGAGCTTGCGACCGGGAAGATCAGCGTCTACGACACGCGCGCCGGCAAGTTCATCGACCGCCTGACGCTCCCGATCCCGGGCGACTTCCCTTACGGCATCCGCCGCAACCCCTATACCGGCGATCTCTGGATCACCGGTTCGGGATCGGACAGCCTCTATCGCCTCGATCCCAAGACCAAGAAGTTCACGATCTACCGCTTGCCGCGGGCCGGTGCCTACACACGTACGGTGAGCTTCACTGAGAACGGCGATATCTGGACCAACTACGCCTCTTTCCCCAACTTCCACACGCGCGGGCCGAGCGAGCCGCAGGGGATGGACACGGGCGTCGTGGTGCGGTTGCGACCGAAGTAGAAGTCGCGCAGCGTTTTGTTTTCCGCCCGTCCCGGCCCACGGCCCGGACGGGCGTTTTATTTTCCGGCTCACCTCGTACTGTCCTGTCGAGCCGCCTTCGGCGGCGGTTTGTTTCATGCTGGGCTCTGCCCCGCCCCTCAGTCAATGTAGCGTGCGCTGCGCGCACGCCTTGAAAGGCTACTTGTGGGTGGCTGACCCACGGCAGGTAACTTTTCTTTGCTTGTCCAAAGAAAAGTCACCAAAAGAAAGGACCCCCCGGAATGGCGCGACAACCCCCGCGCATCCGCGCCTTTGCCTTCAAGCTCGCGCGACGGCGCATCCCTGCGCCGCGCGCGAGGCGCGAGTTCCCGCTCGCGCCCCTTCGGGCTTGCGGGCAAAGCCTTGCGTTGCTCGGGCGCGCCATTACGGGGACCCGAAAACACCCATTTGGCCGTTGCCGTTCACAGATGCTTCAGGCCAGCAGAGTCTACCCATACAGCACGGCCAAATGGGTGTTGTTCCAACCCCCGTCGGAGCAAGCGAGTGCTGCGCAGGATGCGCGAATGTCGCGAAGGCCAGGGATGGCCGAGAGCGACCAGCGCAGCGTCCCCAAGGGGTGTCGCGCGCCTCCTGTTCGAGCCCGAGGCGCGTTTTCTGCGCCCGGCGAGTTAGGCGCGCGCTTGGGGGCGCGAGGAGCGCAGGGAACCGCGCGCAACGCGCGCGGCGAAGCGACCGGGCGTGCTTTCTTTCGGTTCCTTTCTTTGTGCTGCGCAGGATGCGCGAATGTCGCGGGCGCAGGGATGCGCAGGAGCGACCACGAGCAAAGATAAGGAACACGTCGCGCGGGGGCGGAACCCCGCATTAAAACAACGCCGCCGAAGGCGGCTCGACCGCAGCATTCGTGCATCCTTGCACAGCGCGGGATTGCGGAGCACCCCGCAATGAGCGTTTCAAGGCGTGCGCGCAGCGCACGCTACCTCACCGTTTGCGGGGCGGCGCGAAGAGCCTATTTTCTGGATTGAAAATAGGCATTCAGCCCAAAAATCGGCTATCCTAAACGGCTTTTCCGGGCCGGTAAGCCCAGCCCGTTGGGGTTTGGGCGCGCCGCCGGCACAAGCCATAGGAGTCCACGCATTTGTTCACCAACGACATGACCATCCGGGGTTTCGACGATGAGCTGTGGAACGCCATCGTGGACGAGACCCGCCGCCAGGAAGACCATATCGAGCTCATCGCCTCGGAGAACTACGCCAGCCCCCGCGTGCTCGAAGCCCAGGGCTCGGTGCTCACCAATAAATACGCCGAGGGCTATCCCGGCAAGCGCTACTACGGCGGCTGCGAGTATGTGGATGTCGCCGAGCGCCTCGCCATCGAGCGCGTGAAGCAGCTCTTCGGCGCGGCCTATGCCAATGTCCAGCCGCACTCGGGCTCGCAGGCGAACGCCGCCGTGTATCTCGCGCTGCTCTCCCCGGGCGACACCATCCTCGGTATGAGCCTCGCGCACGGCGGACATCTCACGCACGGTGCCAAGGTGAACTTCTCCGGCAAGATTTTCCGCGCCTACCAGTACGGCTTGAACGAGAAGACCGGCGAGATCGACTACGACCAGGTCGAGCGCCTGGCGCTCGAGCACAAGCCCAAGATGATCGTCGCCGGTTTCAGCGCGTACTCGCGCGTCGTGGACTGGGCGCGGTTTCGCGCGGTGGCCGACAAGGTCGGCGCGTATCTCTTCGTCGACATCGCCCACGTCGCGGGCTTGATCGCCGTGGGGCTTTATCCCAACCCGGTGCCGGTCGCGGATATCGTGACCACCACCACGCACAAGACCCTGCGCGGCCCGCGCGGCGGCGTGATCCTCGCGCGCGCCAATCCCGAGATCGAAAAGAAGCTGAACTCCACCGTGTTCCCGGGCACCCAGGGCGGACCGCTCATGCACGTGATCGCCGCCAAGGCGGTCGCGTTCAAGGAGGCGTTGAGTCCCGAGTTCAAGACCTATCAGCAGCAGGTGCTCGATAATTCGCGTGCCATGGCCAAAGTGACGATGGACCGCGGCTACAACGTGGTCTCCGGCGGCACGGACAACCACCTCTTTCTCGTGAGCTTCATCGACAAGGGCCTCACCGGCAAAGACGTCGAAGCGGCGTTGGGCGAGGCGCACATCACGGTGAACAAAAACGCCGTGCCGAACGATCCGCAGTCTCCGTTCGTCACGAGCGGCATCCGCATCGGCACGCCGGCGATCACGACGCGCGGCTTCGGGCGGGACGAGGCGACGGAGCTCGCGGGTTGGATCTGCGACATTCTGGACAACCTGAAAGACACCACCGTGCGCGACCGCGTGCGCGCGGAGGTGACGGATATCTGCCGGAGGTTTCCGGTATATGAACAGTAGGTACGAGGGGCGAGGTACGAGGGACGAGGGAAAGACGATGTTGGCTTCCCCTCGTATCTCGCCTCTCGTATCTCGTCCCTGAGTTTATGCGCTGCCCGTTCTGCTCCGCCGACGAAACCCGCGTCGTGGACTCGCGTCTGAGCGAGGACGGCGGCACGGTGCGGCGGCGGCGCGAGTGCGAGGTGTGCAAGGAGCGCTTCACCACCTTCGAGCGCGCGGAGCTGAGACTGCCGCAGGTCATCAAGTCCGACGGCCGGCGTGAGAACTTCAACGAGGACAAGCTCCGCACGGGGCTTTCGCGCGCGCTCGAAAAGCGCCCCGTGGACGCCGCCGCGGTCGAGGCGATGATCGGGCGCATCCGTCACAAGCTCATCGCAAGCGGCGAACGCGAGATCGCCTCGCGCCAGATCGGCGAATGGCTGATGGATGAGTTGAAAGAGATCGATCCCGTGGCCTACGTGCGCTTCGCCTCGGTATACCGCAGCTTCCAGGACCTCAACGCCTTCAGCGAGGCCGTGCAGCGGCTACAGAGCGAGCCGAGCGCGGATCTGCGGCGCAAGCAGTTGCGCCTGATCCCGGATAGCGAGGCTCAGGAAAACGGCGGCGAGCCGGCGCGGAAGCCGGGCAAGACATGAGTTTCACCGAAGACGATGCCCGCCACATGGCGCGCGCCCTCCAGCTCGCGCGCCGCGGCCTCTACACTACCGATCCCAATCCGCGCGTCGGCTGCGTGATCGCGCAGGACGGCGCGGTCGTGGGCGAGGGCTTCCACGAGCGTGCCGGGGAACCGCATGCCGAGATCCAGGCGCTGCGCGCGGCCGGTAGCGCGGCCCGCGGCGCGACGGTGTATTTGACGCTCGAGCCCTGCTGCCACCACGGGCGCACGCCGCCGTGCTCGCAGGCGCTCATCGAGGCCGGCATCGCACGGTTGGTGGCGGCCATGCAAGACCCGAACCCCAAGGTTGCGGGCCGGGGATTCGACGAGTTGCGTGGACGCGGCATCGCGGTCGCCGTGGGCCTGATGGAGGCCGAGGCCGCGGCGCTCAATCCGGGATTCATCGCGCGCATGAGTCGCGGACGGCCCCTTGTGCGCGTGAAGCTTGGCGCCAGCCTCGACGGCAGGACGGCGCTGGCGAGCGGCGAATCCAAGTGGATCACGGGTGAGGCCGCGCGCGCGGATGTGCAGAAGTGGCGCGCACGCTCTTCCGCGATCCTCACGGGAATCGGCACGGTGCTGGCGGACGATCCGAGCCTGAATGTGCGCCTAGTTGGCATCGGCGACGTACAGGGATGTACTAGTGTCGCGGAAGACAGGATGTCGGGAGCGACGCGCCAGCCGTTGCGCGTCGTGGTGGACAGCCGCCTGCGTCTGCCGCCGTCGGCAAAGATGTTGAAGCTGCCGGGCAAGATACTCATCGCCTGCGCCGCCAATGACGCCGCGCGCGCGGATGCGCTGCGCGCGGCCGGTGGGGAGATCGTCGTTCTGCCGGCGACCGAAACGGGCATCGACCTCGCCACGCTCCTGCGGCTGCTTGCGGAGCGAGAAGTAAACGAAGTGCTGGTGGAAGCTGGCGCAACGCTCTCCGGCGCGCTGATCGAGGCCGGACTCGTGGACGAGCTCGTGCTCTATTACGCCCCGCACCTGCTGGGCGATGCGGGGCGCGGGATGTTCACGTTCCCCATCGAGCGCATGGCGGATCGTATCGATCTGGAGATCCAGGATGTAAGGGCGGTGGGGCGGGATTGGAGAATAGTGGCTAAAATCGTGAGGAGTGAGGAAGAACCTTCCCTGACCCCTGACCCCTGACCCCTTATCGAAAACCATGTTCACCGGACTCATCCAAGCCGTCGGCAGAATCGCTTCGATCGAATCGAAGCGCGGTGATGCGCGCGTGCGCGTCGACGCCGGCGCGCTCGATATGTCGGATGTGAAGCTCGGGGACAGTATTGCCGTGAGCGGTGTCTGCCTGACGGTGGTCGAGCAGGCCGCAACGTCGTTCGCCGCGGACGTGTCGGGCGAGACGCTCTCGTGCACGACCTTCGCCGACCTTCGACCCGGCGATCCGGTGAATCTCGAAAAGGCGCTCCTGCCCACGACACGCCTCGGCGGCCATCTCGTGAGCGGTCATGTGGATGGCGTGGGCCGGGTCCTGGAGCGTCGGGATGACGCCCGCTCGATCCGCCTTCGGATCGAGGCGCCGGCGGCGTTGGCCAAATATATCGCCGCGAAGGGCTCGCTCTGCGTCGACGGCGTGAGCCTTACCGTGAATGCCGTGCAGGGTGCGGCGTTTGAAATAAACATTATCCCCCACACGGCGACACAGACGACCGTCGGCGACTATGCGCCCGGCGGCCGCGTGAACCTTGAGGTGGATATCCTGGCGCGTTACCTGGAACGCCTGATGCTGGGGGAGGACGTGCCCCGACCGGAAAGCCGGATTACGCGCGAGCTCCTGGAGCGGTATGGATTTGCAGGACTGAGGGCGGAGGACTGAGGACTGAGGGCTGAGGACGGAGGACGGAGGACGGAGGTTTTTACGAGTCACGAGTCACGAGTCACGCCGCGCGGCGGAAATCAGCCGCCCAAGGCCAGCCTCAGGTGTTCGAGGTCGTTGCCTTTGGCGGTCTGCGCCTTTGGCTTGGCCGGCGCGCTGCGGGCGGTTTTGGTAGGCGAGCGCGCCGGTTTGGCCGGCGCCTTGACGGTTATCGTGCGATCCGGGGCGGCGACCTTTGGCGCTGTCGTTACCGCCATGGCGAGGTTCTCCGCCGGCGCGGTGTGCTTGGCGGGGACGATCCCGAGGCCCGAGACGAGCACGAGCACCGTCGCCACGAGCGCGGCATCGAACCACGCGCCGCGCAGCCCGATGGCGCGCGCGGGGCGGCGCGCGGGATAATCATCGGCGGCGCCGCGACGCTCCAGCACGCCGGTGTCGAGCAGGGCGGCGCGGAACTCCTGGACGTTCTGGAAGCGCCGGTTCGGGTCCTTCTCGATCGCCTTGAGGATCGTGCGTTCGAGCGCGGCCGGGATTCCGCGCTGGAGCTGGCGTGGGGAAGGCGGGTTCTCCTGAACGTGCGCGTGCATGAGCGCGTAGTCGGTGCGCCGCTCGAACGGCAGCCTTCCCGTGACGGCCTCGAACAGGCAGATGCCGAGGGTGTAGATGTCGGAGCGGAAATCGGTGTCGCGGCCGTTGATCTGCTCGGGCGAGATATAGAGCATCGTGCCCACCATCGCGCCGCGTTGCGCCGCGGCGCGGTCGTCCATGAGCTTGGCCACGCCGAAGTCCATGATCTTGACCGTGCCCTCGCGCGCGAGAAAGAGGTTGCTCGGCTTCAAGTCGCGATGCACCACGCCCATCTGGTGGATGTGCTCGAGCCCGCGCAGCGCCTGCTCGAAGACGCGCGCGGCCTCGGCGATCGGCATGGGGCCCTGGCGGCGCAGGCGTTGCTCGAGCGTTTCGCCCTCGACGTATTCCAGTACCAGCACCACGCCCGCGGCCGACTCCATCAACGAGTACAGCGTGACGATGTGCGGGCTGTTGAGCCGCGCCTGGGCGCGCGCCTCGGCGCGGAAGCGGCTCAGATATTCGGGCTGCTCGCACAGATGCAGCGGCAGCACCTTGAGCGCCACCGTGCGGTTGAGCTCGGTGTCGTGGGCCCGGTACACCACGCCCATGCCGCCGCCCCCGAGACGGTTCAGAATGAGATAGCGGTCGAATTTGGTGCCCGGCTCGAGGACATCGAAAGTGTCCGCCATGGGCTCATGGCGCGCGGCCAACTGCGCGCGCCGCTCGGCGAAGCGGTCCGTGATGATGACGGTGCTTTGCAGTGTGTCGCTTCTTTGTGCTTCCACAGGATGCGCTCGTGAAACGGTAAACTAAGGTCTCGTCCGGCTTATCCCTGCCCCTCTATATAGGGATTATCGGGTAACATTCCGGCGACCGCAAAGAAGGGGTGACGGGTGCGGCGGGCGGGCGGACTAACGGCCGCCCCCGGGCCTCGGGGACCCCTCCGGATGCATGCGGCATCCGCCGGGGAAATAGGCGATAATGGGCGGGTTTTACCGTACGGGTGGGGCAGTTTAATGATCAGTCCGATCACCGAAATCATCGACGAGCTCCGGCGCGGGCGTATGGTCGTCCTCATGGACGACGAGGACCGCGAGAACGAGGGCGATCTTATTATGGTCGCGGAGCAGGCGCGGCCCGAGGACGTGAATTTCATGGCGCGCTACGGGCGCGGGCTCATCTGCCTGACGCTTACCGAGGAGCGCTGCCGCCAGTTGAGCCTCCCGCTCATGGTGAACGACACCCACCACCGCCGGACCACGAATTTCACCGTCTCCATCGAGGCCGCGCACGGCGTCACCACCGGCATCTCGGCCGCCGACCGCGCGACCACGATCCGCGCCGCGGTCAGAAAGGACGCCCGGCCCTCCGACATCGTCACCCCGGGCCACATCTTCCCGCTCATGGCGCAGCGCGGCGGGGTGCTGGCGCGCGCCGGACACACCGAGGCGGGCGTGGATCTCGCGCGGCTCGCCGGATTGGAGCCCGCGAGCGTCATCTGCGAGATCATGAACGAGGACGGCACCATGGCGCGGCTGCCGCAGCTTGTGGAGTTCGCCCAGCGCCACGGCCTCAAGATCGGCACCATCGCCGACCTCATCCGCTACCGCATGGAGACCGAGTCCACCGTCCAGCGCGTGGGCGAATGCGTGCTGCCCACGGAATACGGCGACTTCCGCGTGCTGGCCTACCACGACGACATCGGCAATGCGGTGCATCTGGCGCTCGTGAAGGGGGAGCTGCGGCGCAACCGCCCGGCGCTCGTGCGGGTGCACGTGCAGGAGAGCCTGCTCGACCTGTTCACGGCCGCCCACCGTGCCGGCACCTGGACGCTGCAGCGCGCGCTCGCGCGCGTGGCGCAGGAGGGCGCGGG
Organism: Candidatus Muproteobacteria bacterium RBG_16_65_34; assembly: GCA_001785115.1. GTDB lineage: Bacteria > Pseudomonadota > Gammaproteobacteria > Acidiferrobacterales > Sulfurifustaceae > RBG-16-65-34. The sequence goes on from MFSU01000090.1 coordinate 41,278, forward strand.
CGTGGTCGTGATCTTGCAGCAGGAGGAGGCGCCGGCGGATCTGGTGAAGCGCATCCGGCATTTCCAGGAGGAGACGGAGGGCTTAGAATCGGCCCCCCGGCTCGGCGGCCGCGCGGAGATCCGCACCTATGGCCTGGGCAGCCAGATCCTCGCCGACCTGGGCGTGGGGCAGATGCGCGTGCTGGGACACGCCGCCAAGGCGCCGGGCATGTCCGGCTTCGGGCTTGAGATCATCGAGTACATCGAGGACGGCCAGGAGCACGTCCCCGGGCAGAACAAAGAACGAAAGGCATCCGGATGAGCGACATCAAGAATATCGAAGGCGACCTCGTCGCGCGCAGCGCCCGTTTCGGGATCGTGGCCGCGCGCTTCAACGGCTTCATCGGCGAGCGGCTGCTCGAGGCCGCGGTCGACACGCTGGCACGCCACGGCGCGGACCGATCCAACATCGAGGTGGTGCGCGTGCCCGGGGCGTTCGAGATTCCGCTCGTATTGAAGGCGATGGCGGCGTCCAAGAACTACGATGCGCTGATCGCGCTCGGCTGCGTGATCCGCGGCGCGACGCCGCACTTCGAATACGTC
>MFSU01000091.1:0-97 GCA_001785115.1 Candidatus Muproteobacteria bacterium RBG_16_65_34
CGCCGCCTCGGTGCCGGACAGTCCCGTGTACCCGCGGCCGCGGCGCACGAGGATGCGCCAGAAAAGCACCGGCCACGGATCGGGCGTCCAGAAGCGG
>MFSU01000091.1:138-17342 GCA_001785115.1 Candidatus Muproteobacteria bacterium RBG_16_65_34
GTCCGCGCCGCTCGCCGCGACGCCGCCCACCACCGCACCGGCGCTGCACCCAGCGGCGGCCGCGATCGGGATGCCGAGGCGCTCGAGCGCGAGCAGAAATCCCGTGTGGGCGTAGACGCCGCGCGCCCCGCCGGAGCTCAGCACCACGCCGATGCGCGGCGCCGTCACACCCGCCCCCAACGAAGCAGCAGGTTGTAGGCCCCGGCGAAGATCGCGCCGCCGGCGAAACCGCTCGCCGTCAATCCGGCGAGACCGTACAGGAAGCCTCCGAACGTAAACGGCTTGGCGCCGGCCTGGAGCCCCGCGAGGTTGAGCCCGTGAAACCAGGCGTTGAAAAACTCGAGCGTGGCCGACGGCGCCGCCGCAAACACCGCGGCGCAGACGCTGTAGAGCACCGCCAGCGTGATCGCCAGCGCCCCGCCGAAGACCCACGGACTCACTCGCTGCATGACATCCTCCTTCACAAAATGCGCCGCGGCTAGCGCCGCTCCCAACGGAAGCTGAGCGTCGGCACGCCGCCGACCCCGCTCAGGCGAAGCTCGATCGCCCCGCTTTGCGCCTCGGGCGGCCGGAACCGCAGCACACCCTCCCGATGGTGACCGCCGGGCGGATCGCCGTCCCAGCGCAGCGGCGCGTGCACCCGGCCCCGCGCGTCCACGAGCACGGTGAACCGCACCGGATCGCCCGCGAGCACGACCGTGTGCGTGTCGAACACGACCTCGAAGTCCCAGGTTTCGGCGGGCGGCGCGAGCGTGCCTGGCGTCACCTTCACGCGCACGCCGCCCGCGTCGCTCGTCTGCGCCGCCGGCGCCCCGGCGGCGGCCGCGGAGGGCATGGCGCCCGCCAGCGCAACGGCCGCGATCAGCCCGAGAATCATCCGCACCCGCATATGTCGCGCCGGTCTCATGGCTGCCGCGCCATCTGCGCCATGTGGCGCGCCGCGAGCGCCGTCTGGCGGCCGACGTAGGCGATGCCCGCCGCGTTGAACGCCAGGCCGACCCAGAAGAGCCCGGTCTGATACTGCGCCACGAGCGTCAGCAAGCCGGTCGCACCGAGCACCGGCACGACGTTCGCAAGATAGTGCGCGCAGCACGAGATCATCGCCGCGGTCGAAGTCCCGCCGCTCACGGCGACGACCTTGCCCGAGCCGTAACCATGGCGCGCGAGGTGTCGCAGGCGCACGTACAGCCCGATCTGCACGCCGAAGCCGGCGGCGAGCGCCAGAACGAAATACCAGAACGCGGCGAACTGCGTAAGCATGAACTCCCAACCCGAGACCAGCGACACCACGCCGACGTAGATGACCAGCAGCAACGCGGCCGCGGCGAGCCCGAAGAGCACCGGTCGGAGCAGGGTGTTGTCTGTCATCGCGCGGCCTCCGGTCGGAATGGCGTCGCACACGCGGAACGCGGGCGGTCCACACCGACACGATGGTTAGACCGACGGGAGCGGCGCGCGTGCCGCGCGGCCGCAATGCGGACACGACTGTCTCGCTGTTTCATGACAACCTCCTTGCTATGGCGTGCGATGCCGCCGAACGGCGGCGACCATCAGGCATCGATGCGCCTGACCCTCTGGCTAGGCGAGGGCGAGCGGAGGTCGAGTTGGTACCGGAAGGAGAAACTCGAGGTGCATGGGTGGAGAGAATGGGTCCCAGCGCGACGGCGAGAGATCGAGTGTTGCCGTCGGCATCGCGCCGGTCGCTCCGGGGGTGCATGACGCGCACGCCTGCGCACTGCAGGAGCCGCAGCCGCCGCAGGGGCATGACTCGTCGCCGCAGGCGGTCACACCGATGGCATACGAGTGTCCCGCGGGCGCCGGTGACACGGCTTCGAGCTGCGCCGATCGCGCCGCCGGCTGCGCGTCACGGGCATGCGCGAGGCCCGCTGGCGAATAAAACAGCGCAAGGAGAAGGAGTAACGCACCAAACAATTGTTGAAGTCTGCCCATAAGCGCTTTACCCTAAAAACGGCGATTGCATCCGCAGATTACGCAGATTTCCGCAGATTTTAAGAAATGTTATCGACGCTCCTTCTCTTACCATGTGGGTGCGCCAGGCAGTCATTCAAATGATTCATCTGCGTTCCGCCACTAAATCGACGGTACCGCCGTGCCAATTTGCAGTCCCTTTGTGTCGATTTAGTGGCGGGACGAATATCCTATGAGTTTTCGATTATTGCGGCGGCAGGGAGGCTTCGATCCCGCGCCGGCACGGAGACAGCCTCTCCGGTATGTTCCAATAGATTCGTGCCGCCGCAATAATCTGCGAAATCTGCGGATAACTGCTTTTCCCAGGTTTATACGTCCCGAGGCCGGTCGCGGCTTGCAATGTCACGACCGGCGCTGATAATACCAGCGTAAAATCCATACGCCCGTTACAGAAGGAGGTTCCATGATCGGAAAGAAGAACATCGTTTTCGGATTTCTGTACCTGGTCCTGACGGCCGCGCTCGGGCCGCTCATGATCGCCCAGCACTTCGAGCCGCGCAACGCCGCCGAGTCGGCCAAGCAGGAGAAGCTCGGCGCGCTGCAGCAGGCGGCGGAGAGCGGCTATGAGGTGAATCTCCAGCCCATGAAACCGGAGGAGATCGCCAAAGCCGCGGCCGGCGCGACCCTCGCCGTGTCTGCGCGCCTCAACGCCCAGGCACCGATCGACGCCATCAAGGGCGGGCCGCACGCGCACGGCAACCTCGAGGCGCTGCTCAACATCGCCGTGGGCATCGCGCTGGCGTTCATCGCGGTGCCCGTTGTCTTCAAGCAGGTGATCAGCTGGGTCTTCATCGCCGGCGCGGTGCTGCACTCGGGTCTGCTCTATTTGGTGGTCGTGCTGCAGCAGCCGTGGGCCGCGAAGATTCTCGGAAGCCCCTTCGGTGTGATCGGCCCGCTGCTGATTCTGCTCGGATTGGCGCTCGCCGGCATCGCGGCCGCCATGGGCTTCAAGGGCCAGCCGGTCAAGGATTGAGGCCAGCCCCGGACGATATTAATTTTCACCGCAGAGAACGCAGAGAGCTGTTCGAATATCTTTCTCTGCGTGCTCTGCGCCCTCCGCGGTGAACGGTTTTTTTGTTAGCGCCCAAAGAGATTTTCTCTGCGTCTCCGCGTCTCTGCGTCGAATAATCATATAAAAATCAGAACTTCCTCAACCGGTTTCGAGGGTCACGAAGGCGACGGCGTGATCTTCTTCGTCCGCAAGGCTCACGTTCACCTGCAGCACGCCGTTCCGGGTGAGGAACTGCGCGGCGGCGCCGCTGAATTCGAGCAGCGGCTTGCCGCTCGCGTCGTGCGCGACGCCGATCTCGCGCAGATGGATGCCTTGGCTGAAGCCGGTGCCCATGGCCTTGGCCGCGGCTTCCTTGGCGGCGAAGCGGCGCGCCAGAAAGTGCGCGCGCCGGTTGTCGCGCCGGTATTCCTCGAGCTCCCCGGCGGTGAGAATCCGCTCCGCGAACTTGTCCCCGAAGCGCTCGATGTCCTGCTGCATGCGCGCCACGCGCACGATGTCGGTTCCGATCCCGAAGATCACGACCGCGCCGCCTCCGCTGCCTCGCGCATCAGGCGCTTCATCTCGCGTACCGCCTCCGCAAGACCCGTAAAGAGCGCACGGGCGACGATGGCGTGCCCGATGTTGAGCTCCGAGAGGCCGGGGAGCGCGGCGATCGGCTGGACGTTCTGATAGTTCAGGCCGTGGCCGGCGTTGACCTGAAGCTTGAGATCCAAACCGAGCTGCACCGCCTGCTCGACACGCGCGAGCTCCGGGTTGCGCGCAACGCCCTCAAGCTCGGCGTAGTGGCCGGTGTGAATCTCGATCACCGGCGCGCCGGCCGCGGCCGCGGCCTCGATCTGATCGGGCTCCGGGTCGACGAAAAGCGAGACCCGGATACCCGCGTCCGCGAGCCGGGCGCAGGCTTCGGCGATCTTCCGGTGCTGGCCGGCGACATCGAGACCGCCCTCGGTGGTGAGCTCCTGGCGCCGCTCGGGCACGAGGCAGCAATCGTGGGGGCGGATCCGGCGCGCGATCACGATCATCTCCTCCGTCGCCGCCATTTCGAGATTCATGCGCGTGTGCAGCGTCTGGCGGATGATCTCGACATCGCGCTCCTGGATGTGGCGGCGGTCCTCACGCAGGTGCAGCGTGATCGCGTCGGCCCCGGCCTGCTCCGCCTCGATCGCGGCCTGCACCGGATCGGGGTAGCGCGTGCCGCGTGCCTGACGCAGGGTCGCGATGTGGTCGATGTTAACGCCGAGTTGGATCACCCGTTGGCCTCCCGCGCGCCGTCCTTGCGATGCGCCGGAACCGCGCTGGAAAACAGTTTGCGGCTGTGCAAGGGTTTGTCGCCGAGGTGGCGCGCGAGCGCGGCGCGCGTGAGCTGCTTTACCTCGCGCAGCGCCGCGGGATCCGCGAGCGCATCGTTGGCGAGCGCGATGAGACTCGTCCCGCGCATCCGCACGCCCCGGGGACGGAGGTTCAACTCCGGCTCGGCGATGCGCGCCGGTCCCCGATCGAGAATGTACTCGTACACCGCATCCGCCGCGAGCGGAGAATTATCTGCGATGTCGCGGTCGAGCACCAGTCCATAGCCGACCTCCGCGAGCAGGCGCTTTTCGAAGACGCGCAGCGCCGCCTCGTTGGAGACGTCGCTGCGCAGCGCCGTGATCGAGGCGCGGTAGACATCGTACAGGGCCTCATGCGGGTCGTGGCGGTGCAGGAGTCGCAGCAGCAGCTCGTTGAGATAAAATCCGCAGTAGAGCGCCGGCCCGTGCAGCTCGATGCCCGCATCCTCGGGCTCGGCGGCGGTCAATACGGGAAGTTCCCCTCTTCCGCTCCAGCCGAGGAGCAACGGCTGAAACGGATTGAGCCGCCCACGCACGCGGTTTGCCGGGCGCCGCGCGCCCTTGGCGATCAGCCCCAACCGGCCGTAATGCCGGCTGAAGACCTCGAGCAGCAGGCTCGTCTCGCTGTAGTGGCGGCTGTGCAGGATGAAGCCGGACTCCCCGTGCACACGCATGCGCTCTAATCCTCCGCGCGGTATCCGAGCGTGCGCAGCGCCGACTCGCTATCCGACCAGCTGCGGCGCACCTTGACCCAGAGTTCGAGATACACCTTTTCGCCGAACGATTTTTGCATCGCCAGACGCGCGTTTCGACCGACGGTTTTGAGACGCTCGCCCGCTTTGCCGATCAGGATCGCCTTCTGGCCTTCCTTCTCCACCCAGATGATCGCCGCGATGTGCCGGATACCCTTCGCACGCCGCAGGCGCTCGATACTGACCGCGGCGGCGTATGGCACCTCCTGGCCGAAGCCGCGGAACACCTGTTCGCGGATCAGCTCCGCGGCCAGGAAGCGCTCGTCCTTGTCCGTAATCTGGTCTTCGGGGTAGATCGGCGGCTGCTCCGGCAGGTAGGGCAGCAGCGCCCGCTCCAGCTCCGGGACGTACTCGCCGGTGCGCGCGCACAGCGGCACGATCTCGGCGAAGCGCATCTTCGCCGCGGATTCCTCGATGAGCGGCAGGAGGCGCTTGCGGTCCTTGACCCGGTCGATCTTGTTGATGACCAGGATCACGGGCAGCGACAGTCTGCGGGCAAGCGTCAGCGGATATTCATCCTCCGCGCGCCAGCCGTCGGCGGCGATCATCAGCGCTACACAATCCACGCCGGCAAGACTGCCCGTGGCCGTGCGATTGAGGTAGCGATTGAGGTGTCGGCCCTCCGCCGGATGCAGCCCGGGCGTGTCCACATACACATATTGGGCCTGAGCTGTGGTGTGGATGCCCAGGGTGCGGTAACGGGTGGTTTGCGGGCGGTGCGAGGTGATGCTGATCTTGCTTCCGACCAGACGGTTCAGCAGCGTCGATTTCCCCACATTCGGCCGGCCGATCAGGGCGATCAGGCCGCTGCGCAACGGCGCGCTCATCCGCGTGCCGCCAGCAGCGCGAGCGCCTGGGCCGCGGCCCCCTGCTCGGCGTTGCGCCGACTGCTGCCCTCACCGCGTACCGGTTGATCGAGGCCGGAAACGATGCACTCCACGACAAAACTCTGCTGATGCGGCTCTCCCGACACTTCAAGTATGTTATAGACAGGTGTCGGAAGTGACTGTTTCTGAAGCGATTCTTGCAGCTGCGTTTTCGGGTCTTTAGGGATCGTCCTGGGGTCGAGGCGCACCAGGTCAGCATGGTACAGCGCCAGGATCACGCGCGTAGCGCTCTCGAGACCCCCGTCCTGATACACCGCGCCGAAGATCGCCTCCAGAGTGTCCGCGAGGATCGAGTCGCGGTCATAGCCGCCGCTTTTGAGCTCGCCGCTCCCCAGCTCGATGTGCTGGCCGAGATCCAGGGCGCGCGCGTGGGCGGCGAGCGCGGCCTCTTTGACGAGGCTCGCGCGCAGGCGCGTGAGCTCCCCTTCCGAGAGCTCGCGATAGCGGTCATAGAGCTCGGCGGAGATGACGAGATTCAGGACGCTGTCGCCCAGGAACTCCAGGCGCTCGTAGTTTTCGCCGCTCTTGCTGCGGTGGGTGAGCGCGCGCTCGAGCAGGGCGAGATTCGTGAAGCGGTACGCGAGGCGGCGGCAGAGCGCATCCTGCGTCTTATTCACTCTTGACCTCTTTGACGTGGTCGAACTCCATCAGCGCCGAGAGGTTGCCGAACATCGGCTTCACGATCTCGTACTTGAGGCGGATCACCTTCCGGTTCCCATGGACCTCGACCGTGAGCGCCTCATTCAGCTTGATCCCCTCCACATCGTCGATGTCGAAGCGTTTTTCGAGCGCCGACGCGATTTCGGGTTTTGTCCTGGTCCCGATATCCGGCAGCTTCGCGACGCTCTCGAGCGCGGCCCTGACCTTGAAGTCCGCGAGATACGGCGAGAACAGCCTGAAGCCGACGTACAGCAAAAACGAAAGCAGGAGCATCAGCGACAGGAAGCTCCAGAATGTGAATCCCGCCTGTTGTTTCCGGGTATGCATTGTATCGTCCTCCGAGTTGGAACCGCAGATGAACGCGGATAAACGCGGATCGAAAAATCCGTCGCTGTTGTCTCTCGATCTCTTATCGGCGTTCATCTGCGTTAATCTGCGGTTTCGTCGTTGCGTTACCTTTAGACTTTCTTATTCGAGGTTTCGTGCGCTGCCTGGTTGTTCGCCCGCGGCCTCAGTGGATGTTATCGCCGATGCGGCTCCAGACGATCCGTTGCCAGAACCATTTGTCCGGGCTCACCGTATCCAGGCTGAACCAGATCAGGAATGCCCGCCCGACCAGGTTCTCGTCCGGCACGTAACCCCAGAAGCGGCTGTCGTTGCTGTGGTCGCGGTTGTCGCCCATGACGAAATAATGCCCCGCCGGGACCGTGAACGACGCCGGCCCGTAGTCCGGCCGGTCGGTCGTCAGGATGTCGTGCCGGATGGCGTCCAGAGTCTCCGTCATCCGCGTGGCGTTGCCGAGCGCCTCCGGTTGCGGGGACAAATAGGGACGCTGATCCGTCTGCTCCATCGGCACGTCGTTGATCGTGAGCCGTTTCCCGTTATATACAATATGATCGCCGGGAACGCCAACCACGCGCTTGATGTAGTTGACCGAGGGATCGCCGGGGAAGCGGAACACCACCACCTCGCCGCGCTTGGGCGCACCCAGCTCCACCGCCTTTTTGTTGAGGATGGGCAGGCGCACGCCGTAGCTGAACTTGCTGACCAGGATGAAATCGCCGTTGTAGAGGCTCGGCATCATCGAGCCGGAGGGGATACGGAAGGGCTCGGCCAGAAACGAGCGGATCAGGAACACAACGAGGATCACCGGGAAAAACGCGCGCGCGTACTCGACGTAGACCGGCTCCTTGCGCGTGCGCTGCGCCTCCTCGGCCTTGCCCTGCTGATCGAGCTCGCGCGCCAGCCGCGCGCGCATCGGCGCCCAGAGCCAGTGGTCCAGCGCCCAGATGAGGCCGGCGGCGCACAGAAATGCGAACAGAATCAGTGCGAAGTCCATGGTGTTACTTCTCCCCCATACGCAGTACCGCGAGGAAGGCCTCCTGCGGTATTTCGACGGTGCCTAGCTGTTTCATGCGTTTCTTACCCTCTTTCTGTCGCTCCAGGAGCTTGCGCTTGCGCGAGACGTCGCCCCCATAGCATTTCGCGGTGACATTTTTGCGCAGTGCCTTCACGGTCTCGCGCGCGATGATCTTCGAGCCGATCGCCGCCTGGATCGCCACGTCGAACATCTGCCGCGGGATGAGCTCGCGCAGCTTCGCGACCAGATCGCGGCCGCGGTATTGGGCATTCTCGCGGTGCACGATCACGGAGAGCGCATCCACCGGGTCGCCGTTGATGAGCACATCGAGCTTCACGACATCGGCGGCGCGGAACTCCAGGAACTCGTAATCGAGCGAGGCGTAGCCGCGCGAGACCGACTTGAGGCGGTCGAAGAAATCGAGCACCACCTCGGCGAGTGGGATCTCATAGGTGAGGATCGCCTGCCGGCCGTGGTAGCGCAGATCCTTCTGCAGGCCGCGCTTCTCCACGCACAGCCCGATGACGTTGCCGACGTACTCTTGCGGCACCAGGATGGTGGTGCGGATGACGGGCTCGCGGATCTCGGCGGTTTGGGCGGGGTCCGGGAGCTTCGCCGGGTTTTCCACCAGCAGCACCTCGTTTTTGGTCGTGAGCACCTCGTACACCACGGTCGGCGCCGTGGTGATGAGATTGAGGCCGTACTCGCGCTCGAGTCGCTCCTGGATGATGTCCATGTGCAGCATCCCGAGGAACCCGCAGCGGAAACCGAAGCCCAGGGCCTGCGAGGTCTCCGGCTCGTAGTGCAGCGAGGCGTCGTTCAGTTGCAGCTTACCGAGCGCGTCGCGGAAGGTGTCGTAGTCCTGGGCATCGACCGGGTAAAGTCCCGCGAACACCCGCGGCTTGATCTGCTTGAAACCCGGGAGCGGCTCGGCGGCCGGACGATGCGCGTGCGTGATGGTGTCGCCCACCCGCGCGCCGCGCACATCCTTGATGCCGGCGATGACATAGCCCACCTCGCCCGCGGCAAGCTCCTCCACCGGCCGCTTCTTGGGCGTGAATACGCCGATCTGTTCCACCAGGTAATCGCGACCGGTAGCCATGAGCCGGATTTTGTCCTTGGGCTTGAGGCGACCGCCCATGACGCGCACGAGCGATACGGTCCCGAGATAATTGTCGAACCAGGAGTCGATGATAAGCGCCTTGAGCGGCGCCTCGGAGTCACCCGTCGGCGCGGGGATATGGCCGATGATGGCCTCGAGGATATCGGGCACACCCTCGCCGGTCTTGGCGCTTGCGCGGATCGCGTTGTGCGCGTCGATGCCGATGATGTCCTCGATCTCGACCATCACGCGCTCCGGGTCGGCGGCCGGCAGATCGATCTTGTTCAACATCGGCAGGATCGCAAGGTTCAACTCGGCCGCGGTGTAGCAGTTCGCCACGGTCTGGGCCTGCACGCCCTGGGAGGCGTCCACGACGAGCAGCGCCCCTTCGCAGGCGGTGAGCGAGCGCGACACCTCGTACGAGAAATCCACGTGTCCGGGGGTGTCGATCATGTTGAGGCGATAGGTCTGGCCGTCGCGCGCCTGGTAGTCGAGCGCCACGCTCTGGGCCTTGATCGTGATGCCGCGCTCGCGCTCGAGGTCCATGGAGTCCAGCACCTGCTCCTGCATCTCACGCGCCGCGAGCGCCCCGCAGAGCTGGATGAAGCGGTCGGCAAGCGTGGATTTGCCATGATCGATGTGCGCGATGATGGAGAAGTTTCGAATGAGTTTCTGGTTCCAGCTCATGGGCGTGATCGTCTGTTACCGCCTGAATGCCTTGCAACGCCCAACATACGAAAAAGGCGCCCTCGGCGCCTTTTGGACTACATCGGGTGCATGTAAACGGCGCGTGTGCGTGCGATTTTCCGCGCCATCGTGCCTTTTCACGGCGCACATAGCATACCCCATTCGGCGGACGGCATAAACACACCTAACCGGGCGGATCCAGCGCCAGATACAGCGTCTGCGCGCCGCGCCGGATGCGCAGCAGCGCCGGGCGGCCCTTCGGCGCATGCGCCAGGAGCCGCTCGAAATCGGTCGTGTTACCGATCCGCTTCCCGTCCACTTCCAGGATCACGTCGCCGGGGCGAAGCCCCGCGCTGCGCGCCGGGCCCTCATCCACGGCCTCGACCCGCGCGCCGTAATCGAGATCCTGGCGTCGGCGCTGCGGCGCGGTGAGCTCACTCAAGACAATTCCCGGGCGCCGCCCCTCTTCGCGCCGGGGCGGTTGCGCCGCGGTCTTCGTCGCCTCCTCCTTGAGCTCGCCCACGATCGCATGTGCGGCCTGCGTCCCCTGGCCGCGCCGCAAGACCGTCAAACGCGCGCGCGTTCCGGGCTGCGCCTGACCGACCAGCGGCGGCAGATCCGAGGATCGATCGATCGCCCTGCCCTCGTACTCGAGCACGATGTCGCCCGTGCGCAGCTCCGACTTGGCCGCGGGGCCGTTGGGCAGCATGTCGGCGATGAGCGCGCCGCGCGGCTGGGTCATTCCGTAGGCCGCCGCCAGGCCGCGCGTGACCTCCTGCAAGCTCACGCCGAGCCAGCCGCGCCGCACCCGCCCCTCGGTCTTGAGCTGCTCGGCGATGCGCATGGCGAGATCGATCGGAATCGCGAAGGAAACCCCCATGAAACCGCCGGTGCGGCTGTAGATCTGCGAGTTGACGCCCACCACTTCGCCGCGCAGATTGAACAGCGGTCCGCCGGAGTTGCCGGGGTTGATGGCGACGTCGGTCTGGATAAACGGGATATAGTTTTCGCTCGGAAGGCTGCGGCCCTTGGCGGAGACGATGCCGCCGGTGGCGGAGTTGTCGAACCCGAACGGCGCGCCGATCGCAAGCACCCATTCGCCGACCTTGAGCCGGCGCGGTTCGCCGATCGCCACGGTCGGAAGTCCGCTGGCGTCGATCCTGAGCAGCGCCACGTCGCTGCGCGCATCCGCGCCCACGAGGCGCGCGCGGAACTCGCGCCGGTCGGTGAGCCGCACGAGGATCTCGGAGGCGCCTTCCACGACGTGGGCGCAGGTGAGCACGTAGCCGTCCGCCGAGATCACGAAGCCCGAGCCGAGCGAGGCGTTGTCGAGGGAATCCGGCGCGCCCTCGTGGGGACGGGACAGCTCGCCGAAGGGCGTTTCGCCCGGCGCATCCGGCGCATCCGGTCCGGGCGCAGACGCGGCGCGCTGGTTCGTGCTGATATTGACGACCGCGGCGCCGTAGGTGTCCACGAGCCGGGTGAAGTCGGGCAGCGTGCGCTCGGCCGCCGGCGCCGCCGGCGCCAGCCCAAGGCCGATCAGGCAGACCGCGAGCACCCCGGCGCGGCGCACCCCGGGCGTTGCGGCCGACCGCCTCATGACGCCCGCGCCGCGCATGTCACTCGCCGCTCGGGGTCACCGAGCCGCCGATCAGGGCGGCCGTTGCGGCCGGCACCTCGCCCACCGCCGTCACGTGGTGATCGTTCGCACGCGCGCCGAATGCGTGCACCGCGCCCATGCGGCTGGCCCCCTGGATGCCCGCCTTGGCGTCTTTCTCCAGCTTCTCGATGAAGACGGAGACGGCGGCCAGACCGTCCGAGTACACCAGATGCTCTACCGGCCTTTTGCGCACGGGCGAAATACGCACCATGTGCGTGGTGAGCTTGAAGCCCTTGGGCAGGCGCGTCGCGGCCCAGTTCTGCGCGCCGGGGGCCGGGGGCGCGTCGTCGCTGCGATGCCAGGTGTATCCCTCGCCGGCGATCCCGGGCTTGAGCGCCGCGGCGGGGATGGGCACGCCGATTGCCACCTGCACGAACATGACTTGCTCGAGGATCTTGTCCTGGATATCGAGCAGATCGGCCTTGAGCAGAAGGCCCGTCTTGGTGTCGGCCCAGAGTTGATAACCGTAACGGTACTCGTCCCGCGGGCGGATGATCACAAGCTGCGCGGTGCGGCCGGCGATGCGGCCGGTCTTGCCGAGCTGGATCTGGTAGTTCTCATCCAGGTTCTGAAGCTGCTCGGGCACCAGGCCCGGGAAACTCTTGCCGTCCGCCTTGCGGTGCTCCACCACGACCGAATTCTCATCCGGCAGGTAACACAGCACCTCGCGCTCGTTGCGGATGATTTCGCGCGCCGCGCCGTTGAGCGCCACGAGCCGCTCCTGCGGCCCGCCCTTCTCCAGCCGGTGCAGGATGCGCATGGCCTCGAGCCGGGTGTCGTGCTGATAGACGAAGATCCCGTCGTAATCCAGCGTGCGCGCCGCCCGGCTCATTTTCATCAGCCATTCATGCGCCGGATCGCCCGCCCCGGCGGGAGGGCTCGCGAGCAGACCGACGAGGGGAAGAAGGTAAAGCGCGAAACGGCGGGGAATCATTTATCGCTGTCGTAGCCGACCACACGTACGTACGGCAACATGCCGTTCATGCCGGAGGTCGGCGCGAACTCGTTGTGTTCGACCAAGTAGGCGTTGAGCGCGCTTTCCGCTTCCGGTTCGCGCGTATCCCAGCGCCTGACACCGGCGCGGACGGGATCGCCCTTGCGCGCCTCGGCCACCACCGTCGCGGCCGGCTTGGCGGCGACGCGCTCGGGGGGCTGCTGTTGCGTTTGCAGACCGAGGATCGCAACCACGGCCACCGAGGCGGCGATCGCCGCGCCGCCGGCGAGCTTGAGCGCGGGCGCGAGGCGGCGCGTACCGCGGCCGCTCTTTTCGGCCTCGACCGCGGCATGGATGCGCTCGGCGAGCATCGGGCCCGCGACCTCCTCGAGCTCGCCGCGCAGCGCGGCGCGCGCGAGATGATAGCGCTCCCAGGACTGGCGCAGATCGGCATCGGAAGCGAGCTGCGTATGCAGGCGGCGCTCGGAGAGCTCGTCGAGCTCGTTATCCATCAAGGCGGACAGATGTTCTTTCATGGTGACTCCAAAATGTGATGTCAGACCTGCAACAGCGGCTTCAACTCCTTGTCTATGGCCTCGCGCGCGCGGAAGATACGCGAGCGCACCGTGCCGATCGGACAGTCCATGACCTCGGCGATCTCCTCGTAGCTCAGACCCTCGATTTCGCGCAGCGTGATGGCGGTGCGCAGGTCCTCGGGCAGATTTTCGAGCGCCCGGCGCACCGTGGCGGCGATCTCCTCGGTCAGAAGGTAGCGCTCCGGCGTGGCCTGCTCGCGCAGACCCTCGGCGGCCTCGCTTTGTTCCGCGCCGTCTAGCTCCACGTTCGAACCGGGTGCGCGCCGGCCCAGGGATTCGAGGTAGTTTTTTGCCGTATTCACTGCGATCCGGTACAGCCAAGTATAGAACGCGCTCTCGCCGCGGAAACCGCCGAGCGCGCGATAGGCCTTGATAAAGGCCTCCTGGGTGACATCCTCCACCTCGCTGCGGTCGCGCACAAAGCGCGAGACAAGTTTGGCGATCTTGTGCTGGTACTTGCGCACCAGCAGGTCGAAAGCCGCCTTGTCGCCCTTCTGGACCCGCGCGACGAGCTTTTGATCGACACTGCGCTCGTCCATCAGGGGTGCTCCCCACCTGCGTGGGTGCGCGTCCGGGCGTCGTCTCTAAAAGACCGCTGCGTCCGGTTAAAGTTCGGTTTTTCAGGCCGGAAGAGCTTGTCGTCGTTGCGCCCGGGCACCGCCGTTCTCGGGCGTCCTGGGCCAAGGGGTTCGATGTGCACGGGTGATAGGATAACGTAAAATTCGTTCCATGCATGCTTCGCCGCGCCCGCCCGCTCCATGCCGCAGCCGATAACCGCCGATGTGCTCGTCGTCGGCGGCGGCGTGGCCGGGCTCACCCTGGCGCTCAGACTCGCCGACCGGGCCAAGGTGACCATACTCACCAAGGCCGCGCTCACCGAAGGCGCGAGTCTCTACGCCCAGGGCGGCGTCGCCGCGGTGCTCAATGCGGAGGACTCGTACGAGGCCCATGTCCGGGACACCCTCGAGGCCGGCGCGGGGCTCTGCCGCCGCGAGACCGTCGAATTCGTCGTGCGCCGGGGGCCGGAGGCGATCCGCTGGTTGATCGACCAGGGCGTACCGTTCACCCGCGAGCGGCGCGAAGACGGCGTTTCGGGCTACCACCTCACGCGCGAGGGCGGCCACAGCCACCGGCGCGTCATCCACGCGGCTGACGCCACCGGCCGGGCACTGGAAACCACCCTCGAGGCCAAGGTCCGGCAACACGCGAACATCACGCTGCACGAGCACCGCCTCGCGATCGACCTCGTCGCCCGGCACAAGCTCGGGCCGCCGGAAACCAACCGCTGCCTCGGCCTCTACGCCCTGGACAAGGCCGCCGGGCGGGTGACGGCTTATAGCGCGCGGTTCGTCGTGCTGGCCGCGGGCGGCGCCTCGAAGGTCTACCTCTATACCAGCAACCCCGATACGTCCACCGGCGACGGTATTGCCATGGCCTGGCGCGCGGGCTGCCGGGTGGCGAACATGGAGTTCGTCCAGTTTCACCCGACCTGCCTGTACCATCCGCGGGCGAAGTCCTTTCTCGTCACCGAGGCCGTGCGCGGCGAGGGCGGGAGGCTGCTGCTGCCGAACGGCGAGCCCTTCATGCAGGCGCACGACCCGCGCGCGGAGCTTGCCCCGCGCGACATCGTGGCGCGTGCCATCGACTACGAGATGAAGCGCCGCGGTCTCGACTATGTACACCTCGACATCAGCCACAAGCCCGCGGATTTCATCACCACGCATTTCCCGACGATCTACGAGCGCTGCAAACAGTTGGGCTACGACCTCACCCGCGAGCCCATCCCAGTGGTGCCGGCGGCGCACTACACCTGCGGCGGCGTGCTGATCGACCTCGCCGGGCGCACCGACCTTCCCGGCCTGTACGCCGTCGGCGAATGCACCTTCAGCGGTTTGCACGGGGCGAACCGTCTCGCCAGCAACTCACTGCTCGAATGCCTCGTCTTCGCCCATGCCGCGGCCGAGGACATCGCCCGCAACCTGGCCGAGGCCGAACCCGCGGCGCTGGATCTGCCGCTCTGGGACGAGAGCCGGGTGACCGACGCGGACGAGGCCGTGGTGGTGTCGCACAACTGGGACGAGCTCAGGCGCTGCATGTGGGATTATGTCGGAATCGTTCGCACCACCAAGCGCCTCGAGCGGGCGCAACACCGGGTGGATCTGCTCAAGGAGGAGATCCGCGAGTACTACGCGCATTTTCGCGTGACCAACGACCTGATCGAGCTGCGCAACCTGGTCGTGGTCGCCGAGCTCATCATCCGCTGCGCCATGGCGCGCAAGGAGTCGCGCGGGCTGCACTTTACGCGCGATTACCCGCAGCCCGACGCCTCGCATCCGCCGCGCGATACCATCCTCGCGCCCCCGGGCTACGCGACGGTCATCTGACACTCAGCTTTTGGATTCGATCTCCGCGCCACGAGGCCCAAACGCGAGGCGCGCCCGCAGGCGGCGGAAGGCCTCGGGCTCGGCGGCATCGGCGGCGATGAGCAGCGTCTGTGTTCCCGAACGACGTCCATCCGGCCGCACGCGCAGCAGCGTCACCCAGGGATGAACAAAACTGGAGCGCAGGGTGTACGACTGCCAGTTGGGATCGGCCTGTGTCTGAAGGGCCAGGTTGCCGTCGGCATCGAGCTCCAGCGCGACGACCGCGCGAGGCGCTGTCCGCAGGGCGTGCAGGGTAAGTGCGTACGCAAGGCTCAGTCCCAGGGCGAGCCAGACAACCAAACGGATCGCCCATGGAAGTGGAGCAAGGACCACCGTCACGCCCGCCCCAACATGAAATCCGGCTAAAAGTATCCAGAGAAACTTGGATACTTTTAACGTTAAAATCAACCTATTGTCGAATTTTTCGGACAATCGAGATTAACTCAGGGTCGGCTGGATTTTCCCCTCCGTGGAGGTAATCCAGGAGCGTCGCGTCCGGGGTATCGAGCAGCCGTTCGAAGGCCCCCCGCTCCGAAGCGCTGAGGTCGGCGTAGCGTGCGGCCAGAAAGTCCTGAAGCAGCACGTCGAGTTCCAGAAGGCCGCGGCGGCAGCGCCAGCGCAGCCGGTTGAAGTGGCGCTCATCCAACTCCCCCTCCCCCCAATGTAAAGGAAGACGCGCACCGCGCGCGTCGGCTCGCCCCCTTCTCCCCTTGAGGGAGAAGGGATGGGGATGAGGGGGAAAGGGATGAGGGCAGCGGTTCGTGGCTCACAATACTCGCTTGGCTAACATCTGTTTGATGAGCCCGATGGCGCGGGTTGGGTTGAGCCCCTTGGGGCAGACCTCGGTGCAGTTCATGATGCTGTGGCAGCGGTAGAGCTTGTAGGGGTCCTCCAAGCTGTCCAGGCGCTCAGCCTCGGCCTGGTCGCGGGAGTCCGCAAGAAAGCGCCAGGCCTGAAGCAGCGCCGCCGGCCCCAGGAACCGCTCCGGGTTCCACCAGAAGGACGGGCAGGCGGTCGTGCAGCAGGCGCACAGGATGCATTCATACAGCCCATCGAGCTTGTCGCGCTCCGGCGGTGATTGCAGGTGCTCGATCTCGGGCTCCGGGTCGTGGTTGATGAGCCAGGGTTTGACCGCGCGGTACTGGTTAAAGAACGGCGTCAGGTCCACGATGAGGTCGCGGACCACGGGCAGCCCCGGAAGCGGCCGGATCGCGATCGGCTGCTTCAGTTCGCGCAGCGGCATGATGCACGCCAGCCCGTTGCGTCCGTTGATGTTCATCGCATCCGACCCACACACCCCCTCACGGCAGGAGCGGCGAAACGAAAGGCTGTCGTCCTGTTGCTTCAGCAGCAACAGCGCATCGAGCAGCATCACGGCGCCGCAGTCGTCTGGCAATTCATACCCCTGCATCCGCGGCTTGGCATCGGTTTCGGGGTTAAAACGATATATTGAAAACTTCATGCTATGAGTGTAGCGCTTTGTGCCCGGTTGCCAAGACGTAGCGATCGCCCCAACGCGTAAGCCCATTATGACTCACGCCACCGCCCATTCCTGCGACAGCAACGCCGCCTGCTCCAGCACCGTCTGGGTTGCCTTTTCTTGTTTGTCCGGCGGGTAGCCGTATTTGCGGAGAATGCGTTTGACGATGACGCGCAGTTGGGCTTGTACGTTCTCGCGTAAGGTCCAGTCGATGGTGACGTTCTTCTTCACGGTGTCCACCAGCTCACGGGCGATCTTGACCAGCGTCGGTTCGCCGAGCACCTTGACGGCGCTGTCGTTGACTTCCAGCGCATCGTAGAAGGCGAGTTCGTCT
>MFSU01000091.1:17408-17686 GCA_001785115.1 Candidatus Muproteobacteria bacterium RBG_16_65_34
CTTCGATTACCTGGGCCGTCTCGATGGCGCGGTTCTGGTATTTGCGAACGGCTTGCTCCAGCAGCTCGGCGAAGGAACGCGCCTGCACCACATTGCGCTTCGCTCGCGCCTTGATCTCGCCCTTTAGCAGTTTCTGCAGCAGCTCCACCGCGAGGTTGCGCTGCGGCATGTCGCGCACCTCGGCCAGGAACTCGTCAGAGAGGATGGAGATGTCCGGCTTCTTGAGCCCGGCGGCGGCGAAAATGTCCACCACTTCGTCGGAGACCATCGCCTTCGAG
>MFSU01000092.1 GCA_001785115.1 Candidatus Muproteobacteria bacterium RBG_16_65_34
CAATACGTTGAGTGGGAAGGTATTTCATTTGGGAAAGGCGGGGAAACATCAGCCCTCTCCCTCCGGGAGAGGGCAAGGGGTGAGGGTTCTCCCTCCGGGAGAGGGAATGAGGGTGAGGGCGGGAGAGGCCTGGGTGAGGGCAACCTAACTAAAGACCGGCGGGGCGCCCGGATTCCGCCCTCCGGGAGCGCGATCTGTTATCATTTCTTCGAGGGCGACACCGGCCTCGACCGTGGGCACTCCTTGATTCTGGAAAAAGCAGTTGTCCGCAGATTTCGCAGATGAATCATTTGGTTTGAATGACTGCCCGGCGCACCCGTATGGTGAGAGAAGAAGCGTCGATAACATTTTTAAAATCTGCGGAAATCTGCGTAATCTGCGGATGCAATCGCCGTTTTTAGGTCGATCAATGGCTACCGTACCTGAGCGCAACGATACCATCCGGTCACGCATGGCGGCCCGGATGTTCCATCCGCCCGGCGGCTGGTGGGACCGGCGCCCCACCCTGCTCCGGGAACGGCTGCCGCGCCCGGCGGCGGCGCTGGCCGTATGCCTCATCGCCGTGGGTCTCCTCGGATTCCTCGCCGCGATATTTCCCGAGCGCGCCGGGGCGCTGCTCACCGCCCAAATCCTGGTGCTGCTGACGAGCGCGGGCCTCGTCGGCCTGATCCTGACACACGTGCGCCGCCATCTTGTCGAGCCGCTCGCGCAGTTGCGCGACTGGGCGCAACGCCTGCGCGCCGGCGATCTCTCGGCGCGCATCTCGGCCGCCGACCGCGGCGAATTCGCCGAGCTCGCCCGCGACGCCAACACCCTGAGCGACCGGCTCAAGGCCCTGACGATCGAACGCAACCGGCAGGCGCGGGCGCAGACCGTGCGGCTGGCGCGCAAGACGCAGTCGCTCGATGTGCTGTACGACGTGGCCTCGAGTCTCAACCAGCCGGGCGATCTCGACAAGCTGCTCGAGAGTTTCCTCGACACCTTCATCGAGCTGGTGGACGCGCGCGCCGCCGCGGTGCGCCTCGTCACCGGGAACAACCAGACGCGCCTCGTCGCCAGCCGCGGCCTCGACCCCGCGGTCGTCGACAAGGACCGGGCGATCGACACCAGTCTGTGCCAGTGCGGCTGGGCCGCCACCCAGGGCGGCATCCGCGTCCAGCGCGGCACGCTCGCCTGCGCCAAGATTCTCGGCGCGCCGATGCTCCCCAAGGACTGCACGGAGTTCGTCGTCGTGCCCGTGCAGTACCAGGACCGCATCCTCGGGGTGTACAACCTGTTCCTCGACCGCCCGTTGTCGGCGCTCGGCGAGGACATGCACGACCTCCTCACCAGCATCGGCCGGCACCTGGGCCTCGCCATCGAAAAGGCCCGCCTCGACACCGACGCCCGGCGGCTCGCGATCATGGAGGAGCGCAACGCCATCGGCAACGAGCTGCACGACTCGCTCGCGCAGTCCCTGGTCGGCCTGCGCCTGCAGGCGAAGATGCTCCGCGAGTTTCTCGACAAGCACGACCACGACGCGGCGCAACACGAAGTCCGGCGCATGCGCGACGCGATCGAGGAGGCGCATACGAGCCTGCGCGAGCTGCTCGCGAACTTCCGGCTCAAGATCGACGACCGCGGGCTCGAGTCCGCGGTGCGCGCCATGGTGGAGCGGTTCCGCCGCGAGACCGGCGTCGCCGTGTTCTTCCAGAACGAATGCCATGAGCTGAACCTCGTGCCGGCGCAGGAGATCCAGGTGTTCTACATCGTTCAGGAGGCGCTTACGAACATCCGCAAGCACAGCAACGCGCGCAACGTCCGTATTCTTCTCAATAACGAGGGCGATCTCTACACCGTGCTGATCGAAGACGACGGGCTCGGCATGGCCGAAATCGCCGACGCCCAGTCGGGCGAGCACATGGGGCTTAGCGTCATGCGCGAGCGCGCCGCGCGCCTGCCCGGCGAGCTGGTGATCGAAAGCGAACCCGGCGAAGGAACGCGCCTGGTACTCATCTTCACCGCCCCGCCCAGCGCGCACCCGGCGCGCGCCGCCGCAGGTTGAGATGCGCGCACTGCTGATTGACGATCACGCCCTGGTGCGCAAGGGCATCGAGGGACTGCTGCACAGCCGCGGGGTGGACGTCGTGGCCTCCGTGGGCGGCGGCGAAGAAGGTATAAAGCGGGCGCTCGCGCTCTCCCCGGACATCATCCTGCTCGACGTGAAGATGCCCGGCATGAGCGGGATCGAGACGCTCGAGAAGCTGCGCGCCGGCGGCGTGACCGCACCGGTCGTGATGCTCACGATGAGCCGGGACGATGTCGACCTGCGCACCGCGTTGCGCGCGGGCGCCTCGGGTTATCTGCTCAAGGACATGGAGCCGGACGACCTGCTGCCGGCGCTCGAGGCGGCGTGCAGCGGCGACAACATCATCGCCAAGGAGATGGTCGGGACGCTCGCGCGGATCGTGCAGGGGCAGACCCCCGAGCCGGCGGCGCCGCATCCGCCGGCCGCGCCGCTCGCCGAGCTTACGCCGCGCGAGCACGAGATCCTGGCGCAGGTCGCCGCGGGAAAAAGCAACAAGATGATCGCGCGCCTGCTCGAGATCACCGACGGTACGGTCAAGCTCCACGTCAAATCCATCCTGCGCAAGCTCGGCGTGCACTCGCGCGTGGAGGCCGCGGTGATCGCGGTGGAGCATGGGCTGGGAAAGAAAAGGCCGTGATTCGTGAGCGGTGATCGGTGATCCGTATCACGGATCACTGTTTACCGTTCGCTGATTACCGTTTACCGTTCACGGTTCACGAATCCGGTTCGAACCATTTCAGTTTCTCGCGCATCGTCACGACTTCGCCCACGATGATGAGCGTGGGCGGCTTCACGCCCGCCCGGTCCACGATGCTCGGGAGGGTATCGAGCGTGCCGGTGAGCACGCGCTGGTGACGGGTCGTGCCCTGCTGCACCAGCGCCGCGGGCGTTGCGACCGGGAGGCCGTGGCGCACAAGCTCGCGGCAGATGGTCTCTACGCCGTGCAGTCCCATATAGAACACGACCGTCTGCCTGGGCTGCGCCAGCGCCCGCCAGTTGAGATTGACCGTCCCGTCCTTGAGGTGGCCGGTGACGAAGACCACGGACTGGGCAAGATCGCGATGCGTGAGCGGGATGCCGGCGTAGGCGGCGCAGCCGGCGGCGGCCGTAATTCCCGGCACCACCTGGAACGGTATGCCCTCCTGCGCCAGCGTGTCGATCTCCTCGCCGCCGCGTCCGAAGATGAACGGATCGCCGCCCTTCAGGCGCACCACGCGCTTGCCCTCGCGCGCGAGGCGCACCAGGAGCTGGTTGATGTCTTCCTGCGGCAACGTGTGGAGGTCGCGTTCCTTGCCGGCGTAGATGCGCACCGCGTCGCGCCGCACGAGGTTCAATACCTCGGGCGACACCAGCCGGTCGTAGACCACCACATCCGCCTGCTGCATGAGGCGCAGCGCGCGGAACGTGAGCAGCTCCGGATCGCCCGGGCCGCCTCCGACCAGATAGACCTCGCCGGTGACGGTCGCGTCGCTGTCCACGGCGTCGAGCTTGCTTTGCAGCGCCGCCCGCGCGGCGGCGTCCTGGCCCGAATAGACCAGCTCGGCGATATACCCGCCCAGCACCTCCTCCCAGAATACGCGCCGCCGCTCCGGCTGCCGGATGCGGCTTTTGACCTGGTCGCGAACGCTCGCCGCCAGAGACGCCAGGCGGCCGAAGCCGGCCGGGATCAGGGTCTCGAGCCGCGCGCGGATCAGGCGCGCCAGCACGGGCGAGGCGCCGCTCGTGGAGACCGCCGCCACGACGGGCGAGCGGTCGATGATGGAAGGCATGATGAAGCTCGAAAGCTCCGGATGGTCGACCACGTTGACCGGAATGCGGCGCGCCTTGGCCGCCTCGTACACGCTGCGATTGACCGCCTCGTTGTCGGTCGCCGCAATCGCAAGCACCGCCTCGTCCAGTTGCTCCGGGCGAAAGGCCTGTGCCGAGTGCCGCAGCTTGCCTTCCCGCGCCAGGCGCCCCAGCGTCGCCCCCAGCGCCGGCGCATACACCCGCACCTGCGCGCCGGCCTCGAGCAGCAGTCCAATCTTGCGCGCCGCAATCTCGCCGCCGCCGATCACGACGCAGTCGCGGCCTTTCAGATTAAGAAATATGGGGAGAAAATCCATACGCACCCTGATCGACGGTTACATTCCAACCCGTTGTCGGCTCTGTTAAGCCCGTTATTGGAACCGCAGATGAACGCGGATAAACGCAGATCGAAATAACACCGTCTTTGTCGTCTGATTCTTTATCGGCGTCCGTCTGTGTTCATCTGCGATTATCCAATGATTGCAGAACAACGACCGCTCGCACAACTTCCTTCAAGGTTCAGGTTCCATAGACGTAAACCCTGTTTTTTCCTCGGTTTTTTGCCTCATAGAGGGCGTCGTCGGCCTTCTTGATCAGATCCGCCAGCTCGGTTGAATCCGCCGGATACGAGGAAATCCCGATCGTGATGGTGACATCGCCGAGGGGCTGCGTCTTTTCGCCCGGGAAAACATGATCCTGGATGGCGGACCTCAGCTTTTCCGCCACCAGCGCGGCGCGCTCCTTCCCGGCATCCGGCATGATCACGGCGAACTCCTCGCCGCCGTATCGGCACGCGAAATCGGTGCGCCGGAGATGGTCGTGCAGAAACGCGCCGACGCTCCGGAGCAGGCCGTCGCCCGCCTGGTGTCCGTGCGTGTCGTTGTACTTCTTGAAGTCATCCAGATCCATGAGCAGCAGCGCGAGCTCGCTTTTATTCCTGCGCGCCCGATTCAACTCTTCTTCCCATTTGCTATTGAAATATCTGCGGTTATACAGACTTGTCAATTCGTCCTTGACCGAAAGCTCCTCCAGTTTCCGGGCGGCCTCCTGGTGTTTCAGCGTCCGCTCCAGGAGTTTTTCGCCCATCGCATTGAAGTCGTTTGCGAGCTCCTGAAATTCATCGGCCGTATTGATCGCGATCCGGTGCTGCAGATTCCCTTCGGCGATCTGGTGCGCCCCCTTTCGCAGTTGCTCCGCCGGCAAAACCATCCTTCGGTAAACTCCCGACCACGAGAAGATCAGGATCATGAACGACACCAGGAGCACCGAAAATATTACCTCGCTGAAGTTCTCGGCATTTCTCAGCACGTCTTCTTTGTGGTCCGCGACCTCCTTGGAATGGATGTCGTTTATCTCGCCGACCAGCGCTTTCAGCCGTTCCAGCTCGCCCGCGCTGATGCTCACGCTTCCGGCCTTCTGCCTGATGGCCTGCCGATACAGCGTCGCGATCCGCTGTATCATCTCCTCCTCGTCCCGATCCTCGTGGGCCAGCGCTTTCAAACTGTCATACTCGCGCTCGAAATCCGCGGTGTATTCCTTCAGCAGCGGAAGATATTTCCCGTCCTGCGCATTGATAATCGGGCTGCGCAACAAACCGTACATCCGGTTGAAGGATTTATACAGATAGGAAAAATCCTTTTCTTCCTTCTCCAGCTTCACAATATCCCGGTAGCTGTCGGTGACGAGCCTCAGGTTGATGTACCCCGCCAAGCCCAGAATACCGAGCATGGCGAAAAATACGATGAACGTATTCATCAGTCTGAAGGTGATCTTGAGCGCCAACGCGCTGACGAACGCGTAGGATATCAACAGCGCACAGACCGCCCTCAATATCTGTACGGGCACGCCGGTCTGTGCAAAGAACGTGTCCTGATTGAAGAACGGTGCGACGAGGGTTCCGCTCTTTGGGGCGACAAGCCCCGCGAACACCCCGTAGAGCAAAAAGCCGACCGCAGAAATCCTGAAATACCGGCCGTAGTGTTTCGGCAAAATGGATTTGTATTCCTGGCGCGAGAGTCGGTAGGAAGCCGTCCCCGCCAGCACCGCCGCGGGAAAGGCCAATAGATACCGGACTCCGCTCTCAAGCTCGGTCAGATCCGCGCTCGCAACACCGCCTTGCGCGACTGCCAGGGCCAGGACCAGAGTCGCAATTCCTATTCCTATTCCGATACCAAGACCGCGCCCTGCCACACCCGCCCCGCCCGTGCGTGTCGGCTCCCTCAGATTCATGCTCAATCCGAACAGGAACAACAGGACGAACGAGAGTGCCAGGAGATAAAACCTGAAATGCTGGACCGATTCGCCGACACCGAGATGAAGCACGTGCAGGCGGTACTGCTGATACATATCGATCCACTCAACCACCCCGTGCAGCAAGGAGAAGGAAAGCAGATACAGAAATACGTTCGCGAGCCCGATCGCCCTGAGCGCCCGGAAACTGAAGAGAATGGCCGCGGCCAGAAAAACGAAACTGAAGCCGTAGAAAAAAAAGACCAGCACCAGGTTCTTTTGAAAGAACAGCGACAATCCCGAGTGCATCATTCTTCGCCTGCCGGTTTCTTGTTCGGTCGTTCTGTTGCGTGCACTAGTGAACTCGACGCCGGTTTACGATCCCGGCACTCGCGTCTACCGGTAAGATATATAGACAGGATTAACAGGATTTACAGGATTAAATCAAGGAAAGCCTTTTTGGTTTTTTCTTCGACCTAATCCTGTTAATCCTGTAAATCCTGTCCATTTCGCTATTCTTTGCGCCGCGTGGCCCGGTTTACAGGAGCGCTTCAGACGAGATAAATCGGATTGGAGAAGATCCAGGGATATTGCCGCCCACCGATCTGAAGCGCGACCTCGATCCGGTATACCCCCTTCTCCCTGACCGGATATTCCAGCTTGTCGGAAGTGACCACATGAATCGCCTGTCCGTTGCGGTAAAGCCGCATCAGGCCGACGTGCGGCGCTTGCGCGGTTAAAACCGGGCGCGCGGTAACGGGAACCTCATCGCCCATGATCCCCAACAGGCCCTCATTCCGGGCGGAGAACTGAAAGCCGGAGGCGTCCGCCAGGAGCCCGAACGAGGAATAGACGTGTCCGGCTTGCAGGGCACGCATGAGGGCCGGTTCGTTCAATGCCGGCGCCAGGATGTGACTCTGGACAAACTTGAAGGAGAGAGGATAGGGGTCGATCAACCGGCCGAAGAGCTCGACGTTCTGATGCGCGTCATTACCGGCAATTCCGACCAGCTTTCGCTTCTGGGTCAACCCGTCCCACTTGGACAGATAAGAATCGGGGCGGGTCAGCGGACCGCGCAGGAACACGCTCTCCGGATGCTCCGCTCCGGGGGTCAGAATATCGGCAAACATGACCGGCGCCTTCCATATCTGCGCAACGGTGCTGTCCGCGATGTCGTAGATTTCCATGCCGTCTATCCCCTCGACTTCCCATTCCTTGAAAAGCCAGGGATGGGCGACGAACGCCAATCCGCCCTGCGCCTTGATCGCGGTGACGGCCTGCTGGATCGTCATGCTGTGCCCATCGACATACTCCTTGATGCCGACGGCGAGCAGCGCCTGCCCACCCTTGATGAGCTCGGCGCCGCGGATTACGAGGACATCGCCGTACCTTCCCTGCATGCCCTGGGCGAAGATTTTTCTGTTGTTGTGATCGGTAAGCAGAATGAATCGCTGCCCGGTTTCTTCGGCCGCGCGGATAATCTCCTCGGGCGTCCCCTCGCTGTCCCGCGACAGGTTGCTGTGCACATGGATCACCCCTTTGAAATCGTGGAGGCCGGGCAAGGCGGGGCAGGTCTTGCGATCGTTCCGGAGCAGCTCGATATCCCTGAGCAGCCTCCCGTTCGACCGACTGGCGGAAAGCAGGCCGATGTATGAGAGCCCGCTCAATGCAGCGGTGCCGATGACGGCGCGCTGCATGAATCTTCTGCGGCTTAGCTTTTTTTCCATCGTCGGTGACGTGATGTGCGCGCGTGTCGGATCTTATTGATAGCGACTGCGGCTAGGGTTGTTGAAACAGCGTCTTTTCGTACTCGTCGAACTCGCTGCGGTTTCGAAGCGCCCGAAAAAACTCCTTGGTGGCCGCCCAGAGTTTTCCCTGCTCCTTGAGGGCCGCGGCCAGGGCGGCACGGAGCGCGTAGGCATCCGGCTCGATTTGAAGGGCCTGGCGCACCAATCGCTCCCCTTCCTGCCATTTCTTTTGCTCACCCTTGATTACGGCCATATAACCCAATGCCCAGGCATTCAGTTGACCGACCGGCCTCTCGTCGGCCACCTCGGCCAAGACACGCAAGGCCTCCTCGTACTTGTCATTGAAGTAGTACAAAAAACCGAGACGATATTTGATTTTCGGATTGGCGGGATCGTTTTGATATTCCTTTAAATACCTGGGCAGAGCCTTCTCGGGGAAACCGGGATCCAGGTTCCGCACCTTCTTGAGCGCGGCCTTCCCTTCTTCGACCTTGCCGACATAAGAGAGACAGATCGCGTATTCGAAATTCAGGTCGACGTTGTTGGGATGCTTCCGGACCCTGGCCTGTAGATCCACATATTCTTTGGCGATGTCCGGGGCGATTACATACTCGGCCTGAACCGGCAACACCGTCAGACAGAAAATCAGGGCAAGGAGCTGTCTCATGGAATCCGTTTCGGAAGACGAGCCATTTTCCTGCTGCGCAGGCAAATGGCGGAGAGGGTGAGATTCGAACTCACGAGGGACTTGCGCCCCTGCCAGTTTTCAAGACTGGTGCCTTAAACCGCTCGGCCACCCCTCCGGCAAGGCGAACTATACACGCCCCGTGTTGCGGGCAGAAACTCAGGCTGGCCGGAGTACTTCGAGACCGTTCAGATACGGCCGCAGAGCCTCCGGGACGCGGATACCGCCGTCCTTGTCCTGATAGTTCTCCATGATCGCTACCAGCGTCCGCCCGACCGCAAGGCCGGAGCCGTTGAGCGTGTGCACCAGCTCGGGTTTCCCGGTCGCGGAATTGCGCCAGCGCGCCTGCATGCGTCGCGCCTGGAAGTCCTCGAAGTTGCTGCACGAGGAGATTTCGCGATACTTATTCTGCCCCGGCAGCCAGACCTCGATATCGTAGGTCTTGGCGGCCGAGAACCCCATGTCGCCCGTACACAGCGCCACGACGCGATACGGCAGCTCGAGGCGCCGCAAGATCTGCTCGGCGTGGCCCGTCAGCTCCTCGAGCGCCGCATAAGATGCCTCCGGCCGCACGATCTGCACCAGCTCCACCTTCTCGAACTGGTGCTGGCGGATCATCCCGCGCGTATCCTTGCCGTAGGAGCCGGCCTCGCTGCGGAAACACGGTGTGTGGCAGACGTACTTGAGCGGCACCTTGTCCGCTTCGACGATCGTATCCCTCACGAGATTGGTGACCGGCACCTCGGCCGTCGGGATCAGGTAATAGTGGTGCTCGTCGCCCTTGAGGGCGAACAGGTCGGCCTCGAATTTGGGCAGTTGCCCTGTGCCGCGCATCGAAGCGGCATTAACGAGATACGGCACATAGGTCTCGGTGTAACCGTGTTCCCGCGTGTGCAGATCGAGCATGAACTGGATGAGCGCGCGGTGCATGCGGGCGAGCGGCCCGTGCATGATGACGAAGCGCGCTCCGGCGATCTTCGTCGCCGCCTCGAAGTCCAGCATCCCGAGCGCCACGCCGAGATCGGCGTGGTCCTTGGGTGTGAAGTCGAATGTTCCCGGTTCACCCCAGCGCCGCACCTCCTTGTTGTCGCGCTCGTCGCGTCCGTCCGGGACGCTCGCGTGCGGGAGGTTGGGGATACCGAGCGCGATGTCCTCGATCTCTTTCTGGATCTGCTCAAGCTCGGTCTCCGCCTGCTTGAGCGCCGCGCCGATGTTCGCCACCTCCTCCATCAGCCGCGTGGCGTCCTCGCCCTTGGCCTTCGCCATGCCGATCGCCTTCGACTTGGCGTTACGCTCGGCCTGAAACTGCTGGGTGATGACCTGCACGGACTTGCGTTTTTCCTCCAGCGAAGCGATCGCCTGGATGTCGAGCGCGAAACCGCGACGCGCGAGCTGACGCGTCGTTTCTTCGAGTTGGGTTCGGAGCAATTTCGGATCGAGCATAAGATTTTTTAGATTTTTGAAACCGCAGATTAACGCAGATTAACGCGGATAAAAATCCTTGGCAGGCTATCGAAGCAAGCCTCGTCACTCTGCCACAAGCCGCGGCCCGGAAGATAGGATGTCCGTCGAATCACGGAGCTACCCGGTTCCGGCCCACGGGGATAACGGTGTCCGCCATTTCTCTGACTCTTAACGCCTATTTTTTGAAATTCTCATCTGCGTTTATCCGCGTTCATCTGCGGTTCCATGTTCTTACGACTCGTTCACCTTCGCCGCCCAGGACACCACATGTCCCGGCGGCAACAGGTCCTTGAGATGCGACAAGATGCGGTTGACCTTGGCCGGCTCGTCGAAGAACTCGACCACGACCGGCAGATCGAGCGCGAGATCGAGCAGCGACGCGGAGTGCATCACGCCCGAGCGGCCGAAACCGGAGACGCCGCGGAAGACCGTCACCCCCCGGACTTTTTCCTCGTCATGCAGCTTGGCCAGCAAAGTCTTCAGGAGCTTCCCGGCTTCGGTGAGGTAAATCCGCACCATCGTCACGTCTTTGTGTTTCATAAACGTAGCCCTACTCGCTGCACTGCGCTCGTTCGTCTTGCCATTAGATTTGCCTCCCGAGGAACACGCCGATCCCGGTGGCGCCGATGCAAAGCACGAGGCTCGCGCCGGTGTTGACCGCCGCCTTGAGATAGGCGCCCTGCTCCACCAGGTTAAAGGTCTCGATGGAGAAGGCGGAGAACGTCGTGAAGCCGCCGAGGACGCCGATGAGGATGCCCGCGCGCCAGACGGTGTCGTTGCTCAGCCGCTCCATGAACAGTACGAACAGCAACCCCATCAACAGACAGCCGAGCACGTTGACGGCGAGCGTGCCGTAGGGAAAACCGCGCCCGGCCCAGGCGTGCACCCAGGTGGACATCAAGAACCTCAATATGCTGCCGACGGCGCCGCCGATGCCGATGGCCAGGACCTGGATCATACGGGTGTTGCCTTGTTGTTAGTGTGCGTTGGCCTTGTCGAACCAGTACTTCGCCTGCTCCGGATCCTTGGGCAGACCGAGCTTGCCGCGCTCATAGCCCTGGGCGAGTATCTTCTGCGCCTTCTTGAAACCGCCCTCGGCGGAACGGCGCAGCCACTTGACCGCCAGCGCGTCATCGCGCTCGAGCCCGCCGAGCCCCCAGGCGTAGCCGACGGAGAGGCGATACATGCTCTCCGCATGCCCCTGCCCGGCCGCGCGCACATACCATGTGGCGGCCGTGCGCAGGTCGCGCTCCACGCCGTAACCGTCCTCGTACAAGTCGCCGACGGCATGCTGCGCGCGCGCATCGCCGCGCTCGGCGAGCGGCAGCCAGATCCGGTAGGCCCTGGCGTAGTCCTTCGCGGCGTAGGCGGCGCGTCCCTCCTCATAGCTCCCGGCCCAAGCCGCCGGGAGCGCGAGCGCGACGAGCATAAGTATAAGGATCCAATTCCCGCGCCATACCGATCGACCGCCCGCTGCCATGTTGCCTCCTGAACCTACTTGTCCTCCTGCTCGCGCACCTTCTTCTGCGGCTTCACCCGTCGCTGTTGCTCGTCCAGCCCACGCAGATGCGCGAGGCGCTCGGCAATTTTACTCTCTAAACCCCGGTCCGTGGGATGGTAGTACCGCCGCCCCTCGAGCCCCTCGGGGAAGTGGCTTTCCCCGGCGGCGTAGGCCTCGGGCTCGTCGTGGGCATAGCGATAGCCCTTGGCGTAGCCGAGCTCCTTCATAAGCCGCGTGGGGGCGTTGCGCAGGTGCAGCGGCACCTCGAGCGAACCGTGCTCCTTCGCATCCGCCGTGGCGGCGGCCAAGGCGGTGTACAGGGCGTTGCTCTTGGGCGCGCACGCGAGGTACACGACCGCCTGGGCGATGGCGAGCTCGCCTTCGGGGCTGCCGAGCCGCTCCTGCACGTCCCAGGCGTCGAGCGCGAGCGCAAGACCCCGCGGGTCGGCGTTACCGATGTCCTCCGAGGCCATGCGCAGCACGCGCCGCGCGATATACAAAGGATCGCAGCCGCCGTCGAGCATGCGCGCGAACCAGTAAAGCGCCGCGTCCGGATCGCTCCCGCGCACCGATTTGTGCAGCGCCGAGATCTGGTCGTAGAACGCCTCGCCCTGCTTGTCGAAGCGGCGCACGCCGCCGGCGACGACCTCCT
The DNA here is from genome assembly GCA_001785115.1 of Candidatus Muproteobacteria bacterium RBG_16_65_34. Lineage (GTDB taxonomy): Bacteria > Pseudomonadota > Gammaproteobacteria > Acidiferrobacterales > Sulfurifustaceae > RBG-16-65-34. Next base: position 12,136 of record MFSU01000092.1, read on the forward strand.
GCACGAGCCCCGCGCTTACGATCTCTTTTTCCTCGCGCGCCTCGGCGAGATCGGCGCACATCTCGAGCAGATTCAACGCGCGCCGGGCGTCGCCATCCGCGGCACGCGCGAGCAGCGCCCGCCCCTCCTCGGCGACCTCGAGCCGGTGCGCACCGAGCCCGACTTCTTTATCCGCGAGCGCCCGGTCGATCACCCGCCTCAGCTCCTCCTGGTCCAGGGGCTTCAACACGTATACCCGGGCGCGCGAGAGCAGCGCGTTGTTCAGCTCAAATGAAGGATTTTCCGTCGTCGCGCCGATGAAGGTGAGCGTGCCGTCCTCCACATAGGGCAGAAATCCGTCCTGCTGCGCCTTGTTGAAGCGGTGCACCTCGTCGACAAAGAGCACCGTGGGCCGGCCCTGCGCGTGCGCGAGCTTCGCCTCATCGACCGCCGCGCGGATCTCTTTCACGCCCGCAAACACCGCCGAGATGCCGATGAAATGCGCCCCGGTGCGCTGCGCGATCAGGCGCGCGAGCGTCGTCTTGCCGGTGCCCGGCGGGCCCCAGAAAATCATCGAGTGCAGGATGTTCGCCTCGATGGCCTGCCTGAGCGGCTTGCCCGGCGCGAGCAGATGCAACTGACCGAAGAAGTCCTCGATGCGCCGCGGCCGCAGCCGGTCCGCGAGCGGCTGCCAAGGCTTCGTGCCGGTCTCCGGGAACAGGTCCGTCGTGGCCATCGTCATAAAGCTACAAGCTGCAAACTCGTAACTCGAAACTCGTAACGCGCAACTCTTCTACTCCCCCACCACATCCACGCCTTTCGGCGGCGTGAAGCTGAACTGCCTGGATTCGACCTTCGCGTTCTCCTCGCCTTCGCGCAGGGTCACGCGTGTGGTATGCCCGAAACTGTCGATCATCTCGAGCACGCGGATGCGTCCCTCCTCGAAACCGATGCGGATGACCTCGAAGCCGCCGTCCTTGCGCTTCGGCGTCAACTGCGCCCATTCGAGCCCACCCTGCACGCCCAGGCTCTTCACCGTGAAACTGTCGTCGAGCCGGCCGCGGCCGGCGAGCAGTACCGCCGGGGTGTCGCCGAGTCCCCCGGTCATGGGCCGCACGGTCGCCTGCTGCAGCTCCGGGTCATACACCCAGATCCTTTTGCCGTCGCCCACGATCAGCTGTTTGAACGGCATGTCGTAATCCCAGCGGAACTTGTTGGGACGCTCGATCCAGAGCATCCCCGAGGATTCCTGAATCGTGTTGAGCGCCTCATCCAGCACGACCTGGTTGAATTTGGCGCTGAAGCTGTGCACCTCGGTGAAGAAGTGCCGCAGGCTGTCGCTCGCCGGCGCGGCAGCGCCGGCGGTAGCGACAGGGACGAGATACGAGATGCGAGGGGCGAGGGTCAAAAACAAGACGAGCGCCAGCGCAAGTCCCCCGGCACGTCTGCGATCGCGAATCTTTCTGATGTACATCACCTCAGTCCTCAGTCCTCGTATCTCGCCCCTCGCCCCTCGTACCTGATTTTATTCCTGCGGCGGGGGCGCGATCACCTCGCGGCTGCCGTTGGGTTGCAAGGGACCTACTACACCGGAGCGCTCCATCTCTTCGATCAGGCGCGCGGCGCGGTTGTAGCCGATGCGCAGCCTGCGCTGCACGCCTGAGATCGAGGCGCGGCGCGACTCGGTCACGATCTTGAGCGCCTCGTCGTACAGCGGATCGTCCTCGCCACCGGTATCGCCTTCGGCGCCGCCGTTGTCCTGCAACAGGCCCTGGTCGTTCACGCCGGTCTCGCCACTGAGAATCCGATCGTCGTACACCGGCGCGCTGCTGCGCTTCAGGAAGCTCACCACCTTGTGCACCTCGTGATCGGCGACGAAGGCCCCGTGCACGCGCGTGGGCAGTCCCTGGCCGGGCTGCACGAACAACATGTCGCCCTGCCCGAGCAGTTGCTCCGCGCCCATCTGGTCGAGCACCGTGCGTGAGTCGACGCGCGAAGACATCTGGAACGCGATACGCGACGGGATGTTGGCCTTGATGAGGCCGGTGATGACATCGACCGAGGGTCTTTGGGTCGCGAGCGCCAGGTGCAGACCCGAGGCGCGCGCCTTCTGGGCGAGCCGCGCGATCAGCTCCTCGACCTTCTTGCCCACCACCATCATGAGGTCGGCGAGCTCGTCCACGATGATGACGACAAGCGGCAGGGGCTTCAGCGTCGGTGCCTCCTCGTCCGGTGCCGTGCGCTGGAACAGCGGATCGAAGATCGGCTGCTTCGCGTCCTGCGCCTCTTTCACCTTGCGGTTGAAGCCCGCGAGGTTGCGCACCCCGAGCGCGGCCATCAGCCGGTAGCGACGCTCCATCTCGGCGATGCACCACTTGAAGGCGTTCGCCGCCTGTTTCATGTCGGTCACCACGGGCACGAGCAGATGCGGGATGCCATCGTACACCGCGAGCTCGATCATCTTGGGGTCGATCATGATCATGCGCACCTGCTCGGGGGTGGCCTTGTACACCAGGTTCAGCACCAACGAATTGATGAACACCGACTTGCCGGAGCCGGTGGTGCCGGCAATAAGCAGATGCGGCATCTTGGAAAGGTCGGTCACCACCGGGTGACCCGCGATATCCTTGCCGAGCGCAAGCGAGAGTGGCGAGGTCGACTCCTCGTAAGCCTGCGAGGCGATCACATCGGAGAGCCGCACGGTCTCGCGCACCTCGTTCGGGATCTCCAGCCCGACACTCGTCTTGCCGGGGATGTTCTCGACCACGCGCAGGCTCACCACCGAGAGCGAGCGCGCGAGGTCGCGCGCGAGGTTGGTGATCTGCGAGGCCTTCACGCCCGGCGCCGGCTCGATCTCGAACAGCGTGATCACCGGCCCCGGATGCACCGCCACCACCTGGGCCTCGATGCTGAAATCGAGCAGCTTCTTCTCGAGGAGCTTCGCCATGCTCTCGAGCGATTGCTTGGAGAACTGCGCGGCCTTCACCTTGTCCGGCGGATCGAGGAGCGACAGCGGCGGCAGCTCGCCGGTCGCGGGCGGCAGATCGAAGAGCGGCACCTGGCGCTCCTTCTCCGCGCGCCTGCCGGTCGGCGCGCGCGGGAGCACCGGCTCGATGCGCGGCGGCGGGTGTTTCTCGAGCACCTTCTTGTCCTCGGCGACGGTCTCGCGGCGCTTCCTGCGCGCGCGCATGCCGACGATGCGATCGACCGCGGCCGAGCCGAATTCGTACGCCCGGCGCGCCAGCTCGAAACCGAGCCGTCCCGTGGCATCCATGACCCTGAACCAGGAAAGGCCGGTAAACAGCGTCACGCCCGCAAGAAAGAGCGCGAGCAGAAATACGGTCGCGCCCACGAAACTGAAGGCCGCGGTGAGGCCCGCGCCTGCGACCGAACCGAGCCAGCCGCCCGGGGCGAACGGCATGCCGGTGTGAAAATGCAGTACCGCGAGGCCGCAGGCGCCGATGAGCGCCAGCACGAAGCCCGAGGACACGATGAGCCGCTGGCGCCACCCGACGGGGCTTGGATCCTTGCGGTGCAGATATATCTGCCAGCCGGCGTAGGCGATCATCGGCGGAATGAGATACGCCACGTATCCGAAGAGATTGAAAAACACGTCCGTGAGCCACGCCCCCACACGCCCGCCAGCGTTGGCGACGGCAAGGCTCGGACCGCGGTGCGACCAGGACGGGTCGCCCGGCTGATAGGTCCAGAACGAGATAAGCAGATAGAGGGCGATCGCGCCGAGGACGTAAAAGGCCGCCTCGCGCAGCAGACGGAGCACCCGGGGGGCTATCGGGATCGTGTCTTTTTTCCAGGTGGCCTGGGTCACAACCTTCCTTTTAGGCCTCTACGCACCGGCTGATTTTCCCATTTTTCCGGCCTCTGGGCCATCGGTTTGTTGCGGCGGCATAAATTACTTGGCTCTTCGCGCCATCGCATGGGTGATTTGGCCGCACCCGGCGGCGTTTCACCGGTTGCGCTTGCTTGTCGGGTCTATGTTGAATCGCCTTCGGCGATGATTGAACGGCTACTTGTGGGTGGCTGACCCACGGCAGGTAGCTTTTCTTTGTACGGCCAAAGAAAAGTCACCAAAAGAAAGGCCGCCCCGGTCGCTTCG
>MFSU01000093.1 GCA_001785115.1 Candidatus Muproteobacteria bacterium RBG_16_65_34
CGTGGCGGCGCGCCCGGCCAAGACCGAAGATCTCGTGCGTCTGCGCGCGCGGCCCTGGTCGATGCTGGAGATCGTGAGCCGGCTGCTTTTCTGGCGGCGGCCGTGGTACGCCACGGGCGCGCCCCTGTCGTTGCACCGCTGTCCCGACCATTGCGGGGCGGCGATCGTGGTGCTCGAGCCGAGCCTGCCGCCGCTCGATTGGCCCCTGACCGAAGGCGGCGCGGCGGTGCAGGCCGCGGCCGGGGAGCAGGCCGAAACTATTTTGCGACCGCACCTGGAGGCGTTGTTGAGCGATCCGCGCCGGCGCCTGCCCGTGCCGCCCGATGATGCCGCTGCGCGCGAGGTGCAAGGAGCGTCCTGTGAGCGCAACTAGGCCGCCGCCTCTGAAGAGGTGGAGATCAATCCGAAGCGTGGGGCGCCCCGGCGACCCGGCGCCAGGTGAAGTGCTCGTATACCCCCGACCAGTACATGCCGAAGGCGAACGCCCAGAGCAGTTCCTCGAGCGGCATGCCGACGACCAGCGCGCCGGAGAGCGCAGAGAGGTTCCAGGTACGCGCGATGTAGCCGGGCGCGGTCCACTCGAGCCCGAGGAGAAAGACCGCGTAGTAAACGAGGAACAACAATCCGCCGACCCAGGTCTTGGTCTTGAGGTCGGGCCGGCAGAAAACAGTGGCCACGGCCCCGATCAGCATCGCGGCGATGCCCGGGTAGATCGGATTCCACGGCAGGAAGTACAGCAGCGGAAAGGCCACGAACGGCGAGGCCAGCGCCTTGTAGTGATGCCGGTGCAGCGGCTTGCGTATTTCGTGCATCGGCATGGGTCGCATGCCGCGACGCGTGATGGCGGAGTAGAGCACGGCGGCCACGCCGCCGATGGCGAAGGTGAATATCGGGCTCTCGAGATCGAAGCCCGTGCGCCCCGCCAGATCGAACAGGCTCGGCGGGCTCCAGTAGTCCGGCACGAACAGCGGCTCGGTGAGCCCGAACGGTGCGGTGAACAGGCTCGCCCCGAGCATGGTCTTACGGTGAGAGGGGAGCGCGAGATAGAGCGCGGCCCACGGCAGCAGGAAGGCGGAGGCCCAGGTAAACCAGACGTATTGCTCGGGGATCATATGCTCGGAGCGGGTACCCGCGTGTCCCAAGTATAACCGGGGAAGGAGTAGACACGATGAGGCGATATCAAAAAGGCGATGCCGGCGCGGCCATGCTCGCGGTGATGTTGGTCGTGATGGTTGGGTTCTGGCTCGGGGGCATGTGGCAGGGCGGCGATCGTGCCGGCCACATGTCCGGCACGTACGGCGCCGATAAAGCCGGGAAAACGGCGCTGGAGCTGCTCGATGAGGCGTATGCGCGCGGAGAGATCGGTCGCGAAGAGTATTTGCGGAAGCGCGAGGATTTACTGAGGCGCTGATCGGTCTTGCGCGCGGCGTCGCTGGCCCGCGCCCCGGCGTCAAATGGTCAACGATACAACGATAAGGAGTGAAAATGCCAACCGATCCGGTATGCGGCATGCCGGTGGCCGAAAAATCGGCCGCCGGAACGTTCACGCACCAGGGCACGACATACTATTTCTGCTCCGCCGCGTGCCTGAACAAATTCCGGGCCGACCCGGGCGCCTATGAAAAAAAGGGCGCTGTGGCCTTGCCCGCGGCGGAACTGGCACACGCAGTCATTCCGATCGCGGGCGTGGTTTGTCCGGACTGCTCCACGAAGATCGAAGCGGCGCTGCGTGCACTGCCCGGTGTCGTGCACGCCGCGGCAAACCTGAACACGGGTGTCGCGGTCGTGGACTACGACGCGGCGCGCGCTCGCATGCAGGATTTGATCGAGGCGATCCGGCGCGCGGGCTTCAAGGCCGGCGTGGCGCAGGCGCGCCTCGCGGTGAAGGGCATGACCTGCGCCTCGTGCGTCACGGCCGTCGAGCAAGGGTTGATGCGCACGCCCGGCGTGCTCGGCGCGAGCGTGAATCCGGCGCAGGCCGTGGCGGACATCGCCTACGAGCCGCGCGCAGTCGACTTCGAAGGTCTGCGTCGCGCAATCGAGGCGAGCGGCTACGAGGCCGCCGCGGCGGCGGCACCGACCGAAACCGGCGTGGACCAACAGGAACAGGAGCGCAGCCGCGAGTACCGCACGCTGATGCGCAAGTTCTGGTTCGCGGCGGCGGTGTCGATTCCCGTCATCGTCTTCAGCTACCCGGACCTGGTCCCGCTGCTGCGCGGCTGGATGCCGATGGGCAGTACGGCGCGGCGCGGCGTGTGGGCGCTGCTCGGGTTGCTGACGCTGCCGGTGATGCTGTGGTCGGGTTCGCAGTTTTTCAGCGGCATGTGGGCCGCGCTCAGACACCGCTCGGCCAACATGCACACACTCATCGCCATCGGCATCACGGCGGCGTTCCTGTACTCGGTCGTGGCCGTGGCGTTTCCGCGAATCTTCCCCGATCCGTCGCTCGCCGAGGTATTCTGGGACGTGACCGCCGTGGTGGTGGCGCTGGTGGTGCTCGGCATGGCGCTCGAGATCAAGGCCAAGGGCCGCACCTCGGAGGCGATCAAGAAGCTCATCGGCCTGCAGGTCAAGACCGCGCGCGTGATGCGCGCCGGAAGGGAAACCGATCTGCCGGTCGAGGAGGTCGTCGTCGGCGATACCGTGGTGGTTCGGCCGGGCGAGAAGATCCCGGTCGACGGCGCGGTGCTCGAGGGCTCGAGCGCCGTGGACGAGTCCATGATCACGGGCGAATCCATCCCGGTCGAGAAGCACGCGGGCGACGAGGTGATCGGCGCCACGCTCAACAAGACCGGGAGCTTCAAGTTCCGCGCCACCAAGGTTGGCAAGGACACGGCGCTCGCCAACATCATCCGCATGGTACAGGACGCGCAGGGCTCGAAGGCGCCGATTGCGCGCGTCGTCGACAAGGTCGCGGGTTATTTCGTACCGGCGGTGATGATCCTGGCGGTTGCCGCGTTCGTCGTGTGGTATGACGTCGGCCCGGAGCCGCGGCTGATCTTCGCGACCATCGTGTTCGTGACCACGCTCATCATCGCCTGTCCGTGCGCGCTCGGGCTCGCCACCCCGACCTCGCTCACCGTGGGCATCGGCAAGGGCGCGGAGAACGGCATCCTCATCCGTTCGGGCGATGCGCTGCAGACCGCGAAGCGCCTCGATGCCATCGTGCTCGATAAGACCGGCACGATCACGAAGGGCGAGCCGGCCCTGACCGACGTCGTGACGGCCGGCGGTTTCGATGCGCAGACCGTGCTGCGGCTGGCGGCCTCGCTCGAACGCGGCTCGGAGCATCCGCTCGGCGAGGCCATCGTGCAGGGCGCCGAGGCAAGGCAGATCGTGCTCGCCGACGCCGTGGACTTTGCCGCCGTCCCGGGTCACGGCGTGAGCGGCAAGGTGGACGGACGCGCGGTGCTGCTCGGCAACGCCAAGCTCATGCAGGACCGCGGTATCGATGTCTCGACCGTGGCGGCGGCCTGGGAACGGCTGGCGGAAGAAGGCAAGACCCCCATGTACGTTGCCGTCGACGGCCGTCCGGCCGGTTTGGTGGCGGTGGCCGATACCGTCAAACTGGATTCGCGGAACGCCATCGCCGCGCTCCGGCGTTTGGGGTTGGAGGTCATCATGCTCACCGGTGACAATTTGCGCACCGCCAACGCCATTGCGCGCCAGGTCGGCGTCGACCGGGTGCTTGCCGAGGTGTTGCCGCAGGACAAGGCGCACGAGGTGCAGAAGCTGCAACTCGAGGGTAAGACCGTGGCCATGGTCGGCGACGGCATCAACGACGCGCCGGCGCTCGCCCAGGCCGATGTCGGTATGGCCATCGGTACCGGCACCGATGTGGCCATCGAGGCGAGCGACATCACGTTGATCAAGGGCAGCCTCCGGGGCGTGGTGACGGCGATCGAGATCAGCCGCGCCACGATGCGCAACGTCTACCAGAATCTGTTCGGCGCCTTCATCTACAACACCCTCGGTCTGCCGATCGCGATGGGGGTGCTGTATCCCGCCATCGGTTTGCTGCTTTCACCGCTGATTGCCGCCGCGGCCATGGCCTTCAGTTCCGTGACCGTGGTGACCAACGCCAACCGCCTGCGTTACTTTCAACCGAAGGAGACCGCCGCATGACCCCCGATCGCTGGATCGTGACGCTCACCGGAATCGCGCTCATTGCCTTCATCGTGTGGTTCTTCTGGTTGAAGCGCGAGCGCGGCACGCGCGCCGCGACCACCTCGGGCGGCTACCAGGAGGCGATGATTCTGGTAAAGGGCGGCTACACCCCGGACGTGATCGTGGTCGAGCACGGCAGGCCGGTGCGGCTCAACTTCCGGCGCGAGGAGACCGCGGCGTGCTCGGAGATGGTGCTCTTCCCGGACTTCGAGAAGAGCGCGCGCCTGCCCACGGGCGAGACCGTGGCGGTTGAGTTCCTGCCGGAGAAACCAGGCGAATACGGATTTTCCTGCCAGATGGGCATGCTGCGCGGCAAGCTGATCGTCGAGTGATCACGCGGAGGCGCGAGAGCAAGTTATGGTGGACACTTCGGTGTGGCGTCGTACCCGCTTCGGCGGGAGAGGTTGACATGAACGTGTGGCACACGCGCGGCATGCGTTGGAGCCTGGCGGTATTCACGATCGCGATGGCCGGCCAGGCGGTGTGGGCGTTCTCGCGTTTCGGCGCGACGCTGCTCACCGCGGTCGCGGCAGTAATCTCGATCGGCTGCCTTGCCGCGCTGCTCTATGTCTGGCGGCTGTCGCGCCGCGCCGTCAAGACCGTGGAGCGGGCCGTGCCGGGCATGACGGCAGAGATAAAACCACCGAGGCGACCGTCATGAACCGATCCAACCCGCATCGAACCGCGATCCGCCTGTTCCTGGCCGCGGCCGTGCTCGCCCTCGCCGTGCCGGCCGGGGCGCAGGAGGAGATGGCGGGCATCATGGAGCCGGTCACCCCGCGCGACCACATTCGCGGCAACCCGGCGGCGCCGGTGAAGCTCG
>MFSU01000094.1 GCA_001785115.1 Candidatus Muproteobacteria bacterium RBG_16_65_34
CCGTCACCAGGATATCGAGATCGCCCACGGTTTCGCGGCAGCGCCGGTAGGAGCCCGCCAGCACCACCTGTTTCACCCCGGGCGTCTTCTCCAGATATTTTTTGAGCGGCTCGGCGTACTGCGCGGCGACGGCGAGCTTGAAGCGCCTCTGCTCCGTGACATGCGCCGCGATGGCCTCGATGATCGCCTGCTCGGTTTTTTCCCCGAAGCCGGGCAGGGCGCGGATGCGCCCGTCGCGCGCGGCGCGCGCAAGCTGCTCCAGCGTCTGCACGTCGAGCTCATGATAGAGCGCGCGCACGCGCTTCGGCCCGAGGCCCGGGATCTTCAAAAGCTCGGTGATGGTGGGCGGCGTTTTCTTCCGCAGCTTCTCCAGGAACCGGCACTCGCCGGTTTCGACGATCTCCTGGATCTTCGCGGTCAAGTCCTCGCCGATGCCGGGCAGCTCCGTCAAATCCTCGCCCTTCGCCACCATGTCCGCCGCCGGCACGCCCATGCCTTGAAGCTGACGCGCGGCGTTGCGGTAGGCGCGCACGCGGAACGGATTGGCGTTCTCGATCTCGAGCAGATCGGCGATCTCCTCGAACACGGCGGCGATGTCGGCGTTATGAACCGGCATAAGGAAGCAAGAAATGGACAGGATTTACAGGATTAAAACAGGATTAACAAGATTAAAGAATTCTTGAAGTAATCCTGTAAATCCTGAGAAATCCTGTTAATCCTGTCTATTTTTGTTTTTCTAGCCTTTGATGCAAATCAAAGGCTCGAGGCGGGCGACCGTGCGCGCGAGCCCCGCGCGATCGGCGGCGTTCACGACCGCGCTCACGTCCTTGTATGCCCCGGGCGCCTCTTCGGCCACGCCGCGCGAGGATGGGCTTTTTATAAGAATCCCGCGGGCGGCCAACTCGTCGATCACCTGCCGGCCCTTCCAGGTCTTGAACGCCTGGTGCCGGCTCATGGCGCGCCCGGCGCCGTGACAGGCGGAACTGAACGCGTGTGTCTCCGACTCCTTCGTGCCGGCGAGCACGTAGGAAGCCGTGCCCATGGAGCCGCCGATGAGCACCGGCTGGCCCGCGGCGCGCAGGGCTTCGGGGATGTCGGGATGACCCGGCCCGAAGGCGCGCGTGGCGCCCTTGCGATGCACATAGAGCTTGCGCGGTTTGCCATCCACGGCATGCTCCTCGACCTTGCAGGTGTTGTGCGAGACATCGTAGAGCAGCGACAGGCGTGTCTTCGGGACGATCTGCGCGAACGCCTCGCGCGTCAGATGCGTGAGAATCTGGCGGTTGGCGAGGGCGCAGTTGATCGCCGCGCGCATCGCGCCGAGATACTCCTGCCCGACGTCCGAGTTGATCGGCGCGCAGGCGAGCTCGCGGTCGGGAAGCTGGATGCCGTAGCCGCCGGCGGCGATCGCCATTTTCTTCAGGAACTCGGTGCCGATCTGGTGGCCCAGGCCGCGCGAGCCGCAATGGATGCTCACGACGACGTCGTTCTCGCGCAGCCCGAAGGCCGCGGCGATCCGGGCGTCGTGGATCTGCGCGACCTTCTGCACCTCGAGATAGTGGTTGCCGCTCCCGAGCGTACCCATCTCGTCGCGCTGACGTTTCTTGGCGCGCTCCGAGACATCGGCGGGTTTGGCGTGCTGCATCTGGCCGTGCTCCTCGATGCGCTCGAGGTCCGCAGCCGTGCCGTACCCTTGCGCCACGGCCCAGCGCGCGCCGCCCGTGAGCATCGCGTCCATCTCATCGTGACTCAGGCGGATCGCGCCGGTCGAGCCTACGCCCGCGGGGATTTTTCTGTAGAGGTTGTCGGCCAGCGCCTTCTGCACCGGCAGGATGTCATCCGGCGTGAGCCCGGTGTGCAGACACCGCACGCCGCAGGACACGTCATACCCCACGCCCCCGGCCGAGATCACGCCGCCTTCATCGGGATCGAAGGCGGCGACACCGCCGATGGGAAAGCCGTAGCCCCAGTGCGCATCCGGCATGGCGTAGGAGGCCTTCACGATGCCGGGGAGCTGCGCGACGTTGCAGGCCTGTTCGTAGACCTTCTGATCCATGTCGCGGATCAGTTGCTCGCTCGCGTAGATCACCGCCGGCACGCGCATCGCCCCGTGGGGGGCGATCTCCCACTCGTACTCGGATTTGCGCGTGAAGAGGGAAAGATCCATATCTTAGTGAACCGTGAACGGTGAACGGTGAAAAACATACCCAGACTCTTCACGGTTTACGGATCACCGATCACCGTTTACCGTTGTTACACGTCTACCACACACTGCGCCACCCACTCGCCGTCGGGGTTTTGCGCGACCCGCAGCGCCGTGTAGGTAGCCCCTTTGACCTCTACGGCCGGCTGGTGTTTCGCGGCATCGGCCGGTTCGCCCCAGGCCCTGCCCCGCAACACCTGTCCATCAATATGGACTTCGAAGCGGGAGAAAAGCAATTTGCGTGTGGCCATTTCGTAGACCAGCGCATTCAACCAGTCCACAAGCAGCAATTCCATGTCCGGCGCCTCGGCCTCGATTGCCACCGCTTGCGTCGGGGTAATAGTCGCGGGATCGGCGATGACCGCGGTCATGGCGAGCGCTGCTTGCTCGAAGGCCTGCTCGGGAGTGGCGCCGATGCCGCGCACGCCGACGTCGGCCTCGTGGGGGAAATGCTCCCAGTGCGCGGTCATTCCTTTTTCCCCGTCTTCGTTTCAGACGGTGGCGGCGCGGGCGGCTTCGAGCATCCGGACGGCCGTCTGCTCCTCGACGTCGACCCAATGCTCGTAGGCGTCGGCGACGGCAAAACTGTGACCCTCGCGAATGTTGGCGCAGTAGAGCGCCTCGACGGCCGCGGCGATCCGGCGCACCGATTCGGCATGGCCCGTGGGCACCGCGACGACGATTCGTTCCGCGCCGCGGCTGCGCACGGCCTCGACCGCGGCGCGCATCGTAAAACCGGAGGCGAGCCCGTCGTCCACCAGGATGGCGGATCGGCGCTTCAACTCGGGAAAGGGGCGATCGCCGCGCAGCCGCGCGACACGGCCCCCGACCTTGGCCTTCGTGCGCGCGATGCCTTCTTGCACCACGGCGTCCCCGAGCGCGAGCGCGGCGACGAGGTTCTCGTTGAGGCGCACGTTGCCGTCGAAGGCGACCGCGCCGTAGCCGGACTCGGTGTTCCAGGGCAGCGTGATTTTGCTTACCACCGCTACATCGAGCGGGAGCTCCAGCGCGCGCGCGATGGCGGCGGCCACCGGCACGCCGCCCGCGGGGATGGCAAGCACGAGGGCATCGCTGGCGCGGTAAGATCTGAGCATATCGGCCAGTATCTGGCCGGCATGCGCGCGGTCGCGGAACATCCGCACACGGTTACGCAGATCGGAATGCTCAAAGACATTGTCCCCGCCGCCGTTCATGAACGACCTATATCACGGCCATATTTGCCGCGGTTTGACGCATGTCAAACATCTGCTGTCAGCCGTCAGCTTTCAGCGGTCAGCCAAAAAAGCCGATAGCCGATAGCTAATAGCTAACGGCTAATAGCTAATGGCTGATGTATTCAGGCCGCGAAGTTCGACAGCCGCACCGGCTGGCGGCGCGCGCCCCAGGTGCCGGGTTTCGCCTCGAACACGCCGGCGCAGGCGGCGCCGCAGGCTTTGCACTTGCCTTCCGGGTCGAGGTTCCAGGCGGTGATGTCGTACCAGTCGCGCCCGATAAGCATCGCGCCGCACTGATGGCAGAAGGTCGAGCCGCCGCGCTCATCGTGCACGTTGCCGGTGTAGGCGTAGCGCACGCCGTTGCGCAGGGCGATGTCGCGCGCGCGGGTGAGCGTGGCGGGCGGCGTGGGCGGCACGTCCAGCATCTTCCAGTCGGGGTGGAAGGCGGTGAAGTGCATCGGCACATCCGGCCCGAGGTGCTCCACCACCCACTGGGTCATCGCATTCAGCTCCTGGTCGGAATCGTTGTGGCCGGGGATAACGAGCGTGGTGATCTCGAACCAGACCTGGGTTTCGTGCTTGAGGTATTTGAGCGTCTCGAGCACGGGCTCAAGGTGGGCGCCGGTCATCTTCCAGTAGAACTCCTCGGTGAAGGCCTTGAGGTCCACGTTCGCGGCGTCCATGTATCGGTAGAACTCGCGCCGCGGCGCATCGCACATGTAGCCCGCGGTCACCGCCACCGACTTGATCCCAAGCTCGCGGCAGGCCTGGGCGACGTCGATCGCGTACTCCATGAAGATCACCGGATCGTTATAGGTGTAGGCCACGCTCGCGCAGCCGAGGCGCTTCGCGGCGCGCGCGATGGTCTCGGGCGAGGCGCGATCGGTGAGCCGGTCGAATTCGCGCGACTTGCTGATGTCCCAGTTCTGGCAGAACTTGCAGGCGAGATTGCAGCCGGCGGTGCCGAAGGACAGCACCGGCGTGCCGGGCAGGAAATGGTTCAGCGGCTTCTTCTCGATCGGATCCACGCAGTAACCGCTCGAGCGGCCGTAGGTGGTCAGCACGATCGCGCCGTGCTGGTTGGCGCGCACGAAGCACAAGCCGCGCTGGCCGTCGTGCAGCTTGCAGAAACGCGGGCAGACATCGCACTGCACGCGCCCGTCGTCGAGCGCATGCCAGTGCTTCGTCGGGACGACCGCGGCGGGGTCGGATATTTCCAGTTCGGAGACCATGAGTTGGTAAACGGTGATCGGTAAACGGTGATCGGTAAACGGTGATCGGTAAACGGTGATCGGTGATTGGTAGACCGTTCACGGATCACCGCTCACGGATCACGGCCTTAATGGGGCCGAATTCAATAAACTACTATGCGCCTTCTGCGGGCGCTTGAAAACCGCGCCGGCCGGGCACATTGTAATAACCGGGTTTCCCGTGGAAGTTCGCATGGTCAGCGTTCGCGCCCCGGCTGTCGCCGGTCAGTTTTACCCCGACGATCCGCGCAAGTTGCGGGCGATGGTAGGGGAGTTGCTCGCGGCCGTGGCGGGTGCCGGATCGGTCCCCAAGGCGATCATCGCGCCGCACGCGGGCTACGTCTATTCCGGCCCCATCGCCGCCTCGGCCTATGCGCGCCTCAGGCCCGCGCGCGGCACGATCGCGCGCGTCGTGCTGCTCGGGCCGGCGCACCGCCTGGGGTTCGGGGGCCTGGCGCTTTCGAGCGCGGATTATTTCGAGACGCCCCTCGGCCGCGTCCCCGTGGATCGCGAGGCCGTGGCCCAATTGTCGGATCTGCCGCAGGTGCAGGTGCTGGATTCGGCGCACGCGCGCGAGCACAGCCTCGAGGTGCATCTGCCGTTTCTACAAGAAGTGCTGGGCGCGTTCACGCTCGTGCCGCTCGTCGTGGGCGACGCCACCCCCGAGGAGGTGAGCGAGGTGTTGGAGCGGCTCTGGGGCGGGCCGGAGACGCTCATCGTCATCAGCTCCGATCTCAGTCATTACCACGACTACGCCACCGCGCGGGAGATGGACCGCGCCACATCGCGCGCCATCGAGCGGCTGCGCTACGAGGATATCAGCTACGACGCCGCCTGCGGCCGCAACCCGGTGAGCGGGCTGCTGCATCTCGCGCGCCGCCGCGGGCTGAAGGCGCAGATGCTCGATCTGCGCAACTCCGGCGACACCGCCGGCACGCGCGACAGCGTGGTGGGTTATGGGGCCTATGCCATTGAGTGAGCTCTGCGTCGAAGACCGGCGGGTCCTGCTCGGGCTCGCGCGCGGCTCGATCGAAAGGGGGTTGTGCGGTCAGGAGCTGCGCGTCGTGATCGAGGAGTACTCGGCGGTGTTGCGGACGGCGCGCGCGAGCTTTGTCACGATCGAGGTGGACGCGCGTCTGCGCGGTTGCATCGGCAGCCTCGAGCCGCGCCGGCCGCTCGTGATGGACGTGGTGCAAAACGCCCATTCTTCCGCCTTCGGCGATCCGCGCTTCCCGGCGCTCACCTTTCCGGAGTTCGAGCGCCTCGATATTCATATCTCGATCCTGAGCGCGCCCGAGCCCGTGCACTTCGCCTCGGAGGAGGATCTGATCGGGCAACTGCGTCCGCGTGTGGACGGACTCATCCTCGAGGAGGGTTTCCGCCGCGGGACGTTTCTGCCCGTGGTGTGGGAGTCGCTCCCGGAGCCGCGGGAGTTCCTGCGCCAGCTCAAGCGCAAGGCGGGGTTGCCGGCGGATTTCTGGTCCGGCGACATCCGCGTGAGCCGCTACACTACGGAGTCGATTCCCTAGCCGCGCGTAGTTTGATGCACGTCAATGCGGCGCGCTTTCCGGCGGTCAAAATAGATATACGATTTCACCGCGGAGAACGCAAAGAAAAGCGAATGGACAGGATTAACAGGATTTCTCAGGATTAGCAGGATTAAGGCTAAAAGACTCAAGACTCCAGACTCACGACTGATTCTTAATCCTGTCTATTCTCCGAGGAATTCAGGAGCAGCCCGCCATGCGCTTCAGGGATCGCGTCGACGCCGGCAGGCGCCTCGCCGAGGCGCTTGAGAAATACCGCGACCAGGACGGTGTCGTCTACGCGTTGCCGCGCGGCGGTGTCGTGTTGGGGGCGGAGATCGCGCGCGCCCTCGGGATGCCGCTCGACCTCATCATCCCGCGCAAGATCGGCCACCCCATGAGCCCCGAGTACGCCATCTGCGCCGTCGTGGAGGAGGGCGAGATGGTGTGCAACGAATGGGAGGTCGCGCGGGTGGACCCGCAATGGTTCAAGCGCGTGGTGGCGGCGGAGCGGGAGGAGGCGCGCCGCCGCCGCGCGCTCTATCTCAAAGGCCGCCCGCGGCTTCCGGTGGAGGGCAAGACCGCAATTATCGTCGACGACGGCATCGCCACGGGCCTCACCATGGAGGCCGCGATCCGCGATATCAAAAGCAAAAATCCCGCGCGCGTCGTGGTCGCGGTGCCGGTCGCGCCGCGGGACACGGCCGAGCGCCTCGGGCGCGAGGTGGATGAGATCGTGGCGCTCGATATCCCCGAATACTACCTGGGCGCGGTGGGCGCCTATTACGACGACTTCCCGCAGGTGTCGGACGAGGAGGTCGTCGCGTTGATGCGTCATGATCGGACGAACTGAAATCCCGGGCGAGCAGGAGGTGCGCATCCCCATGGACAAGGGCGTCCACGGCGGCACGCTCGCGCTTGCGCCGGCGAGCGCGGGGATCGTGCTCTTCGCCCACGGGAGCGGCAGCAGCCGCTTCAGCGCGCGCAACCGCTTTGTCGCCGAGGCGCTACGGGGCAACGGCGTCGCCACGCTGCTCTTCGATCTGCTCACGGAGACGGAGGATCGGATCTACGAGAATCGTTTCGATATCGATCTCCTCACGCGCCGGCTCTTGCAGGCCACGCAGTGGGCGAGGCGCGAGCCGCGGCTCACCGGGCTTGCGGTCGGTTATTTCGGGGCCAGCACCGGCGCGGCCGCCGCGCTCAAGGCGGCCGCCGCCCTGGGCGAGGAGATCGCGGCCGTGGTCTCGCGCGGCGGCCGTCCGGACCTGGCGGCGGCGGAGCTCGGGCGGGTCAGGGCGCCGACCCTGCTGATCGTGGGCGGAGACGATGACCTCGTGATCCAGCTCAACCGCTCGGCCTATGAGCAGCTTGCGTGCGCCAAGGAGCTTGCGATCGTCCCGGGCGCGGGACATCTGTTCGAGGAGCCGGGGACGCTCGAGGAGGTGGCGCGGCTGGCGAGCGGCTGGTTTCGCCGCTATCTCGTCGAGCGCCGCGTGACGGCGTAGGCAAAACACCGCCTCCCTTCGGAAGCACGCGCGGAGGTGTCCCTACATATAAGGAATGCGGCCAAGATGAACGAACGCAGCCAACCGGTGGGCGTCGCACCGCCCGCCGCGGAGGCGGAGCTGGACCTGCGCGCCAAGGTGGCATGGCTCCGGGATCCGCAGGCCTATCCGGAACCGCCGGCGCGAATCGAATCGGTCGAGACCCACATGTCCTGGGTGTTTCTCACCGAGCGTCATGCCTACAAGATGAAAAAGCCGGTGCGCTACGAGTACCTCGACTTCAGCACCCTGGAGGCGCGGGAAAAAAACTGCCGGGAGGAGCTGCGCCTCAACCGGCGCCTTGCCCCGGACGTCTACCTCGGTGTGACGGCGCTTGCGGTGGACGCGCACGGGCAGGCGCGGGTGGAGGGCGGGGGCCGGGTCGTCGAGTGGCTCGTGAAGATGCGCCGCCTGCCGGCCGGATGCATGCTGGATGCCGTCGTCAGGCAGCATGCGCTCGAGCGCGAGGACGTGCGCGCGGTCGCCGCCCTGCTCGCCGGCTTTTATAGTGAAAGCCCGCCCGTCCCCGTGTCGGCGCAGGAATATCGTCAGGACTATGAGCGCAAGATCGAGATCAATCGCGACGTTCTGGCGGCACACGCCGACGGGCTCCCGGGAGGGCTCGTGGCGGCGGTCCATGCGGACCAACTCCTATATATAAGGAATTCCCCCGAGGCGTTTGACCGCCGGGTGCGGGAAGGACGGATCGTGGAGGGTCACGGGGATCTGCGGCCGGAGCATATCTGTCTCGAGGGTCCGCCGGTGATCTTCGACCGGCTCGAATTCAACCGCCAGTTCCGGATCGTGGATGCCGCCGACGAGCTTGCCTCGCTCGCCATGGAGTGCGAGCGTTTGGGCGTGCCCTGGGTCGGGGAGGGACTCTTCGACGTCTATGCCGATATTACCGGAGACCGCCCGCCGTCCGCGCTCGTGCGCTTTTACATGACCTACCGCGCCTGCCTGCGGGCGCGGCTCGCGATCCTGCACACGCGCGAGTTGGAGCGAGCCGGCTGGCCCAAGTGGGAGACGTTGACGGCGGATTACCTGCGCTTGGCGGGGGAGATTGTGAATCGTGATTCGTGATTCGTGAACGGTGATCCGTGATCAGTGCCGCTCACCGTTTACCGACCCCGACCCCTCAGTCCTCACAGTACGTAGGTTGGGGTGAATGAAATGAACCCCAACAAAATCTGAAATCGACGGCGTGCGGGGCGACGGCGTGAAGGCGACACGGGAGGGTCATGTTGGGGTTCGCGGTGCTCACCCCAACGTGCTCGTGAACGGTGAACGGTAATCCGTAATCCGTGAAACTCAGTCCTCAGTCCTCAGTCCTCATGCTTCCAGCAGTTCAACTATCGACCCCCCGCTATGGATGCGCTGAATCGCCTGGGCGAATAGTTCCGCGGTCGAGAGCACGGTGAGCTTCTTCGCCGCGAGCGCCGGATCGAGCCGAAACGGCGGGACGGTGTCGGTGACGGCGACGGACGCGATGGCCTCCGCCGCCAGCGCCTGGTTGGCGTTGCCGGTGAAGAGCCCGTGGGTCGCGGCGCAGTAAACGCGCGTCGCGCCGTGCGCCCTGCACGCCTCCGCCGCGGAGCGTAGCGTGCCGCCGGTGCTGATGAGATCGTCGATGACGATGACGCCGCAACCCGCGACATCGCCCACCAGCTTGCCCGCGCGCATTTCGCCTTTGGCCCGCGTCTTCTGCATGAAGGCCGAGGCGATGTCCCGTTTCAACGCGCGTTCGAGCGCCTGGCGCAGCCGCTCGGCCCGCTTCACCCCGCCCGGGTCGGGCGAGACCACGGCGACGTTTTTGTCCGTCGCGAGGGCGGCGGCGAAGTGGCGCGCGAAGAGCCCGGTCGCCTCCAGGTGATCGGTGCGGCAGCGGAAGGCATTCTGGAACGCCGCGAGGTTGTGCACATCGAGCGTCACCACGCGATCCGCGCCCACGGCCTCGAAGAGCTGGGCGATATAGCGCGTGGTCACCGGATCGCGCGGCTGCGTCCTGGCGTCCTTGCGCGCGTATGCGAGGTAGGGGACGATCGCGGTGACGTGCGCGGCGTCGGCGTCCCGGAGCGCGCCGAGAAAAACCAGCAGCCGGATGAGTTTGTCGTTGACGCTCTGCGCGGCGTCGGCATACAGGGACTGGATCGCGTACACGTCCTTGCCGCGTACGTTTTCGAGCGGCCGGATCTTGTGCTCGCCGTCCTCGAATTCCCGTTCTTCGTGCGCGCCCAACGCTACGCCGAGCCGCGCGGCGACCGCCTCGCCGAACGCGCGCGAGGCGTTCAGGGCGAAGAGGGTGAGCGGTTCGCGGTCCATATGGAAGTTCCGATTTATACGATTATCTACCGCAAAGACGCAGAGGACGCAAAGAAGGCTCAAAACAATCAAAAACAAATAAATGAATGCAACCGCAGATAAACGCAGATGAACGCCGATTTAGAACGGGAAGGGGAACAAAAGAGTTTTTCATATCTGCGTTTATCCGCGTTCATCTGCGGTTCCGGTTTCTTTGCGCTGTTTGCGCCGTTGTCGCAATAACTCAAATAACAGCGGTTCCCAATAAGATACTTGTGCGTAAACCTGCGCAATCTCCCACGCTACTCTGCACGGTGGATGGATAATTTGATCCATATCAAAGGGCCTGGTGCGGCAAGGCGTACGATGAAATCGTCGGCGCCGACGTCATCCCGGGTATGCCGCCGCGCTCGAAAGGAGGTGTGTCATGCCCACAGATCAGGAGCCCCTCGTCGCGCAGTGGTACCGGCACCTGGACAAGGGCCAGCAGTTCCACGTGACGGCGATCGACGGGGAAGCGGGAACGGTCGAGATTCAACACTTCGATGGCGATATCGAGGAGGTCGATCTCGACGAATGGCGCGAGCTCAATGTCGAGCCGATCGAGCCACCCGAGGATTGGACCGGCCCGGTGGACGACGTCGAACGCGACGATCTTGGCTACACCGAGACCAATATGACGCGCGAGGACTGGGACGCGCCGCTGCGGGAAGGAGGCGAAGACAAGGGTGCGGAGGAAGAAGAGGAAGAGGAGGGCGAAGAATAAAGAAAACTCGAACGAAACCGCGGATAAACACAGGTTACTGATCCGGCCACCAAATAGTGCGTGTCGCTTTTCTCCCAAAGTGAACGAGTGCGCGCCCAAACGCGCATCGGCTCGCCTCCAGCCATACGGGCCTTCTTCCAACTCCCCCTCTCCCGCATCAGCGGGAGAGGGCAAGGGGTGAGGGTTCTCCCTGCGGGAGAAGGGATGGGGATGAGGGCCGGCCTCCCTCACCCTTTGCCCTCTCCCCAAGTGAACCAGTGCGCGCACAAGTGCGCATCGACTCGCCCCCGAGTGAAGAAGATCGCGCATCAGCGCGCGACGGCTCGCCTCCCTCTCCCCTGATGTTTCCCCGCCTTTCCCAAATGAAATACCTTCCCACTCAACGTATTGAAGACAAGGAGCGCAGAAAGA
>MFSU01000095.1:0-9355 GCA_001785115.1 Candidatus Muproteobacteria bacterium RBG_16_65_34
GCCGGCATCCGCTACCAGGACTTCTCCAAGGTCGAATATCTGCCGTACGCCGAGTCGGTGGAGCTGCTGAAGAACCGCCAGATCGATGTGACGTTGCAGTCGGCCGGTCTCGGCAACCCGGCGTTGCGCGATCTCGCCGCCAGCATGGACGTGGTGTTCATACCGGTCCCGCCCGAGGTGGTCGCGAAGATCGGCGACAAGGCCTATCTGCCGGCGGCGATGCCGGCCGACGTCTATAAAGGTCAGACCCGCGAGGTGCCGACGGCCACCGTGATCAACTTCCTCGTCACGCACGAGGGCGTGAGCGCCGACGTCGTGTACCGCATGACCAAGTCGATGTACGAGAACCTCGATCAGCTCGTCGCGGCGCACGCCGCGGCGAAGAGCATCAAGCGCGAGCGCGCCGCGGCCGACATGCCGATCCCGCTGCACCCCGGCGCCGAGAAGTACTACCGCGAGGTCGGGGTCATCAAGTAGCAAGTCGTCGGCCCCGGCCGCCGGCATGCAGACTACCGCCGTCATCAGCGCGCCGGTCGAGGTCGAGCCCTCGGCCGGCGAGGACGCGCGCCAGCGCCACCCCGTCGGGCGCGACGCCCGGTTTATCTTCGCCATCGCCGTGGCGTTCGCGGCGTTCCAGCTCTGGAACGCCGCCTTCAGCCCGCTCGCGAGCATCGTGCTGCGCTCGATGCACGTCGCCTTCCTCATGCTGCTCGCGTTCGCGCTGTACCCGGCCACCCGGCGCTCGCCGCAGGCGAGCGTGCCGTGGCACAACTGGCTGCTCGGCGCGGCGGCCTTCGCCCTCGGTTTCTATCACTGGG
Source organism: Candidatus Muproteobacteria bacterium RBG_16_65_34 (assembly GCA_001785115.1). GTDB lineage: Bacteria > Pseudomonadota > Gammaproteobacteria > Acidiferrobacterales > Sulfurifustaceae > RBG-16-65-34. The sequence goes on from MFSU01000095.1 coordinate 819, forward strand.
TGTTCCAGACCGAGCTGATCCAGCGCTCGGGCGAGCCCTCGATGGCGGACCTCGCGGTGGGGAGCGTCGCGGTAGTGCTGGTGTTCGAGGCGGCGCGGCGCGTGATGGGCCCGGCGCTGACCGTCCTCTGCGGCCTGTTCCTCGCCTACGGGCTGCTCGGCGAGTACCTGCCGGGCGGGCTCGGGCACCGCGGCTACGGCTTCGACCAGGTGGTGAACCAGCTCTACCTCGGCACCGAGGGCATCTACGGCACGCCCACCATGGTGTCGGCCACCTATATATTCCTGTTCATCCTGTTCGGCAGTCTGCTCGAGCAGGCCGGCATGATCAAGCTGTTCAACGACGTCGCCCTCGGACTCGTCGGGCACCACCGCGGCGGGCCGGGCAAGGTGTCGGTGCTGTCCTCGGCGCTCATGGGCACGATCAGCGGCTCGGGTGTGGCGAACGTGGTGATGGGCGGGCAGTTCACGATCAATCTGATGAAGCGCTTCGGGTTTCGGCCCGAGTTCGCCGGCGCGGTGGAGGCGACCTCGAGCATGGGCGGGCAGATCATGCCGCCGGTGATGGGGGCGGTGGCCTTCATCATGGCTGAGACCATCGACGTGCCCTATGCCGAGATCGCCAAGGCCGCGGCGATCCCGGCGATCCTGTACTTCGCCACGGTGTTCTGGATGGTGCACCTCGAGGCCGGGCGCCTCGGGCTCTTCGGCCTTTCGCGCGAGCAGTGCCCGAGCGCGCTCGCGGCGCTGCGCGAGCACTGGCCGCTGCTGTTGCCGCTCGCGGCGCTGGTCTACGTGCTGCTCACGGGCTACACGCCGCTGTTCGCGGGAATGCTCGGGCTCGCGCTTACCGCGGTGCTGATCCTCGGGCGGCCGGTCGCCATGGTTATCGGGCCCTATGGCCTGCGCATGGTGTTCTGGGTAGCGCTCGGCGCGCTCGCGGCCGGCTTCTTCGCCGCCGGGATCGAGATCGTGCTCGCGCTCATCGGGCTGCTCGTGCTCGGCAACCTGTTCCAGCGCGGCGGGCGCGCCACACTGCACCTCACACTCGTGGGGCTGGTCGAGGGCGCCAAGGGCTCGCTCGCCGTCGGCATCGCCTGCGCCATCGTCGGCGTGATCGTCGCCATGCTCACGCTCACCGGGCTCGCGAGCTCCATCGCGACCACCGTGGTCGGATTGTCGCAGGGCAACCTGCTGCTCGGACTCGTGTTTACCATGCTCGTGAGCCTTGTGCTCGGTATGGGGATCCCGACGATCCCGAACTACATCATCACCAGCTCGGTGGCCGCGCCGGCGCTGCTCCAGATGGGCGTGCCGCTGCTGGTCTCGCACATGTTCGTGTTCTACTTCGGCATCATGGCCGACCTCACGCCGCCGGTGGCGCTCGCGGCCTTCGCCGCGGCCGCCATCGCCAAGGCCTCGCCCATGCGCATCGGGCTGCTGTGCCTGCGCATCGCCATCGCCGGATTCGTGGTGCCGTTCATGGCGGTGTACGACCCGGCGCTGATGCTGCAGTCGGACAGTTGGGGCGCCGTCGTCTACGTCACGTTCAAGGCGCTGGTGGCGGTGGGGCTGTGGGGCGCGGCGGCGGTCGGGTATCTGCACGCCGCGCTCAGCTGGCCGGAGCGCGCGCTCGCCGCCGCGGCCGCGTTCCTGCTGGTGGTCGCGCTGCCGGTCACGGACGAAGTCGGCTTCGGCTTGGGCGCGGCCGTGGTCGGTTACCACCTGTTGCGGGCGCGCCGCGGCGGCGCGGTATGAGCGGATTCTGCCTCGGGGTCGCGGTGGCGCTGATCCAGGCCAGCATCCCGGCCGAGCGCCTGACGCTCGCGTGGACCCATTCCGTGGAGAAAATTCCCTGGGAGGAGGACTACGTCATCCGGGACGGGCGGCTTGTGCTCACCGAAGCGCGCGTGCAGGGTAATGGCGCGGGTATGGAACCGCCGGAGCAGGCGGTGTGGCGCGAGGGCTGGTGGCGCTATACCCCGGCGCTCGGACCCCTGCCCAAAGTGATATTGACGACCTCGCCTTACGCCGGGGACTATCGGCTGTGCTGGGCGGGGGCGTGCACCGAGCTGTCCAAAATAGTTGGCGCGCCCGCACGGCTGGGCGGCCGCGTCGAGCTTTTCCCCTGTCCCCCGGAATCCGGCCTCAGTCTTTCCACGAAGATAATTGTTGACTAATATACTCAACAACCATATTCTCATATCCGAGTAAACCACTAAGCTTTTACGTACCCCAGTTAGGGTCATTCATCCAGCAAGTTCGCTGGGGAGGACTTGGGAGATCAACGATGTCCGTAGCGACCGAGTCCCTCGACAGTCTGCTCAAACGCGAATACCAGGCCGGCTTTGTGACCGATATCGAGGCCGATACGCTCCCGCCCGGGCTCAACGAAGATGTTATCCGCCTGATCTCCGCCAAGAAGGGCGAGCCCGAGTTCATGCTCGAATGGCGGCTCAAGGCCTTCCGGCACTGGCTCACGATGAACCCGCCTTCCTGGGCGCATGTAAAGCACCCCCCCATCGACTACCAGGACATCGTCTATTACTCCGCGCCCAAGACCAAGAAGGACGGGCCCAAGAGCCTCGCCGAGGTCGACCCGAAGCTGCTCGAAACCTACGAGAAGCTCGGCATTCCGCTGCATGAGCGCGAGGCGCTCGCCGGCGTGGCGGTGGACGCGGTGTTCGACAGCGTGTCGGTCGCGACCACGTTCAAGGACAAGCTGGCGCGCATCGGGATCATTTTCTGCGCGTTTTCCGAGGCCGTGCGCGAGCACCCGGACTTGGTGCAGAAGTACCTTGGGAGCGTCGTGCCCCATACCGATAACTTCTACGCCGCGCTCAACTCCGCGGTCTTCAGCGACGGCTCCTTCGTGTACGTGCCGAAGGGCGTGCGCTGCCCGATGGAGCTCTCCACGTATTTCCGCATGAATGCCTCCAAGTCCGGGCAGTTCGAGCGCACCTTAGTCATCGCCGACGAGGGCGCCTACGTGAGCTACCTCGAGGGTTGCACCGCGCCGATGCGCGATGAGAACCAGTTGCACGCGGCGGTGGTGGAGCTGGTGGCGCTCAAGGACGCGCAGATCAAGTACTCGACGGTCCAGAACTGGTACCCGGGAGACGAGGCGGGGCGCGGCGGCATTTACAACTTCGTCACCAAGCGCGGCATCTGCCGCGGCCCGCGCGCCAGGATCTCCTGGACCCAGGTCGAGACGGGTTCGGCGATCACCTGGAAGTACCCGAGCGTGGTCCTCGAGGGCGAGGAGAGCGTGGGCGAGTTCTATTCGGTCGCCGTCACGAACAACCTCCAGCAGGCCGACACCGGCACCAAGATGATCCACATCGGCCGCAACACCCGCAGCACGATCGTCTCGAAGGGCATCTCCGCGGCCCGCGGGCAAAACACCTACCGCGGGCTGGTGAAGATCCTGAAGGGCGCGGAGGGCGCGCGCAACCACACACAATGCGACTCGCTCCTCATGGGCGACAAATGCGGCGCGCACACCTTCCCCTACATCGAGGTGCGCAACCCCACGGCCCAGGTCGAGCACGAGGCCACGACCTCCAAGATCAGCGAGGATCAGCTCTTTTACCTACAGAGCCGCGGACTCTCCTCGGAGGACGCCGTGAACATGGTGGTGAACGGGTTCTGCAAGCGGGTTTTCAAGGAGCTGCCGATGGAGTTCGCGGTCGAGGCGCAGAAGCTGCTGAGCGTGAGCTTGGAGGGGGCGGTTGGATAAGAGGTGAGGAGTGAGGGGTGAGGTGTGAGGGGTAAAAAGAAAGCTTTTGCGCCTCACTCCTAACTCCTCACCCCTCACGCAGTTTACCGATTACGGAGTAAAACGATGCTATCGATCAAGAATTTACACGCGAGCGTGGACGGCAAGCCGATCCTCAAGGGTCTGAGCCTCGAGGTGAAGGCGGGCGAGGTGCACGCCATCATGGGACCGAACGGCTCGGGCAAGAGCACGCTCGCCAACGTGCTCGCCGGGCGCGAGAACTACGTCGTTACGCAGGGCGAGGTGATCTACCGGGGCAAGAACCTGCTCGCGTCCGCACCCGAGGAGCGCGCGCGCGAAGGCGTGTTCCTCGCGTTCCAGTATCCGGTGGAGATCCCCGGCGTGAGCAATATTTATATGCTCAAGGCCGCGCTCAACGCGGTGCGCAAGGCGCGCGGCGAGAGCGAGCTCGACGCCCTGGACTTCATCGCGCTCGTCAAGGAGCGGATGAAGCTCGCGGAGATACCCGAGGAGTTTCTGTACCGCTCGGTCAACGAGGGCTTCTCCGGCGGCGAGAAGAAGCGCAACGAGATCCTGCAGATGGCGTTGCTCGAACCGCGGCTCGCGATTCTGGATGAGACCGACTCCGGGCTCGACATCGATGCGCTGCAGGTCGTCGCGCGCGGCGTGAACGCCCTGCGCTCGCCGGAGCGCGCCATCGTTCTGGTGACCCACTATCAGCGCCTGCTCAACTACATCGTCCCGGATTACGTGCACGTGCTCGCCTCCGGGCGCATCGTGAAGTCCGGCGACCGCACGCTGGCGCAGGAGCTCGATCGCCAGGGCTACGGCTGGGTCGCCCAGGAAGGCGCGGCCGCGTCCGCATGAATTGGGAGGTGAACTCATGAATCCGGTCAACGAGGGCAAAGCGGCCTACCTGGACACCCTGGCAGCGTTTGCCAGGCAGACGGAGACGCGGGAGGTGTTGTGGCTGCGCGCGCTGCGGCGCGAGGCTGCCGCACGCTTCGATCAGCTCGGGTTTCCCACGACGCGCAACGAGGAATGGAAGTACACCGATGTCGCGCCCATCGTGCGCGCCGGCTTCACCTCTGCGGCGCGCGATCCTGCGGGCGCGGACGGCGCGCAGCTTTCGCGTTATTGGTTCGAAAACCTTCCGGGCCACAAGCTCGTTTTCGTGAACGGCTGTTTTTCCGCGGAGCGGTCCCGGCTCGGGGCCCTGCCCAAGGGCGCAACGGTGGCCAGCCTGGCCGAGGCGCTGATCCGGCAGCCGCAGGCCCTGGAGATTTATTTCGGGCGCATCGCCGGCGAGTCGGCCCACGCCTTCACGGCCCTCAACACCGCGCTCGCGGCGGACGGCGTCTACATTCATCTGGCGCCGGGCGTGCAGGTGGAGCAGCCGATTCATCTGCTGTATGTCGTCACCCCCGCCGCCGGATCGAAAATGCTCACGCCGCGCAACCTCATCGTGGCCGAGGAGGGCAGCCGCGCGGCGGTGATCGAGCATTATGTGACTCTGGGCGCGGCGGCGTACTTTACCAACGCCCTGACCGAGGTCGCGGTCGGACCCAACGCCGCCGTCGAGCATTACCGGTTACAGGAAGAGGCCGGCGACGCCTACCACGTCGGCGGCCTGCACGCGCGTCTCGGGCGCGACAGCCGGCTCACGGCGCACGCGGTCGATCTGGGCGGCAGGCTCGTGCGCAACGACGTGCGCGCCGCGCTCGAGGCCGAAGGCGCCGAATGCACGCTGAACGGGCTGTATGTCGTCGGCGGCCGCGGCCACGTGGACAACCACACGCACATCGATCATGTGAAGCCCCGCGGCACGAGCCGCGAGTTCTACAAGGGTGTGCTCGACGGGCGCGCGCGCGCCGTGTTCCGCGGCCGCATCGTGGTGCACCCGGACGCCCAGCACACGGACGCGCGGCAGGTGAACAATAACCTTTTGCTCTCGCGCGATGCCGAGGCCGACAGCCAGCCGCAGCTCGAGATCTACGCGGATGACGTCAAGTGCGCGCACGGCGCGACCGTGGGCAACCTCGATGAGGACGCGCTCTTTTACTTGCGCTCGCGGGCGATCGAGGCTTCCCAGGCACGCGATCTGCTGACCTACGCCTTCGCGCGCGACGTGCTCGCCCGCATCGCGCTTGCCCCCGTGCGCGAGCGGCTCGAACGCCGCCTGATCGAAAGCCTGATGCATCGCGCGCCCGTGGAGGAGCTGCTATGAGCGCCGCGCGCGAGATCGTCGCGCGCGAGACGCACTCGACGGCGCTGGACGTCGCGCAGGTGCGCGCGGATTTCCCGGTTCTGCACCAGCAGGTGCGCGGCCGACCGCTCGTGTATCTGGACAACGCCGCGACGACCCAGAAGCCGCGCGCGGTGATCGAAGCGCTCGATCGTTACTACCGCCATGACAACGCCAACGTGCACCGCGGCGTGCATGCCCTGAGCGCGCGCGCCACGGCGGCGTTCGAGGGTGCGCGCGCCAAGGTGAAGAGTTTCATCAACGCGCGCTCGGCGCGGGAGATCGTGTTCGTGCGCGGCGCGACCGAGGCCATCAACCTCGTGGCCCAGTCCTGGGGCCGGGCGAACCTCAAGCCGGACGACGAGATCCTGCTCATGGAGCACGAGCACCACTCCAACATCGTGCCGTGGCAGATGCTGTGTGAGCAGACTGGGGCGCGGCTCAAAGTGGTGCCCATCGACGACGCCGGCGAGGTGCGGCTCGATGAGTACGAGCGGCTTCTGACCGGGCGCGTGAAGCTCGTCGGCATGACGCACTGTTCGAATGCGCTCGGCACGATCAATCCCGTGGCGCAGATGATCCGGTCGGCCCGCGCCGCGGGCGCGCGCGTGCTCGTGGACGGCGCGCAGGCGGCGGCGCATCTGCCGGTGGACGTGCAGGCGCTCGATTGCGATTTCTATGTCTTTTCGGGCCACAAGCTTTACGCCCCGACGGGCATCGGCGTGCTCTACGGCAAGGCCGAGCTGCTCGAGGCCATGCCGCCGTATCAGGGCGGGGGCGAGATGATCAAGGTCGTGAGCTTCGAGAAGTCCGTGTACACCGATATCCCCTACAAGTTCGAGGCCGGCACGCCGCACATCGCCGGCGCGATCGGCCTGGGCGCGGCGATCGACTATCTTAAGGACCTCGGCCTCGGGGCGATTGAGCGGCACGAGCAGGATCTGCTGGCGTACGCCACGCGCGCGCTCGCGGATGTTCCCGGCGTGCGCCTGATCGGCACCGCGCGCCACAAGGCCGCCATCGTCTCGTTCGCGCTCGCGGGGGTGCATCCGCACGACATCGGCACGATCGTCGATCACGAGGGCGTGGCGATCCGCGTGGGGCATCACTGCGCCATGCCGGTGATGCGCCGCTTCGGCGTGCCCGCGACCGCGCGCGCCTCGTTCGCGCTGTACAACACGCGCGCCGAGGTCGACGCCCTGGTCGCGGCGCTGCACAAGGTGAAAGAGGTGTTCCGCTGATGTCCGATCTGCGCGCGCTCTACGAGGAGGTCATCCTCGACCACAACCGCCACCCGCGCAATTTCCTGAAGAACCCGCCGGGGGCGACACACCACGCGCACGGGTTCAATCCGCTGTGCGGCGATGAGTTCAGCATCCATCTCAAGGTCGAGGACGGCGTGGTCCGGGACGCGGGCTTCGAGGGGGCGGGCTGCGCCATCTCGACGGCCTCGGCCTCGCTCATGACCGAGGCGGTGAAGGGCAAGACCGTGGCCGAGGTCGAGGCGCTGTTTCGCGGCGTGCACGGCATGCTGACCCACGAGGGACCGGCGGGTGAGGTCGGCAAGCTCGCGGTTCTGGCGGGTGTGCAGGAGTACCCGATGCGCGTGAAGTGCGCGACCCTGGCGTGGCACACGATGCGCGCCGCGCTCGAGCAGCGCGCCGAGACCGTGACGACCGAAGATCCGATACCCAATTGCGGAGTGGGCCATGCATCCTGAGCTCGCAAGTACGACGATGGAGCACGCGGGCGACGCCGCCGGCCTGAGGGAGCGGCTGATCGCCGCCCTGCGCGCGATCTACGATCCGGAGATCCCGGTGAACATCTACGACCTCGGTCTCATCTACGGCCTCGAGATCGACGAAAAGACGGGCAAGGTTCACATCACCATGACGCTGACCACGCCCGCCTGTCCGGTGGCGCAGTCCTTCCCCGGCACGGTGGAGCAGGCGGTCCGTGAAGTCCCGGGCGTGACGGACGCGACCGTGGAACTGGTGTGGGATCCGCCGTGGACCATGGAGCGCATGCCGCTGGAGGCGAAGCTCCAGCTCGGATTGATTTAGGTTTCACCACAGAGAGCACAGAGGGCACAGAGGTTTCATATAACAGAGACAAGATCATGGCGGATTGGGTCGATGTGGCCGGTGTGAATGAGATCCCGCCCGGCGGCTCCAAGGTGGTGTACGTCGAGGACGCGAAGATCGCGCTGTTTAATCTCGGCGGCAGCTTCCATGCCATCGAGGACGTCTGCACCCACGACGGCGAGGAGCTCGCCAGCGGCAAGATCGAGGGCGAGGAGATCGTCTGCCCACGCCACGGCGCGCGGTTTCGCATAAAGACCGGCGAGGTCACCGCCCCGCCCGCGTACGAGCCGGTGTATGCGTTTCCGCTGCGGGTGCAGGACGGGCGCATCCAGATCAGGGACGATCGGTGGGAATAAAGCAGGGACGAGGTACGAGGGGCGAGAAGCGAGGGGCGAGGACTGAGGACTGAGGACTGAGGACTGAGGACTGAGGACTGAGGACTGAGGACTGAGGACTGGGGACTGAGGACT